>JALYKM010000232.1 GCA_030774785.1 Gemmatimonadota bacterium
ATCCCGTCGAAGGTCCGACCACTCTTCTCGTCGTACACACTGACGCCCGCGGAGTTGGCGCCCAGGAACCAGCTGGCGGCCAGTCCAGCAAACACCGCGTAGCGCCGCTCACCCGTCGCCTCTGCCAGCGCGAGGTATCCCTCAACGATGGGGCCGATGCCGTAAGCGATTTGCGGATACCAGGTCACTGTTCCATCTGGCGCCACTTCTGAAGGAATTCGTCCGGCCAGCAGGAATCTTCCCCACAGGCCGTCCGCTTCCTTTCTGGCCGAAGCCGCGTACTCCAGACGGCCGAGGGTCTTCTCAGCCATGGCGAGCGCTTCAGGGACTCGGGATCCCCACGCGTGCCAAACGGCACCGGGACCGTCCACATGCGCCCCCCAAGGCGCGGTCCACATTGTGCCCGCCGAACGTTTCGCGAGCAAGTCGGCAGTCCGCTGTCCCAGTGACACGAGGGTCATAGAGGGCTCGGCGCGCTGCAACGCGAGCAGACCGAGCAACGCTTCCGCGGTGGCCGTAGTCGAGCCACCAATGAGACGTCCCGCTTCGACTTCACGCCCCATGCGCGAGACGGCGCGGTCCAGCACCGGGCGGATGTTCTTCAACGCGGTCGAGTCTCGGGGCCCAAGTACTCGCACCGCTTCTCCCAGTGCCCAGATGCTGCGCGCCGCCCAGTACGACATGCTCTTCCGACTGCTCGGTGCGTTTCGGTTCAGGCGACCGGCGGAGTCGATGAAATTGACGAACTCTCCGTCGTCCTCTTCCATCGCGGTGATGAAGGCGAGCAATCCAAGTGCCTCATCGCGCGAGCGCACGTCTCCCGTCACTTCGTAGTCGCGCAGGTAGACGACTGCCGCGCGCGCCGCATCGTCGACGCTGGCGATTCCCTCGAATCCGTCGCGCGCCGGGGAGCCGGTGGGCCGATAATCGGGTGCCTCCGCGTAAAGCGAGACTACGCGAACCGGTCGCCCTTTCACAACAGCGTTCAGGCCGAGGTGCCGCAGGTGATCGAGCCGGATCGCCAGCGGGGCAGGACCTCGACTCACCGGGATGGACTCGGCCTGGCGACGGCAACCAGCAGGAATTCCAGCGAGCGCAATCAGCGTCAGGGTGATCGACCCCCGTCGCGCAATCAGACTGGCAGTCACACGGGTACACCGCCTTTATTCAGTCTGATCTCTTCTCCGAGCGAGGAGATGAGCTCGCGTTTGTTGACTGATGCCGCCGCCACGGTTACGTCAGCGGCTCCGTAATAAACCAGGAAATCTTCCCCTCGCTCGATGAAACCCTGTGGAAAGACAACGCGCACGCCCGTCCTGAAGTTTGCCATGTCCACCTGCGGAATCTCATTGCGCTCGATCTCATACGGCGCTTCAGGCGTCAGTGCAGGCGCATCGGACACGTAGAGAACTCTTTCCGGCTGCTTCAGGTCGAGCACACACCATCCCATCGAGTAGACGTTCCCTTCTTCGATGGAGGTCGCGCCGTGAAAAGGCAACACCCAACCGATGTCCGTTCGTAGCGGCGGAGCGCCGGCGCCGACTCGGGAGCTTCGCCAGGTATCTGGCCGAGGGCCAACCAGAGTTACGCCATCTGCCGGCCACTCCTCTTCGAGTGAGGACACCCTGACGCATACGATTCGTGGCATCGGCCGATGGAGGATCACGTACTGGCCGTCGATCTTCTCCGGAAGGATCACGCAGTTCTTGTTTTCCCCGGAGATGCGCGGGCCGTGACGACGGTAGTGTGTTGGCGAAAGCAGATCGTCGGTCGTGATCAGACACACCTGCGGCCCGTCACGTGAGTATCCGGTATAAGTGATGGCGTAAAGCTCGTCGTCCTCGAGATACGTGATGCGAGCATCTTCGACGCCCCACTGTTCGTACGGAGCGTCGCGCGCAACGGCGGGGCGATCCCATATCTCATCGATGCGCCGCCCGTCTGATGACAGTGCCAGGCCTAGAAACGATCTGCGCGCAGCTTCCTCGAACACCCGAACGAGCAACACGACCTTGTCGCGCGCGCGGTCGATCGTTGCCCCAGGGTTGAATGTTCCGCTGGCTCGAACGAACGAGATATCGCCCGGGCGAATGAGCGGGTTCGTCGCAAGGCGCTCGAGCGGCGCGATCATGAAGGCCTCTCCGCTACCCATTTTGCATAGAGGCGTCCGAAGTGCTTCGCGGGTGTGCGATAGTACTCGTCGGCGCTGACATCCAGCACAAGAGGCACCGCTGACTGCACCAGAGTGCCGTCGTCCCGGCGCTGCCGGAATCTCCTGAATACGGCGGCTGCCGGCTTCTCGCTCCCGTCCGCGCGAACGAGCCCGAATGTGCGCTCACGTACCGCCGACGCGAACGGCGGTCGATCGAACAGTCGCGGGTCGTAGTCTCCGTAACACCACGCGTAGGCCCCGGCAGCGCCGGTCCTCAGCAATCTATCGAGCACTTCTTCGTAGTACGTCGCCTGCTCCTCCTCCGACGCCAGGTATTGCGAGCTCGGCTGTCCCAGAAAATCGTCGGTGATTGTGCACCCAGTGGAACCGGGCGGAGCGGTGCAGAGCCCGAATTCCTGCATCAGTGGACGGCGGCCCGTTCCCGAGAGTCCAGCTGTCAGCGCGCACGAGAACGGCGCCAGCTCGGGATCGAGGAAGGAACTCGCGAACTCGGAGTACAGCGGATAAGCGTGCATTACGTCCTCATCGGCGATGCATCCGAGATCGTCTACTCGCAGGTAGTTCTCGGTCGTGAGCGACGGGAGGTGCGCTCCGATCCGGATCCGCGCACCCGGCGCGGCTACCCTGATGGTGTTCGCAAGCATCGAGGCCCAGCTAGAGCCCGCTTCCCGCGACCGAGGGCGCTGGGCGTCATCGATCTCGTTCGCGAGGTCGAACCCGCGGATCGCGGCATCCCCAGCGAAGCCGCCCGCGCACGTCTGCGCCAACAGCGCCTGTGAGCGCAGAATCGCGGGATCCGAGAAAAGGTCGGCTGGGCGCCCCTGATCGTCCAACATCCACGCCGGCCACCAGATCGTGCCGCTCATGTTGAGGACGATGAGCGTTGGCACCACTGTGAGCCCGGCGTCCGCTGCTGCGCGGACTACCTCCGTCAGCCGAGTGACCATGCCGGCGTCAACAGTCGACGGTGCGGGAAGGAAATCCTTCGTAAGCGCAAACACGCGCACGACGTCGAAGCCGAGGTGGGCGATGTGCATCATATCCTCGCGCACCTCGCCGATGTCGAGCTCCTCCCACATATACATCGCGCTCCGCCGCGGCCAGTAGTTGATGCCCAGCTCAAAGCTCACGCCTCCGCCAGTCCCGACAGAATCTCCTTTAGTGACAGATCGGCGACAGCCGTGACGCCGTCGGCCGCGCCGTAGTAAACGCGCACCAGATCGCCGTCGGCCAGGGCGCCGCAGGTGAACACGACACTGCCGAAGAATCCTTCGCGCTCGTACGGCGCCTCGGGCTTCAGAATCGGCTCGCGCGAACGGGCTCTCACTCGAGAGGGATCGTGCCGGTCGAGAAGCAGG
>JALYKM010000233.1 GCA_030774785.1 Gemmatimonadota bacterium
GTCAGCAGCTACTGGTCGCGAATGGATTTCTTCAAGCACGCCGCAGAGCTGTACGAGCTGCAGGGACGGGTGAAGAGCACCAAGGCGGCGGAGACGAGCGTGCTTCTTGAAGTGACCTCGATCTCCAAGAGCGACGACGTTCACGATGTAGTCGACAAGATCCAGCAGCGGGCACAGGACGCTCTCGTCAAGAATCTGAACCTCGACGCGAAGATCACGATGCGTTTCACGATGGCGCTTTCCGAGGTCTGCCAGAATATCGTTGAGCATGCCGGCCGTGGCGGCTGGGTTGCGGTCCAGACCTACACCTGGCGCGTCCGGCTTGGGGGCCGCAAGGTAGTCGTCATCGCCGTCTGCGATCCGGGCATCGGATTCAGGCAATCGCTCGAGTCAGCGCCCGGGTTTCAGAGAAAGGACCGGTGGGACGACGGACAGGCCCTCGAAGAGACGGTGATGCGTGGGGCATCCCGGTTCAGGGACCCCGGCCGCGGTCAAGGCCTTGCCGGAGTGAGGCGTTTTGTGGGAAACTGGGATGGCAAGCTTTCGATCCGCAGCGGCACCGCTCGCATCGCCGTGCTTCCCAAGGGCGATTGGGACGAGGACGAACCGCTGGTCGAAAACCTCGCGTACTTTCCAGGCGCACAGGTGCAGATAACAATTCCGGAGCGGGTCGCATGATAAACCATATCGATGTCAGCTCGATACTCCGGAAGAGCGTGTGTGAGCTGTACTCGAATCTCGTCACGCGTCCCACGGGCGCGGCGGTGCGCTGCGAGATCGAGCAGGAGCTCGATCGCATCGGCGATCGCGCCCTCACCGTCATCGACTTCTCCCATGTGGGGTTGCTCGATTTTTCGTGCGCCGACGAGATCGTCGCCAAGCTGCTGCTCCAATACGTGAGCATCGATGCTCCCCGCCAGGAAGTGTATTTCGTGTTTCGCGGAATCAGTGAGTCCCACATGGACGCAATCGAGGCCGTACTCGAGCGGCACAAGCTGGCGCTGGTGACCCAGCATGCTGACGGGGGCTCGCGCCTCGTCGGGATCGTGGATGTCGAGGAGAGAAGAGCGTGGGAGATCATCTCCCGGTTGGGTGCCGGCGTCAGCGCCGACGTCGCCGACGCAATCGGACTCTCGCGCGACGACGCCGAGCGGATGCTGGACACACTGTGGAGGCGCCGGCTCGTGATCCGGTACGACAACGGATACGTCGCCGTAGGCAGCGCCACGGTTCCCTCGCAGCCGATAAGACTCGACTCTTGATAACGGAATCGTTCCAGCCCGGGCTGATGGTCGCGCAGTACATCGCTACACGAGCCGGTGACCCGGAACGGGGACCATTGGTGCGGCTTCATCCGTCCGACGCTCTCAAGCGGCTGCTCGAAGATGGGGAGCTGGTCTGGGTCTACGGTCCCAGGCGTCACGAGCTGGCCGTGCTCGTCCTCGATGGTACGGTGTCCCCCGGAAACGTCATAGCCCGTGATATCGCGGGGATTGCTCCAACGGAGATTGTTCGCGTCGTCAAGCACGACTTCGACGCCGGGCGCAGCACACGCAACCTCGGATAGGAGGGCCCGTGGCAGATGTGACACGTAAGCTGGGCCTGTCGACCACGGCAATTCATGGCGGAGCCTCACCCCGAGGTCCTGGTATGGGGGTCAGCTCGCCGCTCGTGCAGTCCGTGAATTACGTGCAGGAGACGGGGACGAGCGAGGGCCTGCTCTACACGCGCTACGGCAACACCCCCAACGCGGTGGTCGTGCAGAAGCGGTTGGCTATGCTGGAAGGAGCCGAGTCGGCCCTCGTGCTCTCGAGCGGCATGGGCGCGACTGCCTGCGCCATGCTCGCCCTTCTTCGCCCGGGCGATCATCTGATCTCGAGCTCGTGGATCTATGGCGGCACCAGGAAGCTGTTCACCGAGGATATCATCGGCATGGGGATCGAGGTCTCGTTCGTGAATCCCCTCGAGCCGCGTGGGTGGCGAAAGGCTCTCAGGAAGAACACGCGCGTGATCTTCCTCGAATCACCGGTAAATCCGACGTGCCGGGTGATCGAGTTGAACTCGCTTCAAAGTCTGGCCCACTCCGAGGGAATCGCGCTCGTCGTCGACTCCACGTTTGCGAGCCCCGTCAACTTCCGTCCGATCGAGCACGGCGTGGACGTCGTAATCCACTCCGCCACCAAGTACCTGAACGGTCACCACGATATTCTCGCGGGCGTCGTCTGCGGGAGCGAGCCGTTCATCGACGAGGTGCGCCGCAAGATGACCGTCTGGGGACAGGCACCCGATCCGTTCGCGTGCTGGCTGCTCGAGCGCGGCCTCAAGACGATTGACGTGAGGGTGAAGCGCCAGAACGAGAACGCCATCCGCGTCGCGGAGTGGTGCTCGAAGCGGCCGGAGATCGCGAAGGTCCACTACCCGGGCCTACCCGATCATCCCGACCACGAGATCGCGAAGACGCTCTTCGACGGATTCGGGGGGATGCTCGCCATCGAGCTGAAGGGAGGCGGACCGGCAACTGTCAGATTCGTCAAGAAGCTGCAGGTCTTCACCTATGCAGCGAGTCTGGGTGGTGTCGATTCGCTCGTCATCGAGCCGCGGTACAGCTCCCACGAGCACATGACGCCCGAGGAGCGTGAGAGGATCGGCATCCCCGATGGCTTCCTCCGCATGAGCATCGGAATCGAGAACGCGGAAGATCTGATAGCCGACATAGAGCAGGCGCTTCAGCAGTAACGATGATCCGTCTCACTGAAGTCGCCAAGGAATACCCCCGATCGGGTGTCGCCCTCGCGCAGGTAACCTTCCATGTGAAGAAGGGTGAATTCGTCTTTCTAACCGGCCCGAGCGGCTCGGGCAAGACGACGATACTCAAGCTGCTCTACATGGACGACAAACCGAGTCTGGGAGAGGTCTGGATCAACGGCGTCAGCTCGAAGAGCGCCAGCGGCCGCGAGATCTCGAAGCTTCGCCGCCGGCTCGGCATCGTGTTCCAGGACTTCCGGCTGCTCGAGGATCGGACCGCTGAAGCGAACGTTCGGTTCGCGCTCGAGGTGACGGGTGCGCCCAAGGCGACTATCCGCGCCAAGGTCGCTCGCGCCCTCACACAGGTCGGCCTTTCGTCGAAAGCAACGAGCTATCCCCGCGAGCTTTCCGGCGGCGAGCAGCAGCGGGTCGCGATCGCGCGCGCGCTCATCAACGATCCGTTCGTGCTGATCGCCGATGAGCCGACCGGAAATCTGGACGAGCGCGCGACACGCGGAGTCTTTCAGCTGCTTCGCGACATCAACGGATCCGGCACCGCGGTCATCATGGCGACGCACGATCTCGATCTCGTTCGCCGCTCGAGCTATCGAACGATCGAGCTCAATCACGGGCGGCTCGTGTTCGACTCCGCCGAGTCGCCGGCGTCGGCGAGGCCCCCTGATGAGCCCTTCGAGGAGAATGACACGCCGACCGACTCCATGGGGAGGATCTAGGTGCGATCCGTCCGGGAAGCGCTCACGGCTTCCCGTCGAGCGCCCCTCCTCAGTGCGCTTGGCATCGTCACGATCGCGTTCTCCCTGTTCGCCTTCGGACTGTTCGGGCTCGTCGCGATCAACATCCGTCGCGCGCTCGAGCAGGTGGAAGAGCGCGTGGAGGTTCGCGCCTTCGTGAGCGACAGCACCGAGATCGAGTCGGTCGCGGCGGCCATGAAGGATATCGGCGAATTCCCCGAAGTCGCCCGTGTCGACTACGTCTCCAGGGAGCAGGCGCTCGAGCGGGCAAGAAGGGAGATGGGTGAGTTCGCCGATGTGTTCGAGGCTGGCGTTCTTCCCGCCTCTATCGAGGTGCACCTGCGCCCCGGCATGCGAAGCCCGGCCACCGTGAAATCGGTGGCCGACCGCATGAGGACATACAATTTCATCGACGATGTGCGATACGGCGAAGAGTGGGTTGAAAAGCTCTACCGCCTGCGCAACATCGCCACGATCGCGGGCATCGCGCTTGGCGTCGCTTTCGGCGCCGTCGCGGTAATCATCATCGGCGCCACCATCCGCATGACGGTGCTCGCCCGCGCGAAGGAGATCTCCATCATGCGTCTCGTCGGCGCGACGGACATGTTCATCCGGCTTCCGTTCCTCATCGACGGTCTCGTCAAAGGCGTGCTCGGCGGCCTGTTGGCGCTCGTGTTCGTGTGGGTAGCAAACCGCGTCGTCAACGAGTATTTCATCCAGACGATCTTTTTCGACCGTGAGATGGTATTCGTCGGAATCGTCGGTGGCGCGCTCATGGGAGTGATAGGAAGTCTCGTTTCCGTCGGGAGACACTTACGCCGCATCTGAGGCGCGCATCGTTCGTCCTGGCGTTCCTCACTTTGCTGGTGTCACCCCTGCCGGGCCAGCGAACCGAGAGCGCCGAAGCGCGGATCAGGGCGCAGCGCGACGAGCTGGCCCGCATCCGCGCCGAGCGTGACGAGCTCGAGAAGAAGATGAGCGGTCTCCAGAACACCGCGCACGAGCTTGCCGACGAGGTGAACTTGCTCGACAAGCAGCACGATGCGACGGCACGGATGGTGAATTCGCTCGACCAGCAGCTCGTGGCGATCACCGACGAGGTGCAGGCAACGACCGCGAATCTGAGCAGCTCGGAGCGGGAAGCGATAATGAAGCGTGCGGTCCTGCAACGACGGCTTATCGAGATCTACAAGCGCGGCCCGCTTTATTCCGCGGAAGTGCTTTTCTCTGCTCAATCAGTCGGGCAGCTCGTGGCGCGGTATAAGTACCTGCATTTGCTCGCTCTGCGCGACAAGGGACTCGTCCACCGCCTCGAAGAGCTGCACGACAGGATCGAGTCGCAGCACGTCCAGCTCGTGCGGCTGCAGAGCAGCGT
>JALYKM010000234.1 GCA_030774785.1 Gemmatimonadota bacterium
CTCCCCCGATTGCGTGCGGAGGATAGGTGCCATGCCCACGGCGCCGCCGGTGAGCAAGCCGAGGAAGACGGTCAGGATGATCGCGACGCCGAGACCGCGGGAAATTCGTCGCGCCTCGAACCAATCCGCTCCCTGAGCGAGTGGAAGCCCGAACAGCACCCCGAGGAAGAACAGGAACACCACGGGGTGCGCAATCCAGAGCAGTCGAATGACGATGTAGAACCCGAATATGATCGCGAGAACGCGGACGACATCTCGCGTGGAAAGACTCACTGTGCGGCGCGGATCCATGTCTGGATGCTAAGCCAGACTTGTGCCTCGAACCCTAAGCTATGAGTTTCGCCTGTCGGTCCCTGACCGTCCGGTAACACTCGCACGACACCTTTTCGAGTCCGGCCCGGTCCACCACCGTGATGTTCCCGCGCCCGTGAGCGATGAGCGCCGCTTTCTCGAGATTCCCCATCGCCACCGTCACCCCTGGCCGTCTCACCCCGAGCATTTCCGCCAGGAATTCTTGGGTGAGGTCGAACCGGTCGCGGCCCACACGGTCCTGAGACATCAGCAGCCACCGCGCGCACCGTTGCTCGATGACGTGAAGCCGGTTGCACGCCGCCGACTGCGAAACCGTCTCGAACACGAATTGGCTGTAGCGGTGCAGCAGCCGATTGAGGCCCGCGCACTCGGCCGCCAGCTTCCGGAAATCTTCGGCCGCGATCCTCCGCGCATTACCGCTGATCTGCCCAAACGCCTTGAGCCTCGATGAGGAGAGTCCGTGGAAGACCGCGAGGCCCGTGAATCCATCGTTGCCGACCGTCATGGCCTCGACCTGATCGCCGTCCTCGAGCTCCGTGACGAGCGAAATGACGCAGTCCTCCGGGAAATGAGCAAAAGTAATGGGCTCTTCCCGTTCGTATACGATTTCCTTCGCTTGGACCGTCACCATCTCTGTGCGGTCGAGCACAGTATCTAGCTCCCCAGGGGGGAGAAGGCTGAGGATCTTGTTGCGGATGGTGGCCTCGTTGCTGTGGGTTGGACGGGGCCTAAAGTATGGTCGGATGTTTAGCAAATAGCCAACAGCGGCCCTTTTTTGGGTCTCTGCGGGAGCATCTTTAGCTGCTGAAAAGCCTCCGCGTAGGGCGCGCTCGCCGTACCGCCGACGTGTTATCTTCGGAAGGTAGAAACAGTCATTTAAGGCCGCCTGCCATCTATGCAGAGCAGCAGGAGCTAGTGCCCCACCGGAAGCCATGACGATACCTGCTGACCCGCAAACCAACGAGCGAAAATTCCGCTTCAAGGATGAGTGGCTGGTCTCCCTGGTAGGGACCATGCCCGGGGTCACGCCCGAGTTGATCAAGCGGTGGCGTTTTCAACAGAAGCCGTACGTTGCCCAGGCGCTCATCGACGGCGATGTCTTGTCGTTCAAGGAAATCGCCGAGGTCGTCAAGGAAGCTTTCAGAATCGACTACGTCGATCTGAATCCCAGCGAAGTCGACAAGAACGCGATGCAGATCCTCCCTGAGAAGCTTTGCCGGGAGCACAACGTCCTGCCGGTAAAGGTGGACAGCCGCATGGTCTGGCTCGCCATGGCCAACCCTCTCGACCAGGAAGCGATCCAGCGCGTGGGCTGGGCGACGAGTCGCGAAGTGACGCCACTTTTCTGTCCGCCAGGAGTGCTCGACAAGCTGGTTTCCGAGACGCTTCGGCCCGACGCGATGATCTACGGCCTGATCGAGAAGCTCGATCAGGCCGTCGGCGTGGAGCAGATCAAGGAGCAGGAGCAGGACGAGGCGGCGCAGGCGCGCGTGCACGCGCCGGTCATCAAGCTGGTTGATGCGATCATCGCCAACGCGATCAAGCTCCGCGCTTCGGACATCCACATCGAGCACGATGAGACGTCGACGCTGGTTCGTTTCCGCATCGACGGTCTGCTCAAGAACATCATGGTTCTTCCGCGCTTCATCGGCGTCGGCCCAGTGGTGTCGCGCATCAAGATCATGTCGGACCTCGACGTGGCCGAGCGCTTCCGCCCGCAGGATGGAAGAGCGAAAGTGCGCGTTGGCGGCGACGAAGTCGCCCTACGCGTGTCGGTGCTCCCGACGCGCGTCGGCGAAAAAGTCGTGATGCGTCTGCTCAACGAGAAATCGGTCCAGGTCTCGCTGCAGACCCTCGGCTTCATGCCCGAGGTCCTCGAGAGATTCAAGGCGCTGCTCATGCGCGAGCAGGGGATTCTCCTCGTCACCGGTCCGACAGGATCCGGAAAAACGACGACGCTTTACGCGGCTCTCAATACCCGACGCGGTGAGTCGGTCAACATCGTCACCGTCGAAGACCCGGTCGAGTACCGCCTGAGTGGGGTCAACCAGGTGCAGGTGAACGAGAAGCAGGGACTGACATTTGCCGGCGTGCTCAGATCGGTGCTTCGCCAGGACCCTGACGTTCTCCTGGTCGGAGAGATCCGCGATCAGGAGACGGCTACCATCGCCTTTCAGGCGGCGATGACGGGGCACCTCGTGCTTTCGACGCTGCACACCAACGACGCCATTGGCGCGATCCCCCGCCTTTCCAACATCGGCGTCGAGCCATTCCGCGTCGCGGCGGGGTTGATCGGTGTCACCGCGCAGCGTCTCGTCCGCCGCGTATGCCCTCATTGCAGATACGAGGCTCCGATCGAGGAGCTGCACCCGATGGTTCGCGCCGCGCAGCAACGCGTCTTCGGGAAAGCGAGGCACGTGAAGGTCACGGGCTGCGCCGAATGCGGCTTCACCGGCTTCACCGGCCGCTTGCCACTAATTGAATTTCTGGAGATCACTCCCGAGGTGCGGGGAATGATCACGACGGGCAAGCAGGCGGACGAGATCCGCGCCCACGCGCTCCGCACCGGCGCTCTGCACACTTTCGACAACGATGGTCTCTGGCACATCGCGGAAGGCAACACGACCGCGGATGAAGTTATTCCGTACACCGACTTCGAGCGCCGTCGCACCCCGCGCACGAACACGCCGCGCGTCAACGCGGAGTACCTCCCGGACCTCGACGCCGATGGGGTAGCGAAGCCGCCGAGGATCCTGCTCGCAGTCGGTGAGAAAGCCGAACGGATGCGATTCAACGACATCCTGGTGGAAGCCCGCTTCAACGTCCAGATCGCCAACGATGGGGCTGCCGCCCTGGGCATCCTCGCCCAGGACCCGCCCGATGCGCTGGTCGTCGGGCTCAGGCTGCCAATCCTCGACGGCCGGCAGGTCGTTCACGCCGCGCGCACGGTGATTGGCCTGGTGGACTTACCGATCATCGTCATCGCGCCGGCGGGCTCGGAGACCGAGAGCAACGATCTCCTGTCGCAGGGCGTGGACGACGTGCTCCACGAACCGATCGACCCGGGAAAATTCCGCTCGCGCGTGACGTCCGTGATGAGAAGCCGTGGCTTGTGGGCGGAAACGGAAGAGGTGATGCGTCCGCTCATCCCACAGGACGAAGCGGAGCGCCTCATTGAATTCCGTCTGAGCGCGGCGATCGATTCAGAGCCCGAAGAGCGCTTCGACAAGATCACCCGCATGGCGCAGCGCATCTTCAACGTGCCGTTCGCCGGAATCTCCTTTGTCGAGGGCGAGCGTCAGTGGTTCAAGTCCAGGCAGGGCCTGGCGATCGCCGACACCGCGCGCGACCTCTCCTTCTGCGGCCACGCGATCACCTCCCCCGAGGTGTTCGTGGTTGAAGATGCGGTCCTCGATCCGAGGTTCGCCCAGAACCCGATGGTGCTCGACGCCCCGCACATCCGCTTCTACGCGGGACAGCCGGTGATGGGGCCCGGGGGGCACAGTGTCGGGACGCTGTGCATCATGGACAAGCTCCCGCGCGAGTTCGGTGACGAGGATATCGAGACGCTGCGCGATCTGGGCGAGATGGTCGAGAAGGAATTGAAGTCCGAGCCGAAGAAGAAGAAGGTCGCGCCACCAGACTGAGGCGGCGTCCAGATCGCGCTTCAATCTCGACGCCGCCGCTCTACGCCGCCAAAGACCTTGCGCCGAGAGGCAGGCAAAGGTATCGTTAGCTGCGCTAACGATCTCTCCAGCAGCGAGGCTCCTATGGCAACCGAAACAGTAGCTCTTTCGAAGATCAGGCAGATCGCCCTCCCCGTGCGCGACATCGGCGAGGCAACCCGGTTCTATCGCGACACGCTGGGCATCCGGCATCTGTTCGACGCTCCTCCGGCCCTTTCATTCTTCGATTGCGGCGGCGTGCAATTGATGCTCGCCGGCCCCGAAGGCCAGGGTAAGGACGGTGAGGAGCAGCATGGTGTTCTCTTCTACGACGTCAGCGACATCAACGGCACCCACGCCAGGATCAAGTCTTCCGGGGCGAAGACCCTTGAGGAGCCGCGCGTCATCGCCCGCATGAATGGGCGCGAGATCTGGATCTCTTCGTTCAGCGATGGACAAGGCAACGTCGTCGGCTTGATGAGTGACGTCCCGGAAGCTTGAAGGGCGAGCGGAAGCGCTCGCCGACCAGCTCCACTCATCCGCGATTCACCTCCTGCGCCAGCTGCGCAAGGAGGATGACGCCAGCGGGCTGTCGGCTCCCCGGCTCTCCGCTCTCTCCGTAGTCGTCTTCGGCGGACCACTCACGCTCGGCCAGCTCGCCGCCGCGGAGCAGGTCAAGCCGCCAACGATGACGCGGATCGTAACCGGTCTGGAGAAAGACGGCCTCGTGCAACGCATCGGTGACCCGCGCGATAGACGGCTGACACGGATTCGCTCGACCGAAAAAGGACGGAACGTCCTTGCCGCAGGGCGAGCGCGTCGCGTCGAGAAGCTTGCGGCCGCCGTCAGACGGCTACCCGGGAGCGAGCTGGCGGAGCTAACGCGTGGAGTTCAGCTTCTTGGAGAGATCATCGGCTCGATGCGTGGCGAGCGGACCGCAAGCGAGTCGAGCCGCGAAAAGACTTCCGCCGGTGAACGAAGGCAACGGAGCACACCATGACGGCAGTCGACGAAGGATGATCTCGCCGCGGCGCAAAAGGACCTCGAGCGCGCCGTCGACTCGCTCGAGCCCGACGATCTCCTGCGCTGGATCGGCGACCAGCGCGATCCCTCTCTCGGGACCGGCCTCACCGTCGGAACCGTGATCCGTGGCCTTTTGCAGCACCACACCTATCACGAGGGTCAGATCGCGCTGCTCAAGCGCG
>JALYKM010000235.1 GCA_030774785.1 Gemmatimonadota bacterium
CTTGGCGTCCTCGGCGGGCTGTCGGGGATGCTCCTCTCTCTCGCCGGCGGGTGGGCCGTCGTGCGCTTCGTCTTCAAGACGCCCTTCGCTCCAGCGCTGGCGCCGATTGCGGGAATTGCGGTAGTCGTCGTTGGGCTCACCCTTCTCATCGGGCTTCTCGCCGGCCGAGACGTCTTCAGGGAGACGCCGATCGCTGCACTGCGCGACGCTTGAGTCCGGTTATTGAACGCGCAAAACGTAGATATGAGCACCTGGATAGGCCAGGCGCCGCCGCCATTCTTTGTCGATCTGAATGCAGCAATTGAGAACGTTGTTCGGCGTCGGACTGACTATCTTTACGCTCTTGGCACCGTCGCTCGCGACTACGCTTAGCTTATAATAGCTCCCCGTACCCGAGCGGTTGGTCGACGTAATTGTGTCACCTGTCCCAATCGAGACGACTCGCAACGGATACGTTGCCGTCTGCGTCTGGAGCAGCGCCCTGGCGACTGGCGGCATCACACTCCGGAAGTTGTAGGAACGGTATTGGTATTTTGGATCGAGACCCGCTATCCCGGTGTGGTCGGCGTACATCGATACGAGCCAGCCAGCTACTATAGTGTCGACCGGTGAATTCGTGGCGCGGGTCAAGTTGGCGACTCCCGTGTCGGGGCCGGCTGCAAGTCTCCGTGTCAACCCACGAGGATCGCCGCCCGAAAGGTTATCTGCGGAGTAGCGAAGGATCGCCCACGCCGCCCCTCTCGTGGCCAAGCTCGTGTCGGCGAGCGTGCTCATGGGCGAAGACGCATTCGGAAGAATCATCCAATAAGTCAGGCGCGCAAGATTCTGGTAGAAAAATGCGTTGAAGTCGTTGGCCTGTGAGCAGGGTGTGTTACAGGGCAGAATGTCATTGTACGCGAGCGTCTGCAAATCCGTAAACCCGCGTTGAACCCGACCGACTGCATCCTCGGCGAAATGCCCGAGAGCCTCGTCGAGCCACGTCGATTCGAAGCTGCTGACCGCGGAATTCTGGTAACGGTTGCCCGCATTTATCATGTGTTGGAGCTCATGAGCAATTGTGCCTCGGGTTCCCTGACGAACCGTGCTGGTCGGACGAACGTTGCCGAATCTTCCAGTCGGATCCGGGGCAAGCAGATAGAAGATCTCCGCGCCGTTGCTCTCCGGGCAGAAGGTTCCCGGTTGAGTCCCGGTCGTCGGGAAGAAATCTCCGGCGAAGAAAAAACCGCCTATGAAACTCTGTTGACCCGCCGGTGTCAGCTTGTTGATCTGGCCAGTGAAGAGAAGAATGATGTGCCCGTTGGAGTCTATGTCCGTCGGATTGTTGTAGTACGAGCTGTCTGTCGGATACGTGATATTGTCGAATTCCTGCGTAATCGAATCGAGCACGGCCTGCGTGAACAGGAGCTGCGGTGGTCCGTCCAGAGTATCGACTGCGAGAATCGCGCGCCGACTTACTGACGCAACGGTTGCCTGTGTCTTGAAGAAATTGTTGCAAAGATTGCTCGTCGACGCGTCGGGGACATTGAGATTGATGATGTCGCCAACGTTTGGCACCGGCGTCGCTTCGACCTGAGCGCTGCGACGGACGGAGAACCTCGACGCGTCGAACGGTCCCGAAGGCGAACGCAGAGTAAGACCGGAGCGCTCAAACGCCCGGACTTTGTTGTCCAGCGCCTCCTGGCGTATCTGCGCGACGTTCGCGTGAGTCACAAGCGAGGTTAACTGGCTCTTTAAGTCCGACGCCGTGGAAATGCCGAGCGTGCCCGATCTGAGCGCATCAGCCTCCACGACATAATCGGCTGCAACGTCGTGCTGCGAACTGGTGTTGGCCACAACAATGATGTACTCGCCCGCCGAAGAACCCTCCGGCAAGCGAAGGCCGCCATCGAGGTTATTGGGAGTGAATACCCTCACCTCGCCAATGTTCATCGTGCTCAGGTCGCTTGAGACCGATATCGGTCCAATTCCATCCGAGCCGTGACAAGCGAGCGCGAACAAGAGCCCTAAAAGAGTAAGTCGCCTCATTTCGGCAAAACTTTTCTATCTGCGCGTGGAGGTGGAACTGGCGGTCGGGAGTGTTCGATGGGGAAAGCGGATTATGCTGTCGCGGCCCAGTATGCCAGAGTCTGGCGATGCACGATTGGCACGGCTACCGGTGGAGCTGGCAGTTGACTTGGTTGTGCTCGAAGATCGAACGGTCATCCTCGATCCGGTAGCAGAGGCCGCCGAGCCGCCTTGAGGAGCCGCCTGTGTCGCGGCAGCAGTGTCGCTCGGTGCTGGGGCGAGTGCCGGCGTTTTCGTTGAAGTGGTATCCGCAAGTGCCCTGTCATTTCTCGCACTCGACGACGGCCGACAGGCTATTGTCACGGGAAGAGCAAGAAGGGCCAACGAGGCGTAGAGCGCTCGCATTACTTCCTCCCCATACTTGCCGCCTGACCCAGAGTCGGGAGTATTCTGGGTGAAATTCGGATGGGACGCTCCCACTTGCCCGGCGTTGGCGAAGCGGTCACGCTGCTGGACGCTCGGAAGCTGCCGCCGGGGATAGTATACGGGTCCGCTGCCGCAGCATCGACGGTATAGTTGAGGTCTTCAAGAGATCGGATTGTCATCGCACTAAGCGGATTGGTTCCGGTATTGAGGAATCCGGTCATGAGCTCTTTTGCAAATGTGGTTTCGCGCCAATGCCCATTTAGCGTTCCGTCCCCGCCTTGACTGCCTTCGACAGGAACCGAATTAGCGCAGGTGATGGTGCCCCCGATGCTGCGACACCCCGCAATGCCTCCAGTTCCAACGTAGGCAACGCTCGGCGTGCCGTAGTTGATCAGTAAGTTCATCGCGGTTGAATCCCAGAATGCGCCGAATCCCAGCACGTGCAGCATCTCGTGTGTGATGACTTCCTGTAGGCTCCCGGAAGCGCCGAGACTAGCAATATCGGCCGAGTCGAACTTCATGATGCCGATGATGGTGCGAAAGTCAGGCTGTCCGTTGCTCTCACGGATGTAGCAAGGCCCGGCCTCCGCCAGAATCTTGTTCGACCCATCGATCGAGTCGATGGACGCGTAAATCAATACGCCGTCTATCGTCTCAGCCAAGGGAGCAGCTCCGGTGACGCCGCAATTAGCGGGATCGGCCCCCGTCGCATCGACTAGCGGAAGCTTGCCCACCACTATGGCACGGAGTCGTGCTGCGGCGTTGGTGAACAGCGCTTGCTGAGCGGCCGACAATGCGCGCCCGAAGAACCGTATGTCGATTGTATATGCGGTCTGTACAGTCGCATTGATGATCGTCGTCTTCCCATTGATTGTTACCTGTAGTTGTTGCGGCACCGCGCTCTTGCCCAGTGTCCAGGCCGGGGCTGTTATGCTGCCGTCAGAATTCATCTGGCCAGTCGTGTTCGAGATCGTTCCGCCGCCAGCAATGACAGCGAATGTCGCAGTTTCACCAGGAATCGTGCGGCCTTCAGCGTCCGTCGGCACGATAACAATTGGCGTTGGGAGCGTCGTGCCCGCC
The DNA here is from genome assembly GCA_030774785.1 of Gemmatimonadota bacterium. Lineage (GTDB taxonomy): Bacteria > Gemmatimonadota > Gemmatimonadetes > Gemmatimonadales > Gemmatimonadaceae > UBA4720. Next base: position 3,511 of record JALYKM010000235.1, read on the forward strand.
AAGGCCGCCTGAGTATCTCCGCTGCGAATGACCAGTGATGCGAGCGGTCCAACACTGGGACCCGAGGAATCGGAGCACCCACTGACGAACGAGGCGGAAGCCAGGAGCGAAAAAAACGCGAGACGGCGCGCCTTGCGGGCGTTCGGCGGTGGAGTTGACGCTGCCAAGGCCAATCTCTTCTTCACGCGAAAGCTCCTGGAGAGGTTTCGAACCAGATTCCGCATTAATACACGCAATGGACTGAAAAAGGTCGGTCCCCGGCGTCCGACAAAATCTAACGCGAACGCCGCTCGTGAAAGCGACGGAAATGGCGTTCTGCAGACTTCCGGCCGCGAACGCCTCCAATTGCTTGCTCGGCGTTCCGGCGCTAAATAGACTGGAACTATGGCGTCTGAACAGGAACCTCAGGAGAATTTTCGCTCGCGCGAGCAGCAGGCGACGTTGGGCCTTCTGCGAACCGCCGACGCCATGAAGCGAAGCCTCGCCCACGTGATGGAGCCCCACGGAATCACACCGCAGCAATACAACGTGC
>JALYKM010000236.1 GCA_030774785.1 Gemmatimonadota bacterium
GGATCGATCCCGCTGCGGAGATCATTTACGCAGATCGGACGGCTCTCGAGCAGATCCTGCTGAACCTGGTTGAGAACGCGCTTCGGCACACCGGCGAAGAGGGACGTGTCACAATCGAAACAGCGCCGGCAGACAGCGGAGTTGCGCTGATCGTGAATGACACTGGCACGGGTATTCCACCGGAGCATCTGCCGAGAATCTTCGAGCGGTTCTACCGCGCCGACAGAGGAAGGTCCCGCGAGTCTGGCGGCACCGGCCTTGGCCTCGCGATCGTGAAGCATCTGGTCGAAGCCCACGGCGGATCGGTGCGAGCTGACAGCGTCGTGGGAGCCGGCACCACGATCAGAATCTTCTTCCCCGCCGGGGTAGCCAGCGCTCAGTCGTGACAAAGCCTTTACGCCCCGTGTGACTACCCGTGACATGCCTGAGAGACCTTTGAGTGCGACAAACTTCCTCTCACGGAGTCATAAGTGATCAAAACCGTTCGTAGCATTGCTGTCGCCCTCTCGGCGGCAACGCTTTTCGCAGGTGCCGTTTCCGCACAGTCCGTGGACCTCACCGGAGCGGGCGCGACGTTCCCATATCCCATTTACTCGAAGTGGTTCTCCGACTACGCAACGCGCACCGGAGTGAAGATCAACTACCAGTCGATCGGCTCTGGCGGCGGGATCAGGCAGCTGTCGGAAGGAACGGTAGATTTCGGCGCTTCTGACAGCCCGATGAGCGATCAGGAGCTCGCCTCCGCCAAGGGCGGACCGGTCCTGCACTTCCCGACCGTCATGGGCGCGGTCGTCATGACCTACAACGTGCCAGGTCTCAAACGCCCGCTCAATCTGAGCGGCGATTTGATCGCGGACATCTTTTCCGGGAAGATCACCAAGTGGAATGATGCGCGGATTGTCGCACAGAACCGCGGGGTGGCTCTTCCCAACTCTGACATTCTCGTGGTTCACCGCTCGGACGGCAGCGGCACCACCTACATCTTCAGCGATTACCTGTCTTCGGTGAGTCCGGCGTGGTCGAGCTCACTCGGCAAGGGCAAGGAGATCAAGTGGCCCGTTGGTCTTGGCGGAAAGGGCAACGAAGGTGTCGCCGGACAGGTGAAGCAAATGCCGGGATCGATTGGTTACGTCGAGCTGGCATATGCAAAGCAGAACAAGCTGGCGTACGCCAACGTCCGCAACGCTGCTGGAAGGTACATTACGCCTTCGATCGCGTCGGTGACGGCCGCGGCCGCCACCATGAAGCTCCCCAGGAATACCGACTATCGCGTTTCGATCGTGAATGCGCCGGGCAAGGATTCATATCCGATCTCGTCGATGACATGGATTCTCGTGTATCAGAATCAGCCCGATCGCGTCAAGGGCGCGAAGCTCGTCAACTTCCTCCGCTGGGCGTACAAGGACGGCGAGAAGTCGGCGTCAGCGCTCGACTACGCTCCGCTCCCCCCGGCGATGGTGGCGGCTCTTCAAAGCAGATTGAAGACCATTAAAGTGAGCATTGACACACGCATCGGAGAGGCTCGATGAAGCAGACACTGACCGTTCTGATCGCGGCTCTGTTGGCGCCTGTCGCGCTTCTCGCGCAACAGCCTGCCGACACAACCAAGCCCGCCCAGGCTGCGCCGCCACCAGCCAGTGTATCAATTCCCGTCGATTTCTCGGGAGTCCTGTATGCGAATTTCCAGTACCGTGGCGATGCTGGCGCGGCGAAATCGACGAACAGATTCGATATCGAGCGCGCCTACCTCACGTTCAGAATGCCGGCGGGTGACCGCGCGAGTATCCGCATTACCGCGGATGTCTTTCAGCAGACCACACCGCCGAACGATGCGTTCTACAGAGGCTGGGTGATTCGCGCGAAGTACGCCTATCTGCAATATGACTATCTCAAGAGTGCAGGGTGGAACGGGGTCGTCCGCGGTGGCCTGCTCCACAACGTCGTGATCGACCACGTCGAATCGTTCTGGCCGCGCTGGATCTCGACGTCACCGGTTGAGCGCGCCGGCTTTTTCTCCTCTGCAGATGCCGGGGTCGCTACGCTCCTAACACTCCCGAACAAGTTCGGCGAGCTCTACGCAACGGTCGTGAACGGGCCAGGCTACACATCGCGCGAGACCGACCGCTTCAAAGACTACGCGGCGCGGCTCTCTCTTACGCCGCTCTCGGGCTCCAGCAACAAGGTCATCAAGACTTTTGCACTGACCGGATGGACTTACGTTGGCGCGGTCGGCAGTCAGTTCGCTGCCGCCGGAGCCGGACAGATTGGTCCGATAGGCATTTCTATGCCGCGTACGAGGTCCGGTTTGTTCGTGGGCGTTCGTGACCCGCGGCTTTCGGTTGGCGCCGAGTGGGATACTCGGAAAGACGCGAGGGAGGGCGGAGCCAACACTGCGTTGTCGCCCCGCGTCGAGATCGACAGCACCGGCCGGCTCCTTGCCGGGTTCGTGACGGCAAAGCCGTTCCAGCTCCTCAACGCCAAGTCCACCTTCCCCCTGGGAGTGATCGCCCGGTGGGACCGCTTCAAGCCGAACACTGATACCCCCGGCTACGTCAATACGGTAATCGGCGGCCTGACCTGGGACCTCAACAAGAAGACGGCGTTGTCCCTCGACTATCAGGAGCAGACTCCGCACTCCGGAGCGGTCGCGGCGGCTACCAAGACCTACTTCCTGCACCTGGTGGCGAACTTCTAGTGGCTTGATTCAACGCCCTTGACCGGCGCCCCCGACTGGTTGTGACGATGTCGTTACCTGGCGTCGGTCGTGACCTGCCGGGGGCGCTTTAATTTTGATCCATAGAAGAACAGCCTAAGACGACCCGTAAACCAAGGAGCGCTCCAGTGAGACTCTCGCGGCTTGGCAGCCTCATCCTATTCGCGATCGCCTGCGGCAAAGAAGGAGCGAACAACCCGGGCGGGTCGAGCTCGATTCCCGCATCGACCCAGGGCGTCGATCTTACCGGAGCGGGGGCGACCTTCCCCTATCCGCTCTATTCGAAGTGGTTCTCCGAGTACGCGAAGCTCACCGGGGTAAAGATCAACTACCAATCGATCGGCTCGGGCGGCGGGATCAGACAGCTGTCGGAGGGCACCGTCGACTTCGGCGCTTCCGACAGTCCCATGTCCGACGAGGAGATGGCCAAGGCGAAAGGCGGCCCTATCCTGCACATCCCGACCGTACTCGGCGCCGTTGTCATCACTTACGATCTTCCCGGACTGAACACCCCGACCAAGCTGACGCCTCTGGTCATCGCCGACATTTTCTCCGGACGAATCAAGAAATGGAATGATGCGCGGATCACTTCGCTGAATCCTGGTCTGGCGCTCCCCAATTCCGACATTCTGGTCGTGCACCGCTCGGATGGGAGCGGGACGACTTACATCTTCACCGACTATCTGAGCAAGGCAGTTCCCGCCTGGAACACGAGCGTTGGAAAGGGAAAAGAGGTGAGATGGCCGGTCGGGCTTGGCGCCAAGGGGAATGAAGGTGTCGCGGGTCAGGTGAAGCAGACGCCAGGGGCCATTGGTTACGTCGAGCTAGCCTACGCGAAGCAGAACAAGCTCCCTGTAGCGGCAATCAGGAACAACGCGGGCCAGTTCATCGCGGCGTCGGTTCCCGCTGTCACCGCCGCGGCGGCGGGGGCAGCGAAGACTCTGCCTCCGAACACCGATTACCGAATCTCCATCGTCGATGCGCCCGGCCCGGATTCATATCCAATCTCGTCCTTCACCTGGATTCTGGTCTATCAGCACGAGAAGGACGCAGTCAAAGGCAAGAAGCTCGTGGATTTTCTCAACTGGGCTCTGACAGAGGGCGAAAAGCAAGCGACACCGCTCGATTACGCGCCGCTGCCCGCTGACATGGCTTCCAATGTCCGTGCAAGACTCAAGACCATCGATCTAACCGGCACGAAGTGACCGCGCTACTGGCGGAGGCCGTACAGAAGGATCGGCGCCGTCTCCGCGTTCACGAGGCGGCGATCGGCGACAGGATCTACGAGATAGTCACCACTGCGTGCGCGTTGATCGTTCCCGCGCTCGTGATCGCGATTGCACTCGCCGTTTTCGCTGCCGCCTGGCCGGCTTTCGCCAAGCTCGGGCTCTCCATTGTCACATCGAGCAACTGGGATGTGGGCGCCGGTCAGTTCGGAGCCGCGCCAGCGCTCTACGGCACCCTCGTCTCCTCCGCCGTCGCGCTCATCATCGCCACGCCGCTGGCGATTGGCGTCGCGATCTTTCTCTCGGAGTTCTCTCCGCTGTGGCTGCGGCAGCCGATCGGCTTTCTGGTGGATCTCCTCGCCGCCGTTCCCAGCGTCGTCTACGGGCTGTGGGGGATCTTCGTGCTGCTGCCAATGCTGCGCGAGAACGTGATGCCGTTCCTGCGCGACCGGCTGCACCTGGGATCGACACCCTTTTTCTCCGGACCTGCCTACGGACCGAGCATGCTGGCGGCCGGAGTCGTCCTCGCGATCATGGCGCTGCCGTACATCTCGGCCGTCTCCCGCGAAGTGCTCATGGCAGTGCCCAGGTCGCAGCGCGAGGCGGCGTTGGCGCTGGGGGCGACACGCTGGGAGATGATCCGTGACGCCGTCGTTCCCTACGCCAAATCAGGTATCATCGGCGGGATCATGCTCGGCCTCGGCAGAGCGCTCGGCGAGACGATGGCGGTGACGATGGTGATCGGAAACCGCCCGGAGATCTCCGCATCATTGTTCGCGCCGGGCTATACGATGGCGTCGCTCATCGCCAATGAGTTCAGCGAGGCGACGAACGATCTCCACCTCTCAGCACTGATGGCAGTGGGAGCGATCCTCTTCATCATCACGCTCATCGTCAACGCCGTCGCGCGCTGGCTCGTCTGGCAGGTTTCGCGGGG
>JALYKM010000237.1 GCA_030774785.1 Gemmatimonadota bacterium
CGACATTGGTGAGCTCTCTCGCCACGGCATGGGCACCTCCCGGAGGATGCCCAAACGTGATGCCGCCAAAGGGCCAGCTCACCTATCAACCGGTTTTTTGCTCACCAATCATCCCGGTCTGTACCCCCGTAGCCCCTAGCCGCCCCGCCCGAAGCCCCTGGCCGGTAGTCTTCAGTTGCAGTTTTTTTTTTACGAGTTCCGCGGCAGCATCAGCGGGTCGGTTTTGGCGAGCGCGCCGAGAATCCAGAAACGCTCGCCGTCGAACCAGAAAATCGCGACCTGCCCCATCTCGCGGGCGAGATCAAGAGCTTTCTCCTGTGGCATTACCGCGGCGACGCTGCACTCGCAGTGTGATCTGTCGGGTGAGCAGCAGTCGACCTGCGCGAACCTGTAGCCATTCGAGCGCAACCGCTCGTCGAGCTCCTGCTTTCTTTTTTCGTTCTCGGCCGGTAACAGGTTTTCGCCTCGCGGATCGAACGCCGTCATGATCGCAAAGGGCTGATCGAATCCTGCCGCCTTCAGCGCCGCGATCGCACCTTCAGATGGCATCTCGCGCAGGTCGATCTCGACCCTTGGTGTGGTCGCGAAGTCGAGAACCGTCTCCGGATATCTGGGCCAATCCGGATCGTGCTGGTCCGGCATCGATTTCATGGCCGCTACAGTTACAAGGTTCGCACCACCGGTTGTCATCTGAAATGCGACTTCGTGTCTGGTACGCTCCTTGACCTGTTTCCGCGCGTGAAGCCGACTCAGATCTGGCCCGAACTACTCTACGTAGTCCGTCACGGCGAATCGGCGGGCAATGTCGCTCGCGACGCGGCGGTGGAGGCGGGCCATCACATGATCGATATCGACATCCGGGATGTAGATGTCCCGCTCTCGGAGCTCGGTGAGCGCCAGGCCATTGCGCTCGGACGCTGGCTGGGTGCGCTGCCGCCGGAGACGCGGCCGAACATCGTGCTCACTTCTCCCTATCTCCGTGCCCGGGATACTGCCGGTCTGCTCGTGAAGACCGCCGGCATGCGCGAGGATACCTACTCGCTCATCGTCGACGAGCGGTTCCGCGAGAGGGAGTTCGGAGTGCTCGACAGGCTCACTGCAGTGGGAATCAAGGATCAGTTCCCCGGTCAGGCGGAGTTTCGCCGCCTGCTCGGCAAATTCTATCATCGGCCGCCCGGCGGAGAGAGCTGGTGCGATGTCATTCTTCGCCTGCGCAGCGCGACCGAGATGATTTCCCGCGAGTATTGCGGCGAGCGCGTGCTCATCGTCTGTCACGCCGTGGTAGTCCTCTGCATGCGCTACGTTCTGGAGCATCTTACGGAGGTCGAGCTACTGGCCATCGACAAGAAGGCGGAGATTGCCAATTGTTCGGTAACGCTCTACGAGCACGATGAGACGCTCGGTCCGCGAGGGAATCTCCGTCTCAAGCTCTTCAACTTCGTCGCGCCTCTCGAGGAGGGCGGCGCTCCCGTGACGTCGGAACCGGACGCGCGTGTCGGCGCGCGCTAGCAAGCGGTCAGTCGCGGTCACGGCCCCCCTTCTCCGGCGCTGGCCGCTGCCGCAGGCGAGTGTGGATGCGGACAAGGCAGACCGTGGCGTGGCGATGGTGGTTGGCGGTTCGTCCGAGATACCTGGCGCGCTGCTACTCGCCGGTGTCGCCGCTCTGCGCGCGGGAGCCGGGAAGCTCCAGCTCGCCGGACCGCGTGTCGCTGCTCAATCGCTCGGTGTCGCCCTACCCGAAGCGCGCGTGTTCCCACTCCCCGAGACAGGCGATGGCCATCTAGGCAGGAAGGCGGGTGCGCGGGCCGTCGAGTGTGCGCATGGCGCGGATGCGATCCTAGTGGGTCCGGGAATGTTGAACGAGGACGCCATTCGAAGCTTCATGGACGAATTCGTCGGGCGCGTCGCCGACAAGCAACTCGTGATCGACGCGATAGCCTTGAGCGCGCTGCGCGGCGGGCGATATCGTTTCACTGGAGAGACGCGAGTCGTTCTCACGCCCAACCTTGGCGAGATGGCGAGGATCACCGGCGACACCAAAGCCGCCGTCGAGGCCGATCCGCGCGGCGTCGCCATGACGGTTGCCCGGGATCTCAACGCGGTCGTCGCCATGAAGGGGCCTGAGACCTTCATCGCCACGCCCTACGGCGAAGTGTTCCGGTACTCAGAGGGAGAAGTCGGACTCGCGACCTCGGGCTCCGGAGACATTCTCGCTGGCATCCTCGTGGGACTCCTCGCGCGGGGGGCGCCACTGGATCAGGCCACGGTGTGGGCTGCTTATCTACACGGTGCTGCCGGAAACCGGCTCAAGCGGCGAATGGGAGCAGTTGGATTCCTTGCAAGAGAGCTGTCCGACGAGATTCCCGCACTGATGAACGGGCTGGCCGGAAAACGACCGAGCTAGACCCGAAGCGCGTGAGCCGGCCCGGCTGGCGTGGTTGGCGTGTCGCGCCGTCGCACTGTCTCGCCGACGGGCGCCTTCATCGGCAGGGTCAAAAGAAAGGTCGTTCCTGCTCCCATTCTGCTCGCGACAGTCACGTCGCCGCCGAGCAGACGCGCGAGCTTACGGGTTACGCTCAGACCCAGGCCGGTGCCGCCGGTCTTTCTCGTCGCTGTCTGCTCTGCCTGCCAGAAGGGCTCGAAAACGTCTTCGATATTCGCTGCCGCGATCCCGACACCGGTATCGGCGATCCGGACTTCCAGGATGCTGTTGTTGACGGCACAGCCAACTGTGACCTCTCCCTTCTCCGTGAACTTGATTCCGTTGGAGAGGAGATTGACCAGCATTTGCCGGAGCTTGGTGCCGTCGGTCTGTATCGACTGATCCTCATTGAGCGTCTCAACCACGAACCTGAGATGCTTGTCCGCGGCCATCGGCTGAACGAGTGATGCCGCATCAGTGAGAGTGTGGTTGACCGACATCGACTCCCATCGCACCCGCTCACGGCCGATGTCCACCCGCGCGAAGGTGAGAATCTCGTCGATGAGCCCGAGCAGATGCCGCGCACTGGCGTTGATTCTTCCGAGCTGTTGCCGCTGAAGCTCGGTGACCGGACCGGTGATGCCGTCGGAGAGGAGCTCTTCGTAGCCCATGATCGCCGTTAGGGGCGTCCGCAGCTCGTGGGACATCACGGCGAGAAAATCCGTCCTGCTGTTGTTCGCCCGCTCAGCCTCCGCTCGCGCCGCCTCGGCTTCGCTGCGCGCTCTCTCGGCGTGGGCGCGCGCCTGCTGCTCGAGTGCGAGAAGATCGACGCGCTCTTTGTCGCTGTTGCGGAGAGCACGCGCGGACCAGAGCACCAACACTACGAAAATCAGAATGCTGGAGACTGCGAACAGCGATACCCCAAATTCCGATTCGTAGATTCCCGCGGATTCTCCAGCCAGCCGGATAATGCCGAGAACGACAGGGGCGAGGAGTGCGCCGGGGAGGAGTCTTCGGGTAAGAACTCCAGCGGCACCTTCATCCATGAGTAGAGCCGGGGCACCCCTGCCTCTCACTGCGAAAAGGATTCCGACGCCTAGTATCAGATGCGCTATCGCTGTCGGAAGCGCCATCCCCGACGACTGCGACAGAGAGTACATCCCCCTCACGTCGAAGACGTAGCCAAGGATGGCGACAAGGGCGATGAGAAGTCCCGGAGTGGCGAACATTTGCGCCCGGAAATCACGCTTCCTCTGATCATGCGGAATGGAGAGAAGCGCCAGTGCATACAGCAGAAGACACGCGGCGCTGTTGATGGCAATGCGGCCAGGCAGAGACAATGATGCCCCGCGCACCTTATCGCCAAAGAGGAGCAAATCGAAAGCGGAGGCGCTGCCCCGCAGATACTCGTAAAAAGTGAGGATGCAGATCGTAGCGACCGACGCGGCGAGAGTCTGCTGAACCCCTTCAGTCTTCCCGGTGCGATCGGGACGCACTGCCATCGTAAGCGAGCCACCCGCAAGCACGAAGCAGAGTGCAGTCAGGGGAATCATTGGGATTCCGGCCTGCGACGCCTGTGTTATGATGGGAAGATCCAGTGCCCAGCCTGCGAGGACCAGTGCGCCCATGATCGCGACGACGCTGCCTGCTATGAGTGGAACTCGCTCGAAGAAATCGATCAGCGGGCTGTGGCGACCCGCTGGGCTGGTTACGACCTGGGTGGGAGTGGACATGTTACGCGTCGACCGAAAAACCTATTGGTGAAACTCCGCAAGTGCAATTCTACCAGGGAATTGCTTTGCGATCACGAAAGAACCCACCCGTCGGGCCGCCCTCAGGCACCGTCGCAAGCCAGACGGGCGTCTCCGCTCCCTTGTAAACTGATCGGTTGGCGCTGCGGCCGCCCATTTCGGTCTTTACCCAGCCCGGATCCACCGAATTCACCAGAATGCCCATCCCCTCAGTTTCAGCCGCGAGCACTCGCGTCACGGCGTTGAGGCCCGCTTTCGACATTCTGTAGGCCATATAGCCTGGGCCCATCTCCGTAAGCGACCCCATGCTGCTCGACAGGTTGACGATGCGCCCGTAGCGGCGGCTCTTCATGATGGGGGTCGCAAGCCGGCACAGAAGCAGCGGACCATAGACATTGGTCTGCATCGTATCGCGAATGATCTGGATCTCCTGTTCGGCGTCGGAGTCGCCCTCCTCGACCATGATCCCCGCGTTGTTGACAAGGATGTCGAGCCGCCCGAGATCGCGGCGGATCCAGTTGATGCACTCTCTAATACTCTCGTCGTCAGCGACGTCCAGCTCTCTCGCTTCGACCGGGAGCTGGGCGGCTATCAATTCTTCAGCCGCGGCAACTCCTCTCGCCGCGTCGCGCGAGCCAAGCACCACGCGAATGCCAAGCTTTGCCAGCTGACGACAGATCTCGAGGCCAATTCCGCGATTGCCGCCGGTTACAAGAGCAATTCTTTGCTCGGACATTCGTTCGCTCCGTGATGCACCCACTACCGTGTAGAGGTAGTGTACTCACCATTCCAGCAAATGGCGCCTTCTAATCACCTCATGCGTTCCCGGAGAGGGAGGGAATGGATCTAGAGTCAAAGCGCGGGAACCTCGTCATCAGTCATGGCGTGCGGTTCGGCGAGGAGCTCCTTAAGTGTCTGACGGGATTGGAGATCGGCGCGTTTCGCTTAGCGGGCGATGAAGTGGATTTGACCGCTCGTCTGGCAAGTTTCGTTGACGGCAGTATCATTGCACTGTTGTTGACAGCGCTTCTCCTTCCATGACCGCATCCCGCCTTACAGTACCTCGTTCTTTCTCTGCTCCCCCGTCGAAGCAGGAGATCGCCGACCTCCTGACCGAAGCGCGGGAGAGAACGCTATTGCTGATCTCGGAACTCTCGGACGAAGATCTGCACCGACAGCACGACCCGCTGATGAGTCCCATCATCTGGGACGTGGGTCACATCGCGCACTTCGAAGAGCTCTGGCTCACCCAGAATCTGGATGGAGCGATCGAGTTTTCGGAGATGCCCGGCATGTACAATCCGTTCGAGCATCCACGCGCGACCCGCGCTTCGCTCGCGCTTCCGACTCTGGCACAAATGAGGGAGCGGCTCCACGAGATACGGGCGCGCGTTTTCGATCGGCTCGAGTCGCTGGAGTGGAACGACGCCGACCCGCTCCTCGAGGGCGGCTACGTCTACAACATGGTGCTCCAGCACGAGTATCAGCACAACGAGACGATTCTCCAGACGCTCCAGCTCAAGAAAGGCGAGCCATACCAGGCGCCGCGTAGAATTGCCTTTGCCGCCCGAGAAGGATCGGGCGCAGAAAACCGGTCGCCAGCTCTGGGCGACATGATCTCGTTCGACGGTGGTCGCGTCACGATCGGGACGGACGATCGTGCGTCCGCTTACGACAACGAGCGCCCGCGACACGAAGTGGATCTGCGTCCATTTCTCATCGACCGCACTCCGGTCACGAACGGCCAATACCTCGATTTCATCTCCGACAAGGGCTACGAGCGCCAGGAGTTGTGGTCCGACGCTGGCCGCGGGTGGATCAAAGAGACCGGAGCGGTCGCGCCCAAGTACTGGTTTCGTGATGGTGATGCATGGTTCAGCCGCATCATGGACATTACGCGGCCCGTTGATCCGAGCCGTCCCGTGTGTCACGTCTGTTATCACGAAGCGGCGGCGTTTGCCAACTGGTCCGGAAAGCGGTTACCGACGGAGGTCGAATGGGAAGCCGCCGCGTCGTGGGATGCTTCGACGGAAAGGGCGCGCAGCTTTCCGTGGGGAGATTCTGCGGCGAGCGCCAAGCTCGCGAACATCGATCAGCTTTCGTTCGATACCGCGCCCGTCGACACTTACGATGCCAACGTATCGCCCATCGGCTGCTATGGAATGATCGGCGACGTCTGGGAATGGACCTCGAGCGACTTCAATGGCTACCCCGGATTTCGAAGCTTCCCTTATAAGGAGTACTCCGAAGAGTTCTTCGGCTCGGAGTACAAGGTCCTGAGAGGCGGCTCCTGGGCCACCCGCCCGGGAGCAATTCGAAACACCTTCCGCAATTGGGACTATCCAATCAGAAGGCAGATCTTCAGCGGATTCCGTTGCGCGCGGGACGCGTGAAAGAGAATCACTCTTCGGACATCGTCGGCGCCACTCCACCCTACACTGTCCGCCGCTCGCGCCAGCAGATGGTCCGCGACGTACGCCAGGGCCTCACGGAGGTGCCGAAGCAGCTCTCGCCGAAATATTTCTACGACGAGCGCGGATCTGAGCTGTTCGAGGAGATTACCCAGCTTCCGGAGTACTACCTCACGCGAGCCGAGAGATCGCTGCTGGAACGGCGGATCTCCGAGATCGTCG
>JALYKM010000238.1 GCA_030774785.1 Gemmatimonadota bacterium
GTCTCCTTTCCGGACTCCCCCTCATCGTCCGGGTCTGGCAAAGAATCTCTCAAATGAACGTCGCTAATGCCGTCGTCGTGGCCACGGACGACGAATCCGTGGCATCCGCAGTCCGAGCCGTCGGAGCCGAGTGCGTCATGACGAGTGACCAGCACACGTCGGGCACCGAGCGGGTTGCCGAGGTCGCGGCCCAGCCGCGCTTCCGCAAATACGACACGATTGTGAACGTTCAGGGCGACGAGCCCTTCATCGGGCCCGGAGCCGTCAAAGGGGCAGCTCAGCTGGTGTCCACCGGGAGGTTTCCGCTCGGCACCGCAGCTTCCCACGCCAGCACCAAGATCCTGGATACTCCAAGTTTGGTAAAAGTGGTGGTCGCCGACGACGGCAGGGCCATGTACTTCTCGCGCGCCCCCATTCCTTATCTTCGTGACCAGGCCGATGCGGCAAAGCGCGCACAACGTACGTTGCAGCATATAGGGGTGTACGCTTACTCGCGTGAAGCGCTGACCAAGTGGGTGTCTCTCCCGCCTCACCCATTGGAGGAAATCGAGCGTCTCGAGCAGCTGAGACCGCTGGCTGCGGGTTTGCCAATGGGGGTCGCAGTGACGAGCGAAGCACCGGCTAGCGGAATCGATACCGAAGAAGATCTCGAGCGCGCGAACGCGCGCTGGGTCGCCTTTATTGAAGGAGCAGTGACCAATGCAGGGTAGTTCCAGCCAACAGACGCGCTACATCTTCGTCACCGGCGGCGTGGTATCGTCGCTCGGGAAGGGAATAGCCGCCGCTTCGCTCGGTCGACTTCTCGTCGAGCGCGGGTTGCGCGTGACGATAATGAAATTTGACCCGTACCTGAATGTCGATCCGGGCACGATGTCGCCGTTCCAGCACGGCGAGGTGTTCGTGACGGACGATGGCGCCGAGACCGACCTGGACCTCGGGCACTACGAGAGATTCATCGACCGGTCGCTCGCCCAGGCGAACAACATCACTACCGGTCGCATCTACCTGAACGTCATCACCAAGGAGCGACGGGGGGAATACCTCGGCTCGACGGTGCAGGTGATTCCGCACGTGACTGACGAGATAAAGGGCGCCATGAAGCGTCTCGCTCCCGAGAGCGATGTGGTCATCGTCGAGATCGGCGGAACGGTCGGCGACATCGAATCACTCCCGTTCCTCGAGGCAATTCGCCAGTTTCGACACGAGATCGGTCGAGAGAACGCGATCTTCATCCATCTCACGCTCGTTCCCTTCATCGCTGCGGCAGGCGAGGTCAAGACGAAGCCGACTCAACACTCGGTCCGCGAGCTGATGGAGATCGGAATCCAGCCCGACATCCTGATCTGTCGAACCGAGCGCGCGCTCTCTGAGGAAGTGAAGCGCAAGATCGCGCTTTTCTGCAACGTCGAGTTCGGGGCAGTGATCGAGAGCAGGGATGCGCCGACCATTTACCAGATACCGTTGCTCTTTCACGAGCAGGGTCTGGACGAGCGCGTCATGCACAAGCTCGGACTGCTGGGGCGACGCGCATCAGATCTCTCGAAGTGGCGCAACATCGTGGAGCGCGTGCTACACCCGCACGGGCGCGTGAAAATCGCCGTCATCGGCAAGTACACCGGCCTTGTTGACAGCTACAAGAGCGTTCAGGAGGCCCTCATTCACGGTGGAATAGCGAACGACGTCGGCGTTGAGGTTTCGTGGCTTGCGAGCGACATGTTCACCAGCAGAGAAAAGACTCGCGAGCTGCTCGCTGACTATCACGGGGTTCTGGTACCCGGCGGGTTTGGAGTGCGCGGCGTCGAGGGGATGCTCGAGGCTATCCGCTACGCCCGTGAGTCAGGCCTGCCGTTCTTTGGCATATGTCTGGGAATGCAGACAGCGATCATCGAATTCGCTCGCAACGTGATCGGCTTGTCCGATAGTCATTCGAGCGAGTTCGCCCCCGAGTGCGACAACGCGGTCATCTCGTTGATGGAGGACCAGCAGCACGTCACTGACATGGGTGGTACCATGCGCCTCGGTGCGTATCCGTGCAGACTCGGAGTAGGGACGCAGGCTGCCGCGATATACGGGGTGCCACAGGTTAGCGAGCGCCATCGGCATCGCTACGAGGTCAACAACAAGTACCGTGACCAGTTCGTCGAGCACGGACTGAATCTGAGCGGCCTTTCTCCGGACGGATCGCTGGTTGAGATGGTCGAGCTCCAGACGCATCCGTGGTACATCGGCTGCCAATTCCACCCCGAGTTGCAGTCGCGCCCGACCCGTCCGCATCCTCTCTTCGCGGGCTTCATCGGAGCGGCAGTCCAGGCCAAGTCGCCAACCAGAAGCAGCCGGAAGCGGGCACCCTTAGAAGCGGCGGAATAGCGTGGCGGAACTTTTCCCGGCTGACAAGCTCTTCCTGATCGCCGGTCCATGCGTGCTGGAGAGCGACGACCTCAATCTTCGCGTAGGTGACGCTCTGGCAAGACTCGCCGAGAAGATTCCGGGCGGGGTCATCTACAAGGCGAGCTTCGACAAGGCGAATCGCTCCAATCGCGGGGCGGCTCGCGGGCCGGGACTCGATGCGGGACTGGCGGCGCTCGAGCGTGTGCGAAAGGCAACCGGACTTCCTGTTCTCACCGACGTCCACGCCCCTGATCAATGCGCCGCCGCGGCCAGCGTAGTGGATGCTCTGCAGATCCCGGCGTTCCTCTGCAGACAGACTGATCTCCTGGAAGCCGCAGGGGCGACTGGAAGACCCGTCAACGTGAAGAAAGGCCAGTGGTTGCAGCCTGAGGGAATGCGCGGTGCCGTCCAGAAGATTCGCGGCGGTAACAACGCCAACGGCCGTTCCCGCGACATCGCCGTAACAGAGCGCGGAACTTTCTTCGGATACGGCGATCTGGTGGTCGACATGCGCTCATTCACGCGCCTTCGGGAAGCTTGCGGAGCACCCGTAATCTTTGACGCCACGCACAGCGTTCAAAGGCCTGGTCAGGGTCCCGAAGGAGCCAGCGGTGGCGCGCGCGAGTTTGTTCCGGTTCTCGCGCTGTCCGCGATTGCGGCTGGGGCGCAGGGACTTTTTCTCGAGACGCATCCCGATCCCGATTGCGCGCCGAGCGACGGTCCTAACATGATCCCATTGTCCGAGATGCCTTCGCTGATCGACCGCGCGGTCGACATCTGGGCTCGCATCAACCGATGACCCGCAAGGACATCGTCGAGCGCGGGCGACGCGTTCTGCGCATGGAGACTGAAGCGCTCGGCGAGGCGGAGCGCCGCATCGGTGACGATTTTGCCCGCGCCGTCGAGAGCATCGCCCGCTCGGAAGGGCGCGTGATCGTATCCGGCGTTGGCAAGTCGGGCCTCGTTGGCCGCAAGATCGCAGCTACCCTCACTTCTACCGGTACGCCCGCGACGTTTCTTCACCCCGCTGACAGCGTGCACGGGGACCTGGGAATCGTGGGTGAATCCGATGTCGCGATCCTCATCTCCAAGAGCGGCGAGTCCGACGAGGTGCTCGGACTACTCGATCATTTGAAGCGCCTAGGTGTATGTACGATTGCCCTGACGTGCAACTCGAAATCGACCCTCGCGCGAGATAGCGACGTCACGCTCGACGGCTGGGTGAAAGAAGAGGCGTGTCCGCACGATCTGGCTCCCACGACGAGCACGACGGTCGCGCTTGCGCTTGGTGACGCTCTGGCGATCGCGCTACTCGAGGAGAAGGGCTTTGATGCCGATGACTTTGCGAGAATCCATCCCGGCGGGGCGATTGGAAGGCGGCTTCTTACCAGAGTCTCCGACGTGATGGTAACCGATAATCTCCCGATACTCCCTGAATCCGCCACGATGCGCGAAGCGGTCGTGCAGCTCGCCGAGCGGCGTGGAATCGCGATTGTCACGGCAAGGAACGGGAGTGTCGCCGGTGTGCTGACCACGGGAGATCTCTCCCGCCTGATGGAGCACGAAGAAAATGTCTTTCCGATCCCGGTCACGAAGGTGATGAACAGAGCGCCGAAAGTCGCTCAGGCCGAAGAGCTGGGAAGCGCGGTCGTTTATCGCATGGAGACGCACGGGATCATCGCCATGCCGGTACTCGATGAGCAAAATCGGATCGTCGGCGTGATCCATCTTCACGATCTGATGCGCGCTGGAGTGGTCTAGTGCGCGCACTTCTCGTGATCTCATTGCTGGCCGTGGCCAGCGCCGCCTGCAGCTCCAAGAAGCAGCCGCCGGTCGCGACACACTCTCCGCTCGCCGATTCTGCGGACCAGGTGATGTACGGGGCGAGGTTCAAGCTCACCAACGAGGGTCTCTCGCGCGCGCAGCTCCAGGCCGACACCGCTTACTTCTTCGAGGACAACACCCGGATCGAGCTCGAGAACGTTCACACCACGTTTTTTACGGCGACCGGGGCAAAGGACGCGGTGCTGACCTCGCAGCGCGGCACCTACAACAGTCGCACCAGCAACATGGTTGCGCGAAAGAATGTGGTGGTCGTGTCGGAAGATGGTCGGCGCCTCACGACCCCGGAGCTCATTTACAACCAGCAGAAGAACCAGATCTCCAGCGACAGCGCTTTCGTCATGACCGAGCCGAACCGTCGGCTCGAGGGAATCGGATTCCGCTCTGACCCCAACATGAAGAACATCCAGATCCTGAAGGGAGCAAGCGGGTTCGCCAAGGGAGTATCTACGCAGGCAGCACCAACCCCTGCGCCCCCGGCTCCCGTCGTTCCGAAACGTTGAAAGTCTTGAAGCTGCCCGTCTCGCTGGTCCTGTCGCTCGCGATCGCCGCGAGGGCGGAGGCGCAAGACGTTCCGCGGAGTTGCGACCTTGAATTCCCAAGAGGCACAGAGACACGTGCAAATGTTGTAGAGGCGCCCAACGGACAACACATCACTTTCCTCGGCGGCGGCATCGTAGCGCACTGCATTGGTCAGGGCAATACGCTCACCGCGGATAGCGCTGAGTACTACCAAGATCAGGGAAGACTCTTCCTCGTGGGCAACGTGCACTACACCGAGCCGCGCGCCACGGTGGACTCCCGCACGATGACTTACTATCAGAACGACGACCACCTCCACGCCGAAGGTAATGTCGTGGCGGTGATGTCCAACGGCAGCACTTTGCGTGGGCCCAGCGCGGAATACTATCGGAGCACGCCACAGCGACCACTCGCGCGAATGTTCGCGCCCGGTCGCCCCACCGTCACGCTTGTTCAGAAAGATACGAGCGGGCGCGGCCGACCACCCGATACCGCATACGTCGTCGCCAATCAGATCATAATGGAGGGTGACAGCCTCGTCTACGCGTCCGGGCGCGTTCAAATCACGCGACCTGATCTTCTCGCGACCGGTGATTCCGCGTTCCTGGACAGCGGACACGACTTCGCCCGGCTCATGCGCGAGCCGATGGTGAAGGGAACAGGCACCCGCACCTTCACCCTGACCGGGGGTGTGATCGACGTCTACTCGAAGAACCGGCAGCTCGAGCGCGTGATTGCCACGCCCAACGGTCACGCCCTCAGCCAGGATCTGGAGCTGGTCGCCGACACCGTTGACCTGCGGGTCCAGAACAACCAGCTGCAACGCGTGATCGCCTGGGGAAAGGGACGCGCTCGCGCCGTATCGCCCGAACGCGAGATCGTCGCCGACTCGATCGACGCAATAATGCCTGCCCAGCGCGTCCGGGAGGTCCGCGCATTGCGTAACGGGTACGCCGAAAGTAATCCGGATTCAGGCGTAGTGTCGGATCAGAGAGACTGGATGAGGGGTGACACCATCGTCGCTCGCTTCGACACACTGGTTGGAACAGATACCGCGAGTCGACCGCGGATCCGTGAGATAATCGCCGAAGGTAACGCCAGCTCCTTCTATCAGATGAAGAATTCGAAGGGGCCTCAGACCCAACCGACCGTCAACTACGTGCGCGGCAGAATCATCGACATCATCTTCGAGGACCGAAAAGTCAGCACGGTGACCGTGACGGACAAGGCTACAGGTGTACTTATCGAGCCTGCCGCAGAGTCAGCGACAGACAAACCGGTTGCCGCCCCGCCACCTCAAGCCAAGCCGCGTCCTCCGGCAAAGCTACCGGGCGTTCGACGATGAGCGACGGCAGCCAGCTTTCCGAAAGCGTCCGCGCGCTCATTGGTGGTCCTTCCCAGAACGACCGGCTCGATGGATTCGCGCTCCACGCGATAGTGCGGGCGGCGGATGCAAATGGCGCCGCGCGGATTCGGGATGTCGCCGTCAACTATCGCGATGACTATCTGCGGGTGATCAGGGCGAAGGGCCTCGACGCCGAGCGCGAAGCGGGTAGGCTCGGCCAGGACGAAGTTCGCGCCTATCTCGCGAGCTCGAGCCTTCCTCGCCTCGCCGAGAGCGGGATCATTATGCCTCTCGATGGCGACGTCGAGAGCGATGCCGCAATCGTTCGGATCGCGCCCGCTCTATGGAAGGATATCGCGCCCCACCGCAGCGAGTTCGCGGAAGCGATGCGCGAGACGGGCGAACACTCGCGACTCGCCCTGTCCACGCCTCCACACCCGAGAATCGTCAGCGGAAGTGTTCTCGAAGCGGAAGGACTCACCAAGATCTACCGCGGCCGAAGGGTCGTCAACGACGTGGCGCTCCGGCTTCAGCAGGGCGAAATCGTCGGCCTGCTCGGGCCCAACGGGGCGGGAAAGACGACGACGTTTTATATGATCGTCGGTCTCATCCAGCCTTTGTCGGGGAGAATTCTTCTCGATGGCGAAGACATCACCAACCTGCCAATGTACGAGCGGGCGCGCCGTGGAATCGGCTACCTTTCGCAGGAGCCGTCGATTTTTCGAAAGCTTTCCGTCGAGGACAATATTCTCGCGATTCTCGAGACGCTTCCGCTGTCTTCGCCGGAGCGTTCCGAGCGACTCGAAAAGTTGCTTGACGAGCTCAGTATCAAACGGCTGCGCAAGAGTAAGGCGTACGCACTTTCCGGCGGGGAGCGCCGGCGCCTCGAGATCACTCGGGCGCTCGTGACCGACCCGAAGTTCATGATGCTTGACGAACCGTTCGCGGGAGTCGATCCCATCGCTGTTCACGACATACAAACAATAGTCGCCGGACTCCGTCACAGGGGCATCGGCGTGCTTATCAGCGATCACAACGTCGAGCAGACACTCGACATCGTGGACCGGGCATACATTATGTTCGATGGGCAGGTAAAGGTTTCCGGAACGGTCCGGGACCTCGTTTTCGACGACACTGTGGCTGACATCTATCTTGGTCCAACGCTTACTGCACGGCTTCGTGAGAGATTCTCTCGCACCAGAGACGAGGTAACCACGTCTTGAAGCCCGGCCTCAATCAATCGACCCAGCTTCGCCAGGAGCTGAAGATCAATCCGCGCCTTTACCAGGCGATGGACCTGCTTTACATGCCCTTGCTCGACCTCCAGCAGCATCTCAAGCAGGAGCTCCTCAACAACCCGTTCCTCGATCTTGTCGAGGCCGAGGAGGATGAGGAAGAGGAGCAGGAGGGCGAAGCCGCGGAGCCGGCACAGGCGGAAGCGGAGGACGAGCGGACCGGCGAAATCGACTGGGAGGAGATCCTGCTCGATGGCTTCGACACGGCGGGCGGCCGCCGCGAAGAGCACGAGGAGCGCGAATACTTCGAGCCGGTTACCGTCGCCACGCGCGACCTGAGCGACCACTTGCGCGATCAGGTGAGCCTCCTCGAGCTAACTCCTCGGGAAACCCTCCTTGCTGATGAATTCATAGGTAACATTAACGACGACGGCTATCTCGCGTCCGGAGTTGAAGATATCGTCCGGGCGCTCAATGAGGTCGTGACCAAGGCGGCGGAGGAAGCGGGGCGCGAGAGCGAGGATCTACCGCTTTACATGCTCGAGGAAGGGCAGAAAATGCTCGCTACCGTTCAGACCCTCGATCCGCCTGGTGTCGGCGCGCAGGACCTTCGCGAGTGCCTCCTGTTGCAACTGAAGGAAGCCGGACTCGAGCAGTCGGTCCCGTACCGGCTGGTACGCGACTGCTTCGAGGAGCTGATCAACCATCGCTGGAGCGAAATATCCAAGCGCTTCGGGATCAGCGCTGCCGACGTCCAGAAAGCGGCCGACGAGATCGCCAAGCTCGACCCCAAGCCGGGACTCCAGTACGGGTCCCGCGACGACAACTACATAATCCCCGATCTGATCGTCGAGAAGATCGATGACAGATATCACGTCTTCCTGAATGATGCGAATCTCCCTCGACTCAAGCTGAGCAGAGCGTATCAGGAAATCGCGAGGGACAAGAAGAAGTTCGACGGCGAGAACAAGGAGTTCATCTCCAACAAGCTCAACTCGGCCAACTGGATGATCCAGGCGATCGAGCAGCGGCGGCAGACTATGCTCAAGGTGATGAACTACATCGTCGAGCGGCAGCGTGAGTTCTTCGAGAAGGGAATTCAGCACCTGAAGCCGCTCACGCTCCGCGAGGTCGCGGAGGTCATCAACATGCACGAATCGACGGTAAGTCGCGTCACGAACGAGAAGTTCGTCCAGACACCTCGAGGGGTTCTTCCGCTCAAGTTCTTTTTCTCATCGGGCCTTGCCACCTCCGACGGCGAAGACGTCTCGGCCCGAGGCATCAAGGCGCAGCTTCAGAAGCTCGTGCAGGAAGAGGATCCGAAGCACCCGCTCACCGACCAGGCCATAGTCAACATCCTTCGTGAGAGTGGCGTTCAGATCGCGCGTAGAACCGTGGCGAAGTACCGCGATCAGCTGGGCGTCCTGTCGGCGCGAATGCGGAAGCGCGTATGACGTCGGTGTCCCAAACGGACTCGGGGCAACGGTTCAAGGGAACTGGTCTGCAGCCGCTGACCATCCGGCCCGAAGTGAGCATTCTGGTTCCCGCCAAGGACGAAGCCGAGAATCTCCCGCTCTTCATGGAGCAGGCGAGCGCCGCCTTTGCCTCCACCCCGGAACGCTACGAAATCATCGTCATCGACGACGGTTCGGTCGATGACTCCTGGACCGTCCTCCAACGACTTGCCGCGCAGTATCCATTCCTTCGGCCGGTGAGACACGGAGTCAGGCGTGGAATCGCCGACGCGTTGCGTACCGGATATCTGCATTCGCGCGGCAGCATACTCGTTTTTTATCCCGCCGATCTGCAGTACAAGCCCGAAGACATACCACGCCTGGTGGCGCCGATCATCGCGGGCGAGTCGGACATCGTCGCGGGTTACAAGGAAGGGAAGTACGAGAGAGCTTTTGTCTCGGGCATCTACAACAGGTTGAGCCGCTCGCTCTTCAAGGTCGACGTGCGCGATCTCAATTCGGTGAAGGCATACCGTCGCGAAGTGATGGATGCGCTTCCCAATCGCCCCGACTGGCATCGTTACATGGTGGTAATGGCGGCCGCGGATGGGTTCTCCGTCTCTGAAGTGCCGGTTCCGCTATACCCCCGTAACGCTGGCCAATCCAAGTTCGGAATTGGGCGCATTCCTGTTGGTGTGCTCGACATGCTTGCGGTGTGGTTCGAGCTCCGCTTTGCCCGAAAGCCGCTCCTTCTTTTCGGCATGCTCGGGGCGACTTTGTTCGTAGTCGGCGTGGTCGTCGGGATCATCGCCATTCTATGGCGCGTGATCGGCGGGGTTGGATTCCGCCCTCTCATCAATCTTGTGGAGACGTGTCTCACTGTCGGAAGCGTGTTCTTCGCTACGGGGTTGATCGGGGAGCTCATCGCGGCGCAGCGTGCCGAGCTGAGCCAACTGCGCGCACGGCTCGAGGATCTCTCGCAGGAACGCGACACGCCCGCGAATCTCTGATCAAATGAACGTCCTGTTCCTCACGCACTCGTTCCCGCGATCGGAAGGAGACGCCGCCGGCTCGTTCATCCTCCGATTGGCCGTTGCCCTGCGCGGCGAAAATGTCAACGTTCGCGTGGTTGCCCCAGCTTCAGCTGGCGTTCCCGCGTCGGCAGAGATCGAGGGCGTGAGCGTCGAGCGCTTCAGGTATGCGCCCCACCGCTATGAGAAGCTGGCGTACACCGGGAACATGGCAAGCGATGTCGCTTCGTCCTGGACCGCGAAATTCGCGCTGGTGGGATTCCTCGGCTCCGATTTCGTGCACGCCGTTCGAGCGAGGCGGAGCTTAGAGCCGCAGGTCCTGCACGCTCACTGGTGGTTTCCGAATGGCGTCGTCGGAACCTGGGTCGGTGGGCTCGCGCGTATTCCTCTCGTCACGACTCTCCACGGCACAGACGTCCGGCTGGCGCGCACCGTGAGTGTCGCCAAGCCTCTATTCCGACACGTGCTCAAGCACTCAGCGGCCATCACGACCGTATCGCACTGGCTCAAGGAAGAAACCGAAGCGCTGGTGCCGGGCGTGCACGCAACGGTGGCGCCGATGCCGGTGGCCACCGATCTCTTCATGCCCGGCGCGTCGCGAGATGGCCAACGGCTTCTTTTTGTGGGTAGGCTCACGCCGCAGAAAGGAGTCGACCACCTCCTCCACGCTCTGGCCTCGATGAAGAGCCAGGCGTCGCTCGATATTGTCGGCGACGGACCAAACCGCTCTTCACTCGAGCAGCTGGCGCAGCAACTCGGGGTGTCGTCGCGTATCCGCTGGCATGGGCAGCTCTCCCAATCCGATCTGCCGGCAGTATATCAGCGCGCCACTGCTGTTGTCGTTCCATCCGTCGACGAAGGACTCGGCCTCGTCGCCGTCGAAGCTCTCCTCTGCGAAACGCCGGTGGTTGCCTTCGATTCCGGCGGCTTGCGCGACGTGATTCAGCACGACCAGACGGGACTTCTCGTGAAACCGGGTGACCGGACTGCCCTCGCCAGCACTCTCGACGACTTGCTCGCTCGCGACGGGCGCGGGAGTGAGCTCGGCAGAGCAGGGCGCCTCTACGCACTCTCTGCCTTCGCGCCCGAGTCCGCGGCGCGGCGCTACGCAGGGATTTACCGACAGGTTCTTGGCGCTAACGCGTCGTAATCTCTTCAGAATCGGGCAGTGGATTTTCGCTGCGGCGGTGCTCCTCTTTGCGGCGAGCTCGCTTGCGAGTCAATGGGACAAGGTGGGGTCGAGACTCACCCACATCCAGTTCGCGTGGGAATGGATTGGCGCCGCAACGGCACTCGTCCTGGTCACCTATGCGCTGCTCATCGAAGGATGGCGGCGAGTGCTTGGAGCATGGGACTCCCACCTTCCGTTCATGCAGGCGGCGCGAATTTGGTTCCTGTCCAACCTTGGCAAATACGTGCCGGGCAATATCTGGTCACTGACTGCCATGGGGGTCATGGCGAGAAAGCGCGGGTTATCGGCAATCGCGGCCGCCGGGTCTTCGGTGATCATGCAGATGGTGAGTCTGGTCACGGGCACCGCCATAGTCATGGTGACCGGTGCCAAGCTGCTGGGTCAGCCGCTGCTCGTCGGCGCAGCGGTACTCGTACTGGCAATCGTTCTGCTCAGCGCACCCAGGTTTCTGCCTCCTTTGGCGGTGTGGGCAAGCACGATGATCGGCCGCGATATAGCGCCGCCTTCGGTACCTGCCACGAGCATCTGGACCGCTGCGGTCGCAAGTACGCTCTCCTGGCTCTTTTATGGACTCGCGTTTCAGTTGTTCGTGCGCGGGCTGCTTGGTGCGGCGCCTGGCGAAATTTCCTCGTACGTCGCAGTTTACACCGCTGCGTACATCCTTGGTTTCATCTCGCCGATCGCGCCGGCCGGCCTGGGCGTGAGAGAGTTCACGCTCGCCGCCTTCATGACGCAGCTTGGGCTCGCAAACGAAGTGGATGCCGCGCTCGTTGCAATCGCTGCCCGGTTGTGGCTCACCATCGTCGAGCTGATTCCAACCGGGCTATACATCGCCGCGGGCGCACGCAGAAAGTCTCTATCACACTGATCTCACATGGCGCAGCCTCGAGAGAAGTCCCGGCAGGTCTTAGACTCCGCTAACACTCCCGCGGCGCTTCCGGCGCCGCGCGTCGCGTTTGGCTGGGCGTCGCTCGTGTACGCGCTCTGCACGTTCTCACTGGCATATCCGGCTCTGGCAGGGAAGTTCCTCGTCTCTCCGCACAGCGATCAATACATCGCCGGCTACGCGTTCCGAGAGTTCGCCGCAAGCACCTTGAGAGCGACGGGACATTTTCCTCTCTGGAATCCGTACCTGTTCGGCGGGGTGCCGTATATCGCGGCGATGCACGGCGACATTTTCTACCCGACATTCCTGATGCGCCTGGTGATGCCGACCGACGTGGCGATGACGTGGGGTTTCATCATCCACATCTTCCTGTCCGGCCTCTTCACCTTCGGATTCCTGCGCGCGCTCGGGTACAGCTTTTACGGCTCGCTTCTCGGCGGAATCGCCTACATGATGAGTGGCCAGATCGCGTCGTACGTATCGCCCGGTCACGACGGCAAGCTGTTCGTCAGTGCGCTGTTTCCGCTGGCTCTCTGGATGCTCTATCGGGGAATTCGCGGTGGAAAAAGCTGGACCTGGGGTGCCTTCGCTCTCATCATCGGCCTCTGCGTTCTGAGTCCACACCCGCAACTGCTCCAGTACACCCTCCTCGCGTGTGGAGCATATGCGCTTTTCCTCGCGTTCACGACGCTCGATGGCGTGTTGCTCCCTCGCTCTGTCGCGATCAAACGACTCGGCGCCGCCCTAGCCGCCGTAATCGTCGGACTGGCGATGGGCGCTGTCCAATACCTGCCCGTGCGCGAGTACGTGGCGTGGTCGCCCAGGGCAGGCGGCCTCGCGGACTACAGCACAGCGACGTCCTACGCGTGGAACCCCGAAGAGCTTCTGAACGTTTATCTCCCTCAGTTCTCGGGAATGCTGGAGAACTACTGGGGACGCAACGGCATTCATTTGCATAGCGATTACGTCGGGGCAGTCGTGCTCTTTCTCGCCGGTGCCGCATTCATCGGGCTACGTGAAGACCCGCGCAGGAAGCACATCATTTTCTGGTCGGTTGCGCTTCTGGTGTCGCTGCTCTGGTCACTGGGAAGCTCGACACCTTTCTACCACATCCCGTACGCGATCGTCCCGGGCACCAAATACTTCCGGGCGCCGGCGACCATCTTTTTCGTCGGAACGCTTGCGATCGCCCTCCTCGCCTGCGTTGGAGCCGAGCGTTTTTTTCAGCGGCGGATCTCCAGCCGATATCCGATCGGTTGGCTGATCGCGGCAGGCGTCATAGCGCTTCTCGCTTCGGTGGGCGGGCTTTCGAGCATGGCGGAGTCGTTCGTCGACGAGCGACAGTTTGATCAGGTGCTGGCCAACAGAGGTGCATTGGTAGTGGGCGCGTGGCGATCGTTCTTTTTCGTCGCCCTCGTCGTCGCACTCGGATTCGCTCTGCTCCGCGGTAAACTCTCAACCAGGGTGGGGGCGTGGGCGCTCGCCGCGCTCATGGCGATCGATCTGTGGACCGTCGAGCGGCTCTATTGGAAGTTCTCGCCGCCAGCGAAGGTCATTTACGCCAGCGATCCAATCATCGACATGCTCAAGGCGGAGCCGCAACCCTTTCGCGTGCTGCCTTTCCCGGTCGTGCCCGCTCATGGCCGCGATGCCTTTCTGAGGGGCGACGCGCTCATGACACACCGCACCCGCAACGTCCTCGGCTATCATGGCAATCAACTTGGACGCTACAACGAGCTCGTCGGGACGAACTCTGATGACAATAGGGTCTTCTCGCCCAACGTGCTGCAGCTAACGAATACGAAATATTTCTTGACGGACATCCCCGAGCTTCCGTTCATTGGAAATACGACGTTGGTGAAGGGACCTGTTCGAAACGCAGCGGGGGACACGGTCTATCTCTACCGGCTCAACGCCGAAAATCCTTACTCGTGGATAACTCCGGTCGCTGTGAAGGCGCCGGACGACCAGGTGTTGGCGACGGTTCTCAACCCGAGATTCGAGGTCAAGCGCGCCGCCCTGTTTGATACTTCCGCGAATGTCGCGGTCTCTCAGGGAGTGCAAACGTTGCCGGCGCCGCTCTCCATCGTTACCTCCGTCCGTCACTACGAGCCAGGCAAAGTGCAGATCGACCTCAGTGCGCCAGCGCCAGAGGGATCTTCGCTCGTCGTCTCCGAGAACTACTATCCCGGCTGGAAAGCGACGGTGGATGGCAGGCCCGCGCGGATAGGGCGCGCGGACTACACGCTCATCGGGGTCGAGCTGCCGCAGGGAGCGCGCAGCGTCGAGTTGAACTTCACGAGCGCCAGTTATGCACGGGGGAAGACGATAACATGGATTGCGATCGTCCTCGGATTGCTGATGCTCGGCGCCGGCATCTGGCGCGACCGGAGACGCCTTGGCTGAGCGAGCTCTGATCATTGTTCCGACCTACAATGAGCGCTTCAACATTGCGCGGCTGATCCCGGCCGTTCTCGCGCAGGACCCATCGATAGAGGTTCTGGTCGTCGATGATGGTTCTCCGGACGGGACCGGCGCGATCGTCGACGGGATCGCGGCAAACAATCCCCGTGTCCACGTCATCCATCGTGCGGGGAAGCTTGGCCTGGGGACCGCATACATAGCCGGCTTCCGGTGGGCGCTCGAGCGAAAGTACGACCTGGTCTTCGAGATGGACGCCGACTTCTCCCACAATCCTGAGCGACTGCCCGAATTCCTAGAGGCCATCAAGGAGGCGGACGTCGTGCTTGGATCCCGCTATCAGGACGGGCACGTGAATGTCGTTAATTGGCCCATGAGCAGACTTTTTCTCAGCTACGCGGCGAATGTCTACGCGCGATTCGTTACCGGACTCCCAATCTTCGACACCACCGGTGGGTTCAAATGCTTCCGTCGCAATGTACTCGAATCGATCGATCTAAACTCCGTTAAATCAAACGGTTACGCGTTTCAGATCGAGATGTCGTTCCGCGCCTGGAAGCGGGGCTTCCGACTCTTCGAAATCCCCATCATCTTCGTGGACCGGACCGAGGGTGTGAGCAAGATGTCGAAGAAGATCGTCCGCGAGGCGGTGTGGATGGTCTGGCGTCTGCGCTGGTGGAGCCTGACCGGGAGGATCTAATGGGGGCTCGACTCGAGGGGCAGCGCTTCTACAAGATGACGGGGTCCGGCAACGACTTCGTCGTGTTCGACGCGACGAGCGGCTCCGTCGGCCACCTCGAAAACGAGGAAACCATCAGATCTCTCTCCGCCCGCGGGACCGGCGTCGGAGCAGATGGAGTCGTTTTCCTCGAGAAGTCGGGTGAGAGCGATGTCCGGATGCGCTACTACAATAGTGACGGATCCGAGGCGGCGCTCTGCGGGAACGCCAGTCTTTGCAGCACCCGATTGGCGGTGGAGCTGGGTCTGGCGCAGGGGGGCGGGTTTGTTCTTCACACCGCGGCGGGCTCGCTCAAGGCGAGGATACGCGACGGACTCCCCGAGGTCGACCTCGAGGCTGTCCGGGAGATCAGACCTGACGCAAGTGACCTCGGCAAAAAAGCAGGCGAGGCGCACATTGGATACGCCTCCGCGGGAGTTCCTCATGTCGTGGTCGAGATCTCGGATGTTGAGGCTGCCGACGTGACAGCGAGGGGGGCGGAGCTGAGGAATCATCCGGCCCTTGCTGCAGGCGCCAACGTGAACTTCGTGTCGAAGCGCCCTGACGGCAGTTTCACTTATCGAACCTACGAGCGAGGGGTCGAAGGCGAGACTCTCGCCTGCGGGACGGGCGCCGTGGCGACGGCCATTCTCCTATCAATCTGGGCCGAGTCGGGCAAGGAAACGACCCTGTGGACGCGTTCGGGACTTCCGCTCACGATCACTCTTCGGCGCGAAGGAGATTCCTGGCTGCCGTCTCTCCGTGGCGAGGGAAGGGTCGTCTTCGAGGGCACGGTTCGGGACTTGGGCTGACAGACTGTCGCCGAGGGGCTGAGCTGCTGTCGGCAGACCTGCAGCTAAAGTGTTTTGTACTGTCGGC
>JALYKM010000239.1 GCA_030774785.1 Gemmatimonadota bacterium
CGCTCGACGGCGCGGAGACTCCAGGCGATCCCCGTCGAGAAAAGTGGATCGACGAACGCGTACGCGTGGGGCATCAGCGCCCACCGCTCGCCGGCGGCGCGCGTGAGGCGATGCTGAATCACAGGGCGGAACGCGATCGGCATGAGTGGCGTTGCCTCGGCGAATGCCATTGCGAGTGTTGGATATCGCTGGAGCAACAGACGCCAGAGCGACGCCGCATCAACGGCGTCCGACGAATTCAGGGCAGCCATGCCGCTTGGCGTGAGCAGGAAGCCGGCGCTGGTCACACCGTCGTCGAAGCGGAGCGAGTAGATCCAGCCTTCATCGATCAGATGGTGCACGGCGGCCCAATCGTCGGGGTAGGGACCTTCCGGCATCCCTGGTACGACGTCGTTCATCAGTCGGACGCCACCGAAGTGGCTGAAGACGATCGCGGAGCGGGTCTGGGTGTGCTCGAGACCCGTAGGAATCGAGAGCTGTCGCGCGAGAAAACCGCCCGGACCTGACGCGTCGATGAGGAAATTCGCGCGCAGGTCAAAGACGCGACCGTTGCGGCTGCCAAGCACGCGCACGGAGTCTGATGCTACATCGGCGTTCGCTAGATCCACGCGATCGCGATAGTCCACGCCCGCAGCGATCGCCTCGCGCACGAAGTGGTGATCCACGTCGGCGCGTAGCCAGTGCGTGTCCGAGAGCGAGTCGTGTGGACTGGCCGCGACGAGGAGCCGCTCCGACTCGAAGCCGCGATTGGCGAATGGCTGCTCCGGATGGTGCCGGTAGAACGTGAAGCCGCGTTTCAGGCCGCGGCGAAGCTCCGGGAAATGCGCGAGCCAGCGCCCATGCGTGGCCAGGTGATAGCAATCCGCCAGCCCGTAACGGACACCAATCCTCTCGAGCGACAGGTTGGCGAGCGGGGTTGACGACTCACCGATCGCGAACCGCGGATGCGTGCCGCGCTCGAGGAGCACCACATCGTAGCCGAGCACCGCGAGCACACGGGCCAGGAGCGATCCGGCGAACCCGCTGCCAACGATGGCAACCTCGCACGATTGCATCACGCCCCTCCACACATGCTGCAGGCGATCCGCGGCTCCGCGCGGCCGGTGACGTTCAGGCGTCGCAGGCGCTCGATACGCTCTGACCTGCAATGCTCACACGCGGGCAGCCTCTCCACATCCCACAGATCGGCGGTGACGACGGTGCTCGTGAACTGCAAGCAGCGGTCGAGCGCCTCCTCGAGCTGTGACAACGTCGGCGGTGTGAATTCGCCCAGTGCCTGGAGTCGTTCCATCTCTCCATTGCCGCCGCGCACGGGGATGATCGACACAAGCGACGCGCCGCGCTCGACCGCATACTCGACGGTGCGTACCGTCCACGCGACCGATTCGTCCGCGCGAACGTAAGGTGCGCCGAGGAGGACAAAGACGCGCAGATCGACACCGTTCTCCGACAGAAAGTGCGCCGCCCAGTCGAACCGCGCGAGATCGAGGCGCTTGTTGAGTCGTGCGGCAGCGACAGGATGAATTGTCTCGAGCCCCGCAGCGACTTCGAGCCGTCCGGGGATTTGTCGTGCGAACGCGAGCGTCTGCGAGCCGATGGTGTTGGCGTGCGACTCGACGGTGACGGCAGCGAACGGCGCTGCCAGCCTCGCAATCCCCATAACGTCCTCGGGCGGAACGGCTCGCTGGTCGAAGAAATTGCTCGCGTTGTAAAGCTTGAGTCGATCTGGCTCCGGATCGTCAAGCGCCTGGAGCACGATCTCCAACTGCATCGTCAGTGCACCGGGAGGCGTTGGACCGTCGATCGTCCATCGCCACAGGTCGCAGAACGAACACGTGAACGGGCATTCAGCGCCGGCGAGAAAGACCGTGAGCGCCCGCTCGATCTGGGTGTCAGGCCGGCGCTCCTCCTCAAGCAGGGAGCCGTGCGCCGTGTACGGATCTACGTGCGCCTTTGATGGGCGGAGGCTCCGAATCCGCCGATCGGCAGCCGACGCGCTCACACGACGGCAGCGTGCAGCGTCTCGAAATGGCGCCGATAGCGTGCTTCGTTTTGCGGGAACACCCGAGCGACTTGTTCGGCGGAGACCGACCCGTGCTGGAATCGGCGCTTGGGGAAGACGGGCATCTCGAGCCCCAGCACCAAGCGCAGGCCGCGCGAGACGATCTCACCCTTCAAGGCGTACAGTCGCTCGTGAGAGCCTTCGGTCAGCTCGGCGAAGGGAATCGCCTCGGCCACCGCGATGACGGACGGACGAGTGTACGGGCTGAAGCCCTCGAATCCGTGTTCGCGCGCACAGGCATAGCTTCGGACGCAGCCGCGGCTATAGCCTCCCGAGTAGGTGACCGAGTGCTTAATGGATTCGACGCCCCAGCCTTCCTGGTAGAGCATGCGATTGTTGACGACGCTCCGGATCGTGAGCTCGCTGTTCTCCTCGATGGGATAATCCTTGAGGTTCTCATCGCCGCCATCGCCGTCCACGAGCAGGCGCCAGTCCGGATAGCGCTCGCGAATGCCAGAGAGCAGCGCGAGGTTCACCGTAGCGCATTCGACGTCCAGGGTTTTATAGTCCTCGATCACGGCCACGGCGCGTAACGGGTCGAGGGCGCTCGAGGGGACGTCGATGGTCTCGCCGAGCATCTCGAGATGGGTGCGACTCAAGAAGTCGCGCGCCTGTCGCATGTCCTCTCCTTCCCCATCCACAGACAGTGTAAATGCTTTCAGTCGTGCGGGAGATTGCCCTTCGTTCAACAGCAGCTTGTACAGGCAAAGCAGGATCGCGCCGCTGTCGATACCACCCGAAAACGGAACGCCGATCGGCGCGGTTGTGTCTTGCGCGGCAAGCCACCTGCGCAGCTCGCCATAGACGGCCTCGATGTAGTGGCGGCCGACGAGATCCAGATCCTTGGTGAGCGTGCCGCGGGGCGGGTCGAAAAAGCGCCGATGCACGGGATTGGGATCCGGGCATCCGATCAGGCGCAGTGTCGTGACGTGATGCGCGGGCACCATGCGCGTATAGCTCGGATGGAACTGCTCGGCCCATCCCCGGCGTGCCAGTTCCGCAGCGATCTCGTCGATGCGCGCGGCCACGATCAGTACAGGTCCATCGGCGGACTTCGCCAGAAAGTATCGCATCGGACGGTCGAGACTTCGCGCCAGCACGACGCGCTCCCCATCCTGGGCTATGACGGCAAAGGAGCCGTCAATGCGAAGGACTGCCCCGATGTCACTAGCGAGCAGCCGGCGTCGAGCTT
This sequence comes from Gemmatimonadota bacterium, assembly GCA_030774785.1. Classification (GTDB taxonomy): domain Bacteria; phylum Gemmatimonadota; class Gemmatimonadetes; order Gemmatimonadales; family Gemmatimonadaceae; genus UBA4720. The sequence continues at coordinate 3,255 of JALYKM010000239.1, forward strand.
CAGATTCGTCAACCGACCAGAGCCGTTGGGACTCTTCTGAGATCAGATCGATGACGCGGGAAATCGGCAGGTGTTGGTTCATGCCAAAAAATACCTCGAGGTTACTACGAATGCATCACTCGCGTCTCTTCGCGCTCGCCGTATCTCTTTTCTGGTTGGCAGGCTGCACGGGAAAGAGCGATCGCCCCTTGTTCAAACTTCTGAGCCCCAACCAGACCGGCATCACGTTCGCGAACATCATCACCACCAGTGACTCGCTGAATGCGCATACTGATGCCTACATCTACAACGGCGCTGGGGTAGCTGTCGGTGATATCGATAATGACGGATTGCCGGACATTTTCTTTTCCGGCAACATGGTGTCTAGTCGCCTGTACTTGAATAAAGGGCACATGCGGTTCGACGACATTACCGCGCGAGCGGGCGTTACGACGAAGAGTTGGGCCACCGGCGCGACGATGGTGGACATCAACGACGACGGTTACCTGGATATCTACGTGTCCGTATCGGGACCCGAATGGTCGAAGGCGAAGGAGCGTGCAAATCTCCTCTTCGTGAACAACAAGAATCACACTTTTACGGAGGCGGCCGCACAATACGGCATTGCGGACACCGGCTTCACCACCCACGCCGTTTTTCTTGATTACAACAAGGACGGATGCCTCGACCTCTTCCTGCTCAACAACTCGCCGAAGGATTTCACGCGCGGGGTTACAATGCATCCCACCGGAGGGCGCGGCGCGACGCCCGGTAGTTACAACCAGCTCTATCGGAATGACTGTCATGAAGGGAAACCGGGGAAGTTTACGGACGTGTCCCGCGAAGCCGGTATACTGCGTGACGCCGGCTATGGCCTGGGCGTGGCCGTTGCCGACCTGAACGGAGATGGTTGGCCCGACATCTATGTCTCCAACGATGTCGCGCCCAACGACGTGGTGTATGTCAATAACCGGGATGGAACATTTACCAACAAGGCCGCTCAATGGCTGAAGCATACGAGCTTCGCGGGAATGGGCGTCGACATAGCCGATTTCAACAACGACGGCTGGCCGGACATTCTCCAGGTGGACATGCTACCGCGGGACCTGAGCGCGCGCAAAAGGATGAGCGGACTCACGACCTATGGTAGTCTCATGGAATTGCGCGGCAGGGGATTTCGCGATGACTATACTGCCAACGCCCTCCAATTGAGCAACGGAGTTACGAAAGACGGCGATCTCATCTTCAGCGATGTCGCCCACCTTGCCGGCGTCGCAGCGACAGACTGGAGCTGGAGCCCGCTGTTTGCGGACTTCGACAACGACGGCTACAAGGATGTCTTCATCAGCAATGGTTATCCCAAAGCAGTCAATGATCTGGATTACCAAGTCGCCACCGGCGCCGCACGCCGACAGGGAAGCACAAGTTCCTTGCCTCGAGCGGGAATGGAAATCCTGAAGCGACTACCCGGTTACGACGTGTCCAATTATGTCTTCCTGAACAACGGCGACCTCACCTTCACCGACAAGACGAGAGATTGGGGGCTGGACCGCCCGAGTTTTTCATACGGCTCCGCCTACGCCGATCTCGACAACGACGGCAAACTCGATCTCGTGGTAAACAACATCGACGCTCCTGCTTTCATCTATCAGAATGTGGAACGGAGTGACGACGACCATCATTATCTGACGATCAAGCTCGAAGGCGACACTCCGAACAGACGCGGTATCGGGTCGAAGCTGATCGCCACCGCCGACGGGCAGAAACAGTACATCTACGAATCGCCCTACCGGGGCTACATGTCTACTGTGGATGACCGCCCGCATTTCGGGCTCGGTCGCCTGAAGCGCGTGGACAGCCTGGAAGTGATTTGGCCCGATGGCCGCTACCAACTGCTGACAGCCCTAGATGCGGATCGCACCGTGGTCCTCAGACAGGCCCACGCGACGCGAAAGGAAGGTGCCGGCGCTCCGATTCTCACCGGCGAGCCGCTGTTCCAGCCGCTGGATCCGCGTCGAGGCCTCAGCTACAAGCATCAGCCCGGCATGGTCGATGATTACAGCGTACAGGCCCTGCTTCCCTACATGCTCTCGAGCCATGGCCCGTCGGTCGCCGTGGGAGACGTCAACGGCGACGGCCTCGACGATGTTTTCATAGGCGGTGCAGCCGGAGTTGCGGGCCAGCTGTTCCTCCAGCGCAAGGACGGCCGTTTCGTCGCATCTACGGAGGGCCAGCCGTGGGAAGCCGACAAGGCGTACGACGATTGGGGAGCTTTGTTCTTCGATGCCAACGGGGATGGCTTGCTGGACCTGTACGTGGCGAGGGGCGGATATGAGCTTGCGCCGACCTCGCAATTGTTGCAGGACCGCCTGTACATCAATCACGGCGGCGGCAAATTTGCCAGAGACTCCTCCGCGCTCCCGATAATGCTCACCAGCACGGCCAGCGTTAGGGCTGGTGATTTTAATGGCGATGGCCGACCGGATCTATTCGTGGGCGGTCGATTGACTCCGCGCAACTATCCCTACCCCGCGCGGAGTTATGTGCTTCGAAATGATGGCGGTCACTTCACCGATGTCACGGAGGAAGTTGCTCCAGAGCTAGCTCATCCCGGCGGAATGATAACGGATGCGCTCTGGATCGATTTCGATGGCGACGGGCGACTGGATCTCGTCACCGTGGGGGAATGGATGCCGATCCAGTTCTATCGGAACGATGGAAAGCGATTGCGCGACGTAACGCAGTCAACTCACCTGCCCCCTCTGCGTGGCTTGTGGTTTAGCCTCGCCGCCGGTGACTTCGATCACGACGGCCGGCCTGACCTGATCGCCGGCAACCTCGGCCTGAATTACAGCTACACGACTTCGAAGGAGAGCAGGTTCGGAATATATGGGGGAGATTTCTCCGGTAATCAGAGCAGAGACGTCGTCCTGTCCCAGCAGATAAACGGCACTGAATATCCCCTCGATGGTATGGCTCCGCTGGGTCGGGAGATCTACCAGCTCGGGATCCGCTTCCCAACGTACGGTTCGTTCGCTGACGCTTCCGTTCGGCAGTTATTCACTCCCGCGCAGCTACAGCAAGCCCTTCACTATCAGGCGGATACGTTTGCCAGCTTCTACTTCCACAACGACGGAGGAGGGACCTTCAGCGTGTCACCGTTACCGAACCTGGCACAGATCGCGCCGATCAAGGGGATTATCGCCCACGACGTAGACGGTGACGGACACCTCGATCTGATCGTGGCGGGCAACATGTACGACGTTGAACCAAACACGCCGAGAGCCGACGCAGGCAATGGGCTGTGGCTGAGAGGCGATGGCAAAGGCCATTTCACACCTGTGGCTCCGACGCAGAGCGGCTTTCTGGCTCCGCGCAACGTTTCCGGTCTGACGCTGATCAATACCCGAACGGGTAAGGCCGTGATCGTCGCCAATAGCGGAGACTCCCTGCAGGCGTTCATGATCAGGGAGCGCTAGGAGGCCCTTCTGGCGAAGGGTGATGAGGAGCCAAAAAAAAAGGTTCTTCACGGAATTTAGGGAAAGCGGCGTGACAATCTGCTAGTGAGTTGGCATGCTAATGCCATCGGAGGTGAGCGATGGCATTGGAGGCATTCGAGAAGTTACTGGGCGGCTGGGAGGGATTTGAGCTTGAGGTTGTCGAACAACATCCGGTAGGCTCTGGGCAAGCGATCCCCGAGATCGTGTTATGACTGCGTGCGGTGGCGGGCTTTCCGAAGCGCTGTAGCCGCTGCGGTGAGCCGGTGGTAGAGATCCACGACGTCACGGAGCGGCGCGTTCGTGACCTACCGGTTTTTGACTGGGAGACATGGGTCGTTTTTCCTCGTGCCCGGCTGGCATGTCCTCGCTGCGGGCCGACAGTTGAAGCAGTGCCCTGGCTCGATCGCTATCAGCGAATGACGACGCGCTTAGCAGAGAAAATCGCCAGGCTTGCCACCGTATTACCGATTGGGCATGTCGCTCGCTGGTTCGGGGTCCACTGGAGCAGCGTGAAGCAGATCGATCAGCGTGCACTCTACGCCCGCCTTGGGCCTATTACGCCGGAGAGCCTGGCGGGGGTGCGGCTGCTCTTGATCGATGAGTTTGCCATTCAAAGGGGCCACCGCTACGCCACGGTCGTCGTTGATGCCGTGAGCAAACGGGTGCTGTGGGTGAGCCGCGGACGGGACCGGGCAGCGCTCCGGCCGTTCTTCGAACTTCTGGGCCCCGCGGGCCGAGCGCGGATCGAAGCTGTTGCCGTGGACATGAGCGGCAGCTACGCCGAAGAGGTCCGAGCGCAGTGCCCGCAGGCTGAACTCGTTTATGATCTCTTTCATGTGGTGGCAAAGTACGCGCGAGAGGTGATCGACCGAGTACGCGTGGATGAAACCAACAGGATCGCCCGCGCCGCCGGCCCCAATCAGCGCGGAATTCGCACGGCGCGACGCGTCATCAAAGGTACGCGCTGGCTGCTGCTAAAGAATCGCGAGCATATATCCGAGGCAGAACGCATCCGGCTCGACGAGCTGCTCGATGCTAACCGCTCGCTTTTCATCGTCTATCTGCTTAAGGATGACCTCAAGCGGCTATGGTACTTTCGCTGTCGGAAAGCAGCCTTCAGCCTCTGGAACGACTGGTACGACCGTGCAATGGCGAGTGGCATTCCAGCGCTGATACGATTTGCCGAGTCGCTGACTGCCTACGTTCCCGGCATTCTCAGCCACTGCCAATATCCGCTCAACACCGGACTGGTCGAAGGAATCAATAACAAAATCAAAGTCATCAAGCGCATGGCCTACGGCTTCCGCGACGACGCTTACTTCTTCCTCAAGATCCGAGCTGCATTCCCCGGTATTCCGTGAAGAACCAAAAAAAAGCACCGGTACAGTGAAGTACAGGTGCCTTCTCCTCCGTGAAGTCAGTTCCAGCCAGGATTCTGCGTCAGGCTTGACTTGCCTGCTGTCTTGCTCAATTCGATCTGAACGTTCGGGATCGGATACCAACGATGACGAGCCGTGATTGGTTCGGCAGCTTTTAGGTAGAGCCTTCTGGTGTTCTCGGCTCCGCCTCCGATGCCCGTGAGGTACCCGTTGATCACGGGAGCGGTTATGCCCCAGCGGCGCACATCGAAGAAGCGCTGCCCCTCTATCGCCAGCTCGAGCCTGCGCTCAGTCCGAACCGCCTCACGGGCATAGGCCTGATCTGGAAACGCCGGATACGGGCGAACGTCGTACTTTGCCCAGGTAATCCTCGGATCATTGATCGGCACCGCCATACTTGCGCGATCGGTTCCCGGACCTTGGGCGCTAACTGCTGCGCGCGCTCTGATCTGATTCACGATCGCCCGCGCGCCTGCGAGGTCATTGGTTTCGACTTCCGCTTCGGCCAGCATCAAAAGGAGGTCAGCGAACCGGTACAAATGCATGTTGATGGAACTCTGTTGCTGGGGCTGCCAACCGACGGTCGTCTCGGCCCCACTCCCTTTTTCATGGATGTTTTTTTTGGGCATGTAGGGACCTCCGTTTGTACGGTCCCTCACCCACGTTACGCTGTAGGGTCCCCAGTCCTTGAAGGGTACCCCGTCCCGACCGACGGTCCAGTCCAGCCGCGGATCTACGGGCGTCATATTTCCCGCTACGAAGTCGGCATCCGATGCGTTCCAGCTGCCGGGGGCGGACACAGATAGCGGTAGCCCAGCGGCGTCCACCCGGAAGACGTTGACCAGGTTCTGGCTCGGTTGGTTGAAGCCACAGCACTGGAAGTGGCTTGGGGCATACGGGAAATTCAGGCGCTCGCCCCAGTTGGAGTTAGCTGCACCCGGCTCTCCGTCGTTGGCAGACGCCTGAAACGCGAATATGGTCTCCGGCCCGTTCGCCGCGTCCTGATAAGCACTCCAGACGCGATCAAAACTTGTTTCCAGCGCGTAAGGCCCGTTGTTGGTGACGTCCTTAAATGTCGCTAAGGCGTTCGCGTATTGGTGGGCGTAGAGCTCAACGCGTCCTTTGTAGGACTTGGCCGTCCATCGGGTCGCTCGCCCAATCTGAGCGCCCCGCGGAGTGGCCGGGAGCAACTTGATCGCCGAATCGAGATCCTTGAGGATCTCGACGGCGACCGCGGCGCTGTCGATGTTCGCCTTGCGGAAATCGGTGTCGTCTTCACGGTAGTAGGGAATATTCCCCCACATCCGCCACGCCTCGAAGTGGTAGTGCGCCCTAAGGAACAGGGCCTCTCCCGTGATGCTACGAATGTCCGCAGTACCATCAGATGTCGCAGTGGCAAATGCGCCGGGGTTTGCCGTCAGAACCTGCTTCAGAAGCCGAAGGGTCGCATTGGACCGCACCACCCCTTCGTAGACTTGCGACCACTTGCGGTTCAGGTAGTTGCCAGCAAGCGGAGAGCCCCAGTGATAGCCCTCGATGTCGTTGATATCGGGCTGGTCGCCGCCGTCAGATCCCTTGTATGAATCGTCGCTCGCCACGCTCCCAAAAACCCAGTTGCTGGCCGCGCAACCCCAGTTGCCAAAGGTTGAACCCATGCAGTCCAGCGCTCGATACGCTGCAATGAGCGATCCTTCCACGCCCGTGGGATTTGCGAGCGTCTTTGCGTCCAACGCCCCTTGTGGCTCGGAGGCGGCGCTCAGGAAATCCTTGCAGCCATAGACCATCGCTGTCGCAAGAATCACTAACGCCGTGCCGCGGAGTAGGGGATGTTTTGATTTAGATATCATCGTTGCTTCTTCCTTGAAAAGGCCGGTTCGTTAGAAGGAGGTGACTATGCCGATGCTGAATACTCTGTTGCTCGGGTACGAGCCCACGTCAACACCCATGAACTGATCCCGAACGTCGCCCCCTGCTCCGGTCTGGTTCCCGGCTGGCAACGCCGGATCGAGACCGTCGTAGTTGGTCTTGGTGAACAGGTTCTCGCCCTGCAGATAAACTCTGGCGCCGGGCAGGTAGCGGGCACTCGAAGGTAAAGTGTATCCGAGCTGCATGCTGCGCAGCCTCGTGTAAGACCCGTCCTTCACGTAGAAGCTGCTGATGGCGCCGCTGTAGGTGTCGTTGAAGTCGAGTTGTGGATACTTGGCGTTGAGATTCGTCGGTGTCCACGAATTCGCTAGCAGGTCCTTCCTGACGTTCGAAGAGAAATCCTGGAAGACGTAGAAGTCCATTTGGTTCTCGAAGATTTTGTTGCCGTACGTTCCAAATATGGTCGCGCTGGCATCCCAATTTCCGCGACGCGCTCCGAGATCCAGGCCAGCCGTGAAATTCGGATGGGGACTGCCGATGATCGTCCGATCGTCGTCGTTGATCACTCCATCGCCATTCACATCTCTGAACTTGATCCGACCTGGAGCCGCACCATCCTGCGTCGCGTGGGCTGTGACATCGGCCGCATCTCTGAAGAATCCGTCTGCGATGAAGCCGTAGAAAGAGCCGATGGGTTGGCCAAGCTGGTTGATGGTTGGATTGCCAATACGGGTGCCGCCCGGGCCATAGAAGAAGGTCTGGATTCCGTCGATCGAAGCGATCTTGTTCTTGTAGTGGCTTCCATTGAAGGTGGCGTTCCACCACGAGGCCCGATGACCGATCGAGAAATCGAAGCCCTTGTTCTGCATCTTCCCGATATTGACAATCGGTGGAGCGGCTACGCCCGCCGTTGCGGGAGTTTGGGGTCCAAAGAGCAGATTATCCGTGACCCGGCTGTACACGTCGAGGACGACATTGAGCGCGCCCTCGAAGAGCGCAATATCGGTCCCCACGTTCGTCGATTTATTCGATTCCCACTTCAGGTTCGGATTGCCGAGCGACGCCTGGCGGTAGCCCGGGGTGATGCTCGTGTTGGAGCCCGTAATGTCGTAGAACGTATCTCCGCGATCGCCGCCAAATTGAGAGACGATGCGTCCTGAAGGGATGTTTTGATTTCCCGTGATGCCCCATCCATACCGGAGCATGACATCCGAAAGGATTCTGTTGTTAGCGAGAAATGGCTCGTTGGTGATCCGCCATCCGAGGCCGATCGCTGGGAAGGTTCCCCAACGATGATCAGGGCCAAGGTTTGATGAGCCGTCCTTTCTCAACGTGAAGCTCGCGACGTATTTCTCCGCGTAGTTGAAGCCGGCCCTTCCGAAGAACGATAGCAGCGCATGCTTACCGCCGCTGCTGAACACGTCCTTGGTTTTTGGGTCAGCGAGGGCGTCCTGCAGGTACCTGGAATTGAGATCGGTGCTCAGAAGGTTGGATATCGATCCCTGAAGATATCGGTTGGTACCGGCGTTCGCTGCCTGCCCGACCAACAGATCGAGGCTGCCCCTCGAAAATGTCTTTAGGTAATGCGCGGTGTTGCTCCACGTCCAATCGGTCTGTTGATAGTTGTTCTCACCGATCGAGTTGGAGAAGGACGCCTCGTTGTTCTGCGGGGTGATCGCGAAATAACCGGCGAATGATCGCTGGCGCAGATCGAAGCCGAGTCTGCTCATCAAGGAGAATTGAGGACTGATATCCAGGCCGCCAAACACGTTTCCAAAGACCTGGTTGTCTTTGTTTATGTTGTCCTTCTCGTCAAACGCATTCTTGAGAGGATTGCTGCTGTTGACGGCGGGCACGCCCCTCGCTCCACCGAAATTGCCGGCGATGTCATAGACCGGAACGATGGGTTGCAGCAGGATGTCCTTGCCGAGAATCCCGTTTTCGCCGGAGGCGTCATCGAAGGTACCGGTGCCGCCGTAGTGACGAGCGACGGAGAGCGCGATGTTCTCGCCGAAGTTCAGCTTGGACCGGTTGAACGAGGTATTGACCCGGACGTTACCACGGCGGTAGTCGTTGTACTTGGCCGTCCCGGTTTGATCGAAGTAATTGAAGGAGACGGCATATGCGTTAGCGTCGCCGCCACCCCTGATATCCAGGTTGTAGTCCGAAACTGGCGCCGAACCCCAAACGGTTTTCCACCAGTTGGTGCCCGGACTGCCCGGCTCGACCAGGTTGAGCGGATACGAATACTTGGTGGGATCGACCGTCACGACGCGGCCGTATGAGTCTGTCGTCAGCACCGTGATCGGGGCAGCGTACGTGTAGTTGGGCACCGTCGGGTTGTTCGGGTCGCCATATACGCCGGTGGGCACCGCCAAACCAGCGTTGAGGTAACGCTGCTTGAGGACCTGGAAGTAATCCAGTGAGTTCGTGAGAAGCATGTCGTCGTACCCACGGACCGGAGTTGCAATGCCGGTTCTAGCCCGCAGCGTGACTTTCGGCGGTCCCGCTGGTCCATTCTTGATCGTCTCGATCACGATCACGCCGTTACCGGCCCGAGATCCGTAGATCGATGCGGCCGACGCATCCTTGAGAACCTGAATCGATTGAATATCCTCGGGGTTCAGAAAGTTGAGGTAGGAGTCGTCAACCGGGGTGCCGTCGATGATGTAAAGAGGATCGTTGTTCTGAAACGAGCTGACGCCACGAATTCTGACGGTGCTTCGCGCACC
>JALYKM010000240.1 GCA_030774785.1 Gemmatimonadota bacterium
GGTTCTGTCCCTTCACGATCGCCTCGTAAACCCTGCTGCGTCCGTTCACATCGTCCGACTTGACGGTGAGAATCTCCTGCAGCGTATGTGCAGCGCCGTAAGCCTCGAGTGCCCACACTTCCATCTCGCCGAAGCGCTGGCCGCCGAACTGCGCCTTGCCGGCCAGGGGCTGCTGCGTGACGAGAGAGTAGGGTCCGATGCTCCGCGCGTGAATCTTGTCGTCCACCAGGTGCGACAGCTTAAGCATGTAGATCTCGCCGACCGTCACCGCATTCGAGAACAGCTCACCGGTCCGGCCATCGCGCAGCCTGACCTTTCCACCGGCGGAAATTCCAGCCAGACGCATCAGCTCGAGAGCCGCCGCGTCGACTTCGATATCCGATTTCTTGGCGCCGACCGCCACCGCGAGCGCAGGCAGCTCCTGGCTCGCCAGCACCGAAGCGGGATCGGTATTCCTCTTCTTCTCAATCTGAGTCGCCGCCGATTTGTAACTGGCACGCGCCGCGGGCTCGTATTCCTCGTCGCCGGCCGCTTCAGCATGGAAGGCGATCTGGTTGTTGACCTCCGCGGTGTCGCGCTCCGCCAGCTCACGAGCGGCGGCCGAGACGAAGTCGCGGATGCGGTTGTACACATCACGCGTTTCGGCGGACACGCCGCGCGCGCCGAGCGCATCGATCGTCGCATCGGAGAGAAGCTCGACGCGCTCGCCGTAGCGCGCACCAGCCTTGACGTCGGCCACGATGCCCTTGATCTCGTCGTCGCTGATCCTGACACCTTCGACCTTGAGGTCGAGGGCATTACGAACCCAGCTGACTGCCGCCAGCTTGAGCAGCAATCCGATCTCGCGCTCGTTCGCGCCCTGGAACACCGGAGTCTTGGCGTAGAAGCCGAGCAGACGCGCGGCCCATCCAAGATGGGTCTCGAGAATCTGTCCGACGTTCATGCGGCTCGGCACGCCGAGCGGGTTAAGAACGATGTCGACCGGCCGGCCGTCGGGGAGGAAAGGCATGTCCTCCTCGGGGACGATGCGGGCAACGATACCCTTGTTGCCGTGGCGTCCTGCCATCTTGTCGCCGACCGAGACCTTGCGCTTCTCGGCCATGTAAACCTTGACGAGCTGAATGACGCCCGGCGGCAGCTCGTCTGGCTGGAGCACGCGGTCGATTCTCTCCTCCGCCTTCTCCTCGAGCTTGGCCTTCTCATCGTTGGCGAGATCGATGATCGTGCGGACGCGCTCGTTCATCTTCTTGTCTTCGACACGGAACGTCTTGAGGTCCAGAGACGCGATCTTGAGATCCTTGAGCATCGGAGCCGTTAGCTTGGTACCGGCCGGAATCGCTTCCTCCACGGTTCCAGACTTGAGCGCGAGCGACACGCTCTGCCCATCGAGCAGCTCCATCAGCTCAGCATCACGGACTTCGTTGACCCGGATCTTCTCCTCGCCCTCGAGTCTGCGGATCTCGCCGATTCTCTCACCGCGATCCTTCTCGACGACCTGGTCCTCGATGCGCGAGAAGATCTTCACATCGATTACCACGCCTTCCATTCCCGGCGGAACCTTGAGCGACGAATCCTTCACATCCTTCGCCTTCTCACCGAAGATAGCGGTGAGGAGCTTCTCTTCAGGAGAAAGCTCCGTCTCGCCCTTCGGCGTGATCTTGCCGACGAGGATGTCGCCCGGCCTCACGTGCGCACCGATGCGGACGATGCCGCGCTCGTCGAGGTCGCTCAGCGCTTCCTCGGCGACGTTCGGAATCTCGCGCGTGATCTCTTCCTGGCCTCGCTTGGTGTCGCGGACGTGGAGCTCCAGCTCCTGGATGTGGATCGACGAATAGACGTCGTCCTTAACCAGTCTCTCGGACAGCACGATCGCGTCCTCGAAGTTGTGTCCGTACCACGGCATGAACGCCACGGTGACGTTGGCTCCGAGCGCGAGCTGCCCCATTTCGGTCGAAGCGCCGTCAGCCAGGACTTCTCCGGCCTTCACCTTCTGTCCGGCCTGGACCATCGGACGCTGGTTGAGCGCGGTGTCCTGGTTGGTGCGCCAGTATTTCTTCAAGCGATATCTGTCGTGCTGGGTAAGTCTCGCCAGCGGGCGATCGCTGTCCTTCTTGCCGCGCTCCGAGGCACCGGTGTCGACGATGATCTCGTCAGCCGTGACGCTCGTGATGGTTCCGGCGCGGCGCGCGATTACCACTGCGCCCGAGTCGCGCGCGACCTTCTCCTCGAGTCCGGTTCCGACGAGCGGGGTGTGCGGATTGAGGAGAGGCACGGCCTGCCGCTGCATGTTCGATCCCATGAGCGCGCGATTCGCATCGTCGTGCTCGAGGAACGGAATGAGCGCCGCGGCGATCGAGACGAGCTGTTCGGGAGCGACATCCATGTAATCGATGCGCTCCGGCGAAACGAGCGGAACGTCACCGCGCTGGCGGCAGAGCACCAGCTCGTCGACGAAAGTGCCGTCCTCGTTCAGGCGAGCGTTCGCCTGGGCGATGACGACATCCTCTTCTCGATTCGCATCGAGCCACTCGATATCGGATGTGACCTTCCCGTTCTTCACGACGCGATACGGCGTCTCTACAAAGCCCAAGTCGTTGACCTGGGCATAACACGCGAGGGAGGTGATGAGACCGATGTTCGGACCTTCAGGGGTCTCGATCGGGCACATGCGGCCGTACTGGGAGTAGTGAACGTCGCGCACCTCGAATCCGGCGCGCTCACGCGTAAGACCGCCCGGGCCGAGCGCCGACAGACGACGCTTGTGCGTCAGCTCCGCGAGCGGGTTCGTTTGATCCATGAACTGCGACAGCTGCGACGATCCGAAGAACGCCTGGATCACGGCCGAGACGGTGCGTGCGTTGACGAGATCGTCGAGCGAGATCTTTTCGGGATCGGTGTTGATCGACATGCGCTCCTTGACCAGGCGAGCCATGCGGGAGAGACCGACCGAGAACTGGTTCGCGATCAGCTCGCCGACCGAACGAATCCGGCGGTTGCCAAGATGGTCGATGTCGTCCGTGTAGCCGCGCCCCTCGTGCAGCTCGACGAGGTAGCGGATGATGGCCACGAAATCTTCCTTGGTGAGGACCGTCTCACTTGCCGGACGGTTCGTCATCAGGCGTTGATTGATCTTGTAACGGCCGACGCGCCCCAGGTCGTAGCGCTTGGGAGAAAAAAACAATCTCTCCAGCGCCTGACGGGCGGTCTCACGATTCGGCGCATCGCCCGGACGCAGCAGCGAGTAGATCTGCTTCAGCGCCTCTTCGTCCGTGTGCGTCGGATCCTTGGCCAGGGTGTTCTTGATCAGCATCGACTCGGCGCGGCCGGACATCACGAAGACCTGCACCTTGTTGATGTCGTTCTTGCGGAGCTTTCTGATGAGCGTGTCGGTGAGCGTGTCCCCGACGTCGGCGATCACTTCGCCCGACTCCGGATCGACGGCATCGACAGCGATGATGCGACGTACCGGACGCTCACCGCGCTCGATCGCGTCGACTTCGTCACGGAGATCGATCGTCGTGTAGGACGCAAAGACCTTGACCTTGTCGATGTTGAGGCGGCGCAGGCGGTTGAAGACCTCTTCCGTCAGCTCGTCGCCTTCCTTGACCAGCAGCTCTGATTCCTCGCGCTCCAATGCGGCTCTTGCCTTTTTGGTCTTGAGCTTGGGCGCCTCGGGGTTGTGGGTCGTTCCAGCGAGGGCGATGTCCTCGGCGATGATGGCGCCCAGCACTTCGCGCTGGTCGACTCTCGATTCGCGCTTCCTGACGAGATCGAGCTCGCGCACGGCGAAGAACAGGCGCAGGATCTGCGAGTTCGTGCCGTAGCCGAACGCGCGAAGGAGCGCCGTCGCCGGAAACTTCTTCTTCTTGTCGATGTGCACGTAGACGACATCGTGGATGTCGACGGTGAACTCGACCCACGAGCCGCGGAACGGGATGATGCGCGCGGAGATGAGGCGCTGGCCGTTCGGGTGCGTAGACTCCTCGAACACGACGCCCGGCGAGCGGTGCAGCTGGCTCACGATGACGCGCTCGGCGCCGTTGATGACGAAAGTCCCGAGCGGGGTGAGGAGCGGAAGCTCACCGAGGTAGACTTCCTTCTCGATGATGTTCTTCGGCCTCTTGCCCGCTTCGGTCGTCTCGAAGACGATGAGCTGGAGCGTGGCCTTGAGCGGTGCGGAGTACGTCATGTCGCGCTCGATGCACTCGGCCACGGAGTACTTCGGCTCGCCAAGAGAATAGCTCTTGAACTCGAGCGAGAAGTTCTCGTGAACGTCGGTTATCGGGAACAAGTCCTTGAAGACGCGCTCGAGTCCGATGTCCTCGCGATTCTGGGACGCCGCGTCCAGCTGGAGCAGCGACTCGAAGGCGCGGGTCTGGATGTCGAGGAGATGCGGCATCTGCATCCCCTGGTCGAGCTTGGCAAAAGAGATCTGCTTCATCAATTCAGGCATGAATCACCTACAGGCGCAAATAGCCCCGCCCCCGTCTTCCGCGAAATTTTCGCGGCTCCGGGACGGAGCGAGCTTCTTGTTTCTTTTTTTGTGGTGCGAGGGAACGAGTACTGGGTCATGTGGGTCGAAGTGAGAGTAACGGCCAGTGGGAGACGGATGAGAGGTGTCGACGTAGGCAGCGTGCTCGCGTAGCGAGAGACTCGCGCGCAGTTGCAGTCTGCGCGAGGCTCGATGCGTGTAAGCGAGCTAGCTGCCGTAGTCGATACCTCTCTTCCGTCGACCGGAGCAGTTACTTCACTTCGACGGCTGCACCCTGCTCTTCGAGCTTGGCTTTCATAGCTGCGGCCTCATCCTTCGTCACGCCGGACTTCACGACGCTCGGCGCGGCATCAACGAGATCCTTCGCTTCCTTGAGTCCCAGGCCGGTCAGCTCGCGCACGACCTTGATGACCTGGATCTTCTTGGCACCGGCTTCCTTGAGCGTGACCGCGAACTCGGTCTGCTCTTCAGCCGCCGCAGCCGCGCCAGCGCCGGCGCCACCAGCTGCCGGAGCCGCGCCGACAGGCGCCGCGGAGATCGTGACGTTGAACTTGGTCTTGAAAGCTTCGACGAGCTCGGAGAGCTCAAGGACGGACATGCTGCTGATTGCCTCGAGAATGTCGTCCTTACCCATAGAAGTTGCGGTTGCCATTGTAGTGTCTCCCTGAAAAAATGAGGCGCCTTCGCGCTGTGACTTGAGCGCGTCGAGCGCGCCTACAAACATGTAAAGAAGCCCGTTGAGCGCGCCGACGAAGGCGGCCATCGGTGACTGCATGCCGGCGGCGAGATCAGCCAGCATTTGCTCGCGAGATGGAAGCGACGCCATGCGCTTGAGCTGCGCGTTGTCGATCGCCTTTCCCTGGAGCATCCCACCCTTCATGGCGGGCTTGTCCTCGAACTCCTTCGCGAATTCGGTGAGCACTCTCGCGGCGGCTACCGGATCCTTTCCGACGACCAGGCCCGTCGGACCCTTGAGCTTCTCTCCGACGAGACCGCTCTCGTTGACTGCTCGGAGCGCCAGCGTGTTCTTGATGACCACGTAATCGATGCCCACCCTCTTGAGGCGGCGGCGAAGCTCGGTCATCCGCTTCACGTTGAGTCCGGTGAAATCGGTGTAGTAAAGCGACTGCGCGTTCGTCAGCTTGTCCTTCAGGTCGGTTACGAGCTGCTCTTTCTCTGCTCTCTTCATCGCTCGGTACCGGTAGACCTGTAGGGGGTTATGTCGATGCTGACGCCAGGCCCCATCGAGCTCGAGATCGCGACGTTGCGAACGTAGACGCCCTTCGAAGCCGACGGCTTGGATCGGACGATCTGGTCCATGAACGCGGTGAAGTTCGATTCCAGCGCCTCGGCCGGGAACGAAACCTTCCCGATGGCGGCGTGGACGTTCCCCGCCTTGTCGACGCGGTACTCGATCTTTCCGGCCTTCACCTCGCGAACGGCACGGGTGACATCGAACGTCACCGTGCCGGCCTTCGGGTTCGGCATCAGTCCACGCGGACCGAGGATGCGTCCGAGCGCGCCCAGCTGACCCATCTGGTCGGGCGTGGCGATCAGAACGTCGAAGTCGAGCCAGTTTTCCTTGATCTTCGCGATGTACTCGGTGCCGACGTAGTCGGCGCCCGCCGCTTCCGCTTCTCTCGCCTTGTCGCCGGCGGCGATGACGAGAACGCGCACCGTCTTACCGGTGCCGGCGGGGAGGACGACGGTTCCGCGCACGGCCTGGTCGGCGTGCTTGGGATCGACGCCGAGGCGGACCGCGACCTCGACCGTCTCATCGAACTTGGCGAACGCCGAAGATTTCACGATGTCGATCGCCTGACGGGCCTGATATCTGGTGTCGGGATTCCGCTTCTCGGCTGCTGCCTTGTACTTCTTGCCGTGTTCCTTCATCAGTCCCTCACCTCGATGCCCATCGATCTGGCGGCGCCGGCGACCATTGCCATTGCCGACTCGATCGACTCGGTATTCAGGTCGGGGAGCTTGATCTCCGCGATCTTCCTGATCTGCGCTTTGGTGACGGAGCCGACCTTGACGCGGTTCGGCGTGCCGGAGCCCTTTTCAACTCCAGCTTCCTTCTTCAGCAGGACAGCCGCGGGCGGCGTCTTGGTGATGAAGGTGAAGGACTTGTCCGCGAAAATGGTGATCTCGACCGGGAGAATCGTATCCTGGCCCTGCGTCCGAGCGTTGAACTCTTTGCAGAAAGCCATGATGTTGATTCCCTGAGGGCCGAGTGCCGTTCCCACGGGGGGCGCCGGGTTCGCCTTACCTGCAGGGATCTGCAGCTTGACGAAGCCAACTACCTTTTTTGCCATGATACTCCTAAGTGTTCTTGTCGCGTGGCCCCGGTGTTCTTCCCGTAAAACGGGTACCCGAGCTCGCGTCCGACTCCCACGGTGTGATTAGGGTCGTAGTGGTATCCGACTGTGCGCTCCTCGCCTCATCGGCCGCCCCGCGCAAGGGCCATCACCTGCGGCGGGAGTAGCGCCGCTGTGACTTCAGATCGTCACTTCAATTGTCGCGGAGATCGATTACCCGCGTCGTTCTGGTGCAGCCTTTAAAACTAAACGGTTCGGGGCCGGATTAGTAGCCCTTTAACTGCAAATAATCGAGCTCGACACTAGTCGGCCGCCCGAACAGCGAGACCGACACCCTGACCTTCCCCTTGTCGGGGAGAACTTCCTCGACGGTACCGTTGAAGTCGGTAAAGGGGCCTTCGGTGATCGCCACAGCCTGGCCGATCAGGAATGGGATCTCTTCCTTCACTTCTTCCGGTTCCGAGTCGTCGGCGACGCCAAGAAGGCGGTTCACCTCTTCGGCTCGGAGCGGCTGCGGGAGCCGCTCGTGCCCTACGAACTTGATGACACCCTGGATGCCGTTGATCGCGTGCGCGGTCTCCTGATCCATGACCATCTCGACCAGCACGTACCCCGGGTAGATCTTGCGCTCGACGTTTACCTTCTTGCCGTTCTTGATCTCGACCGCTTCCTGAGTCGGAACGAGCGCCTGGCGGATCGCTCTCTCGTCGGCCGGGCGCGGATCGGACTCGATCCGCCGCTGAATCAGCGAGCGGACCTTGTTCTCATGACCGGAGGTCGTCTGGATCGCGTACCAGCGGTGGTCGGCGGGGGCCACGATCATCGTCTCGAAAACAGAGATGGGATTCCCTGGACCAGAATCAGCTGGAGCACGAGATCGATGACCCCGATCACTGCGCCGAGAAACAGCACGAAGATGATGATCTTGATCGTCGTGTCCTTGAGCTGCGTGCGGTCGGGCCATGTGACCTTCCGCATCTCGTCCTGCACTTCGTGATAGAACTGCACGAAGCGGCCGGGAACGCTTCTGCGCTCGACTACTTCAACCGCCATTACTTCGTTTCCTTGTGAAGCTTGTGCGCGTTGCAGCGCGGGCAGTACTTCTTCCACTCGACGCGCTCAGGGTGCAGGCGCTTGTTCTTGTCGGTGAAGTAGTTGCGATTCTTACAGGTCTCGCAGGCGAGGATGATTTTTTCGCGTGGCATTGTTCGTTCCCTACTTGAGGATCTTGGTTACTACGCCGGCACCTACGGTGCGGCCGCCTTCTCTGATCGCGAATCGAAGCCCCTCGTCCATCGCGAACGGAGTTATGAGCTCGATCGTCATCTGAACGTTGTCTCCTGGCATCACCATCTCCATCCCTTCCGCAAGCTCGACTGAGCCAGTCACGTCGGTAGTTCTGAAGAAGAACTGCGGTCTGTAACCCTTGAAGAAGGGCGTGTGACGGCCTCCCTCTTCCTTGGTCAGCACGTAGACCTCGGCGTTGAACTTGGCGTGGGGCGTGATAGAGCCGGGCTTGGCCAAGACCATACCGCGCTCCACGTCCCCCTTGTCGATGCCTCTAAGGAGGAGTCCCACGTTGTCACCAGCCTGGCCGTCGTCCAACAGCTTTCGAAACATTTCAACGCCAGTGATAACGGTCTTCTTGTCGGAGTTGAACCCAATGAGAGAGACTTCCTCGCCCACCTTGATCTTGCCCTTCTCGATGCGACCGGTAGCGACCGTGCCACG
>JALYKM010000241.1 GCA_030774785.1 Gemmatimonadota bacterium
TGGGCGAGATCGAGGCCGCGGCTCGGCGAGAGCTGCCGAATCTGGTGACCTTCGACGATCTCCGCGGCGTGCTTCACTGTCACTCCGATTATTCAGACGGTGGTGCGACGATCGAGGAGATGGCGAATGCCGCAAAGGAGCGCGGCTGGGAATACATCGGAATCTCGGATCACTCGGAGTCTGCGTTTTACGCTGGCGGACTCAAGCGCGATAAGCTCCTTCGACAGCACGAAGAGATCGACCGCCTGAATGCGCAGATGAAGGGATTCCGCATCCTCAAGGGAATCGAAGCCGACATCCTGGCCGACGGCCGACTCGATTACGACTCGGAGATTCTCGATAGCTTCGACTACGTGATCGGGTCGATCCATTCGCGCTTCAGCATGGACGGGGACGCCATGACGAAACGCGTGCTGGCGGCGCTCGACGATCCACACCTCACGATTCTCGCCCATCCGACCGGCAGATTACTTCTCTCGCGCGAGCCGTATGCGATCGACGTCGAGGCGCTCCTGGAGAAAGCGGTTCAGGTTGGAGTTTCGGTGGAGCTGAACGCCGATCCGCACCGTCTGGACCTCGACTGGCGCTACTGCCGCCAGGCGAAGGAGCTTGGTGTCACGATCGAGATCGGGCCGGACGCGCACTCGACGGCTGGCCTCGACAACGTCCATTTTGGAGTTGGAATGGCGAGAAAGGCGTGGCTCGAAGCGGGAGAGATCCTGAATACGCGTAGCGCGGACGACGTGCTCGCCTTTGCGCGGAAGAGATGGACCACGTGAAACGAACGATCAGAAAGTTGAAAAGAGGCAAAGCCATCGGCCCTTACGCACTGGAGGTTTTTTCACGACTCAAGCGCGCGCACCCTGACGCACACTGCGAGCTCGATCACGAGACGCCGCTTCAGTTGCTCGTGGCGACGATCCTGAGCGCGCAATGCACCGACAAGCGCGTTAACATGGTGACGCCTTTGCTCTTCCAGACCTTTCCGACGGCCGCCGCGCTGGCGGACGCCCCGCAGGAAAAACTGGAGGAGATCATCAAGAGCACGGGTTTCTTCCGCAACAAGGCGAAGAGCCTGATCGGTCTCGGCAAGGCGCTGATCGAGCGCCACAAAGGCGAGGTTCCGGACTCGATGGATGCTCTCGTGAAACTCCCGGGTGTCGGTCGCAAGACCGCAAACGTCATCCTCGGCAACGCGTTCAGAAAGAGCGAAGGCGTCGTCGTCGATACTCACGTTGGTCGGCTGAGTCTCCGCCTCGGCCTCAGCAGGGAGAAGGATCCGGTCAAGGTGGAGCGGGATCTGATGCCGCTATTCGCCAGCGAAGATTGGGCGCTCCTCGCGCACGTGCTGATCTTTCATGGCCGGAGAGTTTGCGACGCGCGCACTCCCAAGTGCGAAATCTGCACACTCAACGAGATCTGCCCTTCAAGCACGGTTTAATGTTATCATTCAGCGCTAAATTTTCCTCTCACGCGATCATGACAAAATTCGCAACGATAGAAACGAACAAGGGCACCATGCGCGCCGAGCTGTACGACAAGGAAGCGCCAAAGACCGTGGCGAACTTCGAGAAGCTCGCCAATTCCGGATTTTACGATGGCACGAAGTTCCATCGTGTCATCAAGGATTTCATGGTGCAGGGCGGCGATCCGTACTCGAAAGGCGGTGAGCACGCCAAGGGTCCGGTTGGAACGGGCGGCCCGGGCTACAAGATCGACTGCGAGACGACAGGTAGTCCGCGCACGCACCAGGTTGGCGCACTGTCGATGGCACACGCCGGAAAGAACACCGGCGGCAGCCAGTTCTTCATCGTTCTCAGTGAGCAGAACACCAAGCACTTGAACGGAGTGCACACCGTTTTCGGAAAGGTGATCGAAGGGCTCGACGTGGTCCCCAAGATCAACCAGAACGACGCCCTGTCGAAGGTCAGAGTCGCGGACGGCTCGGGAGCCAAGTGATGGTGGCGGCCAAGAAGAAGACGGATCTGAGCGCCGCTCTCACCGGACTCATCCTGGGCGCGGTCACGCTGTTCCTGCTCCTCACGTCAATCGTGATGATGACGAACGCGCACTACCGCGGGAAGGAAGCGGCGGAGGCCCCTCACCAGTAGTTGCCGGGCTGGTCATTGACACGGAAGCGGGCCATTACTATGTTACTGACTGGTCAGTTACTACTTGTTCAGAGATGCCAAGACCCAAGTCAGTCCCACCAAAATGGCGCAGACGCCCCGCGCACCGGCCCCAGCAGATAATCGAGGCCGCCCTCGAAGTCTTCGGTGAATGCGGCCTCGCCAACGCCCGGCTCCAGGACATCGCCAACCGCGCCGGTGTCTCCAAGGGCACCATCTACCTCTACTTCCCGAACAAGGAAGAGCTTTTCCGCGAGATGATCAGGCAGACCGCCGTCGCCGCGATCGAGCGCGCCGAGCAGGTGATCACGCATGGAACCCCGACAGAGCAGCTCGTCGCTTTCATGAAGGGGTACTGGCAGTTCGTCCGCTCGCCTGTGTTCAGCACCATCTATCGTCTGGTCCTCGGCGAGCTCCACCAGTTTCCGGACCTCGCGAAATTCTACGCGCACGAGGTCGTGGCGCGCGGACTAAGGCTCCTGAGTGGAATCATCCGCCGAGGGATCGATATCGGCGAGTTCCGGGACATCGATCCCACGGTCGCCGCGCGGATGCTCGTCGCTCTCATTGTCATGAACGGCATCTGGCGCGACGAGCACACCGGCGTTCCGCTCCTCGCCCACAGGAGTGACGAGGAAGTTTTCCGCGAGCTGGCCCAGTTCTACCTCCATTCCATCACCGCAACAGAAGGCGCATTCGCGCAGGCCGATGGGGCTCCGTCGGATGCGGTCTCGTTCATCCCTCTCAACAATGACT
>JALYKM010000242.1 GCA_030774785.1 Gemmatimonadota bacterium
CAGCAGACGACCTATTCCGCAGCCAATGTCCAGCAGTTCAGTCTCCGCTGTGATGGCGGACCACTCGCGAAGCTGTGTCACTATCTCGGCTGTCGCGTGCTCGAGTAACTCAGGATTCCCCAGTGAGTACAACGCGACGCTTGCCTCTTCCGACTGCCGTACTGACCAGTCGAACAGCCGCTCGCAGAAGGCAATTCCTTCATCCACGCTTCGCGCGGGCTTCGCCGAATCCATGTTGGCGCCGAGCATCGCGGCTATCCGTTTGCAGCCGGCGTCGTTGGCGATCATCAGTCGCTCCAGTTCGTCTACGCGTCCCTGAACAATCGCACCAGCGCCTCCGAGCTTCGCGTTGCGCCCGACCGCCGCTACGCCGAGTCGAACCACTCCGGCGTCCTCGGTCTCGATCAAGAGCTGCATTAACGCAACGGGTGCCGATATCGCGCCCGATAAATACCGTTCAAGGATTCTGGCGAGCGCAGGATCCACAGCGTCAGTCAGTGCACCCAGCTTCTTTACGTGAACCTCTTCGACTCTCATGGAAACAGGCCTAGGCGTCGCATTTCATCGAGATCCCGATCGATGAGACGAACGCCAATGTCGTTCCTGTAGCGCGAATTCGGGATGACGACTTTCCGTACTCGTTCATAAGCCCTCGCCCGTGCCGCTTCGATCGTCTCGGCCACGCCCGTCACTACCATTACATAGCCGATCATTCCGGCCGTGACGAGCTGCCCGTTCTGGATATCCACTTCGCCATAGTGCAACGATTGACGGTCACACTCATCGAGATCTTTCGTGAAGCAGATCGGCCGGCCTTTCCCAAGCGCCTCGTACTGATGCGAATAGGGAAACGGCGGTACGGTGATGACGACACCTACCGAATAACCGGTGCGGGTCGGGAAGTCACGGGCCTCGCGATGTACCAACGCACGAAAGATCGTGTCCCACCCACACAGCTGAAGTGAATCGAGAATCGGAAATCCGGGATACCCGAACCGACAGGTGAACTCGAGCGGCCAGACGCCTTCTTCGTTCACGATCGTGTTGAGATTGATGTACCCGCGGTAGCCGGAGTCGCGGAGCAGCGGGGCAACGCGCGCCAGACTATCGTTGAACAGTCGCTCGGCGCCGCGGTAGGTGACTACCGTGCCCATCTCACCCGTGAGCTCGCCAAGATCGCCCGGGAAAAACCGCTTGTGCTCCCAGTCCAGGTTCGCCGGCGACAGAAAATTCTCGCCGTCGAAGAAGGCGCCCACTCCGACTTCGACGCCGGAGACGTGGTCCATCAGCACGAATGAGGGCCGATCGTCAGCAGGCCAGCTACGCTGTGTTCCCATAAGAAAAGCGAGCATGTCCTCACCGCTCGCCATTGCTCCGACATAGCCGCGCGTCGACGACCACTCGCTTCCATTGAGCTTGAAGACATACCGGCCCGGTGTCTTCTCCACGAACGCCACGCCATCGTCAAAACTCTGAAACTCCCGGCTCCGGACGGTGCGCAGGCCAAGGCTACGCAGCACTGATTGTCCGTACTCCCGCTCGTTCTCGAGCCGGTCGCCGAGCGAGTTGCCGCCGATGACGTTGAAGCCATCCCGTCGCAATTCGTCCTGTATCTCGCCGAGCGACGCGGTCTCGAAAAGGATTACGCCTTCTGTTCCAGCGGCCTTTATCCAGTCCAGCTCACGACGCCAGTCGCCCGTGAAGTCAAGCATGCCTCTCATTACATCGTGCGCTTCGGCGTCGGATGCGTGGACGCGAACTTCGTGACCCAGCTCCTGGAGGCGGAGGTACATGTCGCCGAGATCGACCGTGTCGCCGATTCCGAGAAATCTCATGCTCAGGCCGTCCCGGCTCTGGCGATTGGACCGTGCAGCATGATTCGAAGGTCCAGCTCATCCCACCTGGTAAGGATAAAGCAATGGACAGGAAACGGGGCGACTGGCGAAGGGAGTGTTCGGACCCCGATACCGGCAAAGTCCCGGCAGATCGTTTCGACTGCAGAAGGAGCATCGCTGCCGACGACCGTGTTGCTGTGTTGGGCGGAGAACGCTCCGGCGAGCAACAGATATCCAAAGCTGGCGGACTGATCGGGCGCGACGGCCCGGACGGTGTCGCTCTGTTCGTTCAGATACGCGCTAGGGAGATCGCGCAGGTAGGAGTGCACGGAGCCGGAATACTCCCCGTCCGCAATCGCCGTGACGAAGAGCCTATCGAGACGATAGCCGTAACTTTCCGCCGCGCGGACGATTGCGGCTGGATCGGAAAGACTGCACCACGACAGCGCGAGCGCATCCGGCTTGACAGCGCCCGCCAATTCAAGGGCGCGCAAAAGGTGGGCGGTACCACTCGGCCCGGCGCCGGCTTCCATCTGCAGTGTTGTGTCGGGCGGCTCGGGGATGTACGGAGGATTGCAGACGAGGAGGTGCGGTTTTTCGCTCTCGAGCAGCTGAGTAGTCTCCGGTGACCAGAGATTGGCTTGAATGAATCGCGCTCGCCCCGCGAGCCGAAGGATTCGAGCATTGTGCTCGCCGACCCGTGCTGCCTCTTCGTCGATGTCGAGGCCGAGTAAAGTCGCACCATCGTGCTGGCGCAAAAGGTAAAAACCCACAAGTCCGCTCCCTGACGTCAGCTCGGCAACGCGCAGCGACTCTTTTACGGTGCCGGGGGCAGCAGAGGGTGTGGACAGAAAACGCATCGCCGCCTCCGCGGCGCACACGCAGAGAAGGGTATCCTCCGGGGAGAAGAAAGCACTGAAGGTAAATGGCGGAGTGAACGGCTCTAGCCGCCATGCCTCCCGGAGCAGAGAGACGACGCCGACCGCGGGAGAGCTCCCAAGTGGCTGGTGCGGTCCAGTCATTAAGGCATCGAAAAGCGCGGGGGGCTCACGTTTTGCAAAATCAGCGTCATTGCGCGGGTGAAATGCAAGCACCGAACCGGACCCTCAACCTGGTCTCCTGAATTCTTCATGCTGAAGTCGATTGAGCTGCCAACCCTCGCGCTGGTACGTCGCGCGCCCGATGTCTCGTCTCCAGACGCTTCCCTCGCGATCCTATTGAGCACCCTCCTCGCGTCCTCCGATCTCGATTTGGAGCTCGATCGAGACGTTGGCAGGGAGGAACGCCTGATTCAGATCGCCAGGGACCTCGGGAAGAGAGCCTATCCGTCGGATCGCACCACCGACCTGCACACGGCGTCCTGGATCGATCACCCGGCCCGGACGGATCTGCACCGGGCGCTACTAGTTCTCTACAAACAGCACTTGCAGGTTCCGACCACGAGTCAGCAGGCGTACCAGTTCCATCCCTTTGCCTGCCGGGTGATGCGCGAGCTGGAGGGAGCGTGGGAGAGCGACATTGTTCGTCGCGCTCGGAACGGATCGAACCTATCCCTGGAAGCTCTCCCATCGGACCCGAAGGAGTTCGCCCGATGGTACCAGCTCACCGCGTTCGCGCACCCGCTATACGAGCACGAGCTCTACGCGTATCTCGCGTCAGAGGCTACGATGTCGGAGCTGGAGTGGTTCCTGAAAATGGAATGCGCCGGCGAGGCAGCATTTGACGACCTGGTGGCTCTTGCCCAGGTAGGAACCCGCGGTGAGGTGAAGATGGAGATGGCGAGCAATTACTGGGACGAGATGGGGAGGGGCCGCGACCAGGCGGTACACACTCACCTCTTTCACCAGCTGATCGATGATCTCCAACTCGCTGCTCCGGACGCTGGGGAGCTTCCGTGGGAGGTCCTGTCCGGGGTCAATCTGATGATCTGGAGCTGCATTCACCGTCGCAATGCCTTTCGCGCGCAGGGGGTGCTCGGCGCCGTGGAGCTCCTGGCTCCCCAGCGGTGCACGCGAGTAGTGCACGGCGCAACGCGGCTTGGAATCCAAAAAAAGACCGTCGTCTATTACGGAGCTCACGCGATCATCGACATAGGGCACGCAGAGGGATGGCTGAATCACGTGGTGGAGGCGCAGGTGCGCGAGTACCCCGAAGCAAGACTCGGGATCGCCGAAGGATTATTGTTGCGAGCGGACGCGAGCCTGGACTACTTCGATTTTTGTCTGGCCAGTTGTCGAGCATCAAAATAAAACGGGGACGGCTTCAGCCGTCCCCGTTTTGTTCAACCAGATCTCGTTTGCCTTAGACGCAGGCGATCACACCGTTGATCATACTGCAGGTCTTCGCTGACTGCGTGTGGGTCGCGGTCGCGCTCCACGAAGGCGGCGGGCCGGCGACGTTCGTCACCACGACGGTCACGTTCTGCGAAGGGCTGAAGCCCTGAAGCGGAGCAGCTGAAGTAGCGGTTCCACCGAAGTACGCACCACCGTTGTCGGCGGCGTACTGCTCTTCGTAGGTCGCCATGTTGCGAAGGT
>JALYKM010000243.1 GCA_030774785.1 Gemmatimonadota bacterium
GAGTACGATCGGTTATTCGAGCGGCACATCATTCCCGCACTCGGCAACAAAGCGATCGGTGATGTAACGCTCAAGGACGTGACGACGCTGCATTCAGCACATCGTAAAACACCGGCACTCGCTAACCGGATTATCACGCTTCTTGGCACGCTCGTTCTGTGGTCTGAGTCTCGAGGCTACCGGCCACGCGGCACAAATCCAGTCCGAGAGGTGGAGAAATACCCCGAGCAATTCCGGGAGCGATACCTAACGCCCGAAGAGGTAGGACGGTTGGGTGCAGCTCTCACGCGAGCTGAGAAGGAAGGGTTACGCCCTTCCCCGGCGGAGCAAAAGAAACCGAAATCGCGAGCAACGCAAAAGCATCGCACGAAGGATTGGGACAAGCTCATTCCCGCAGATCCGTTCGCAGTTGCAGCGATCCGCTTCCTTGCTCTTTCAGGGTGGCGACGTAGTGAAGCGCTCTCACTCAGATGGGGAAACGTGGACCTCACCCGCGGGATGGCGACGTTGCCACACTCGAAGACGGGGCGATCATACAGGCAGCTCGGTGCGCCCGCTGTGGCGGTCCTGGAGGGGCTTCCACGCGACAAGGGCAATCCGTGGGTCTTCCCTTCCGCTCTCAATCCTGGCGGGCACCTGAGCGAAGTGCGGCGGACTTGGACGAGCGTTAGGCACGAGGCGGGATTAGACGATGTTCGCCTTCACGACTTGAGACACAACCTCGCATCATGGGCGGTTGGAGGCGGTACCTCTCTTTTCGCCGTGGGTGCGCTCTTAGGTCACGTTCGCGCAGCGACTACGGAGAGGTACGCGCATTTGCAGCAAGACGCGAAACGGATCGCGGCAGATGCGGTCTCGAGCGAGATTGCCGCGGCGCTCGACGGGAAGAAAGGCGGGAGAGTCACTCCTCTCCGAGGAGGTCGCGGATGACGCCCGACGAATACTATCGGCAAGAGCGTGACAGGGTTTGGAAGCTGCACTTGGCGGGCGTTACCGAGGGACGGCATCCTTCGCTGGAAGAAATCGCGGGTGCAATCTACGAGCTGGGGCTAGAACCTCACTCACCGGCAGCGCGTTACATCGGGATGCGGCTTATCGGAGATTTGAAAGTTCCGCGCGGCAATAGTGGTAGACCCCGAAAGAAAAAGGGTCCGGACAAAGAGTGGATGCGTTGGTTATACGACCGACATCTCGAAGATCTGCAAATACTTCTGGCGAGCGATGAGAAGGCCTACCGAAAGAAGCACTTCAAGACCGCACCTCACGACGTCGCAATTCAACTACTCGCGGACGAGTACAGCTTAGAAGCCGACACGGTCCGAAAGGCCGTCTACTCTAGAGGGTAGGCTTAATCACGATTCAAGCGTCATAACTAGACTCACCTAATTAGTCGCATCCTACTCCCGGTAGGACGAAACACAAAAACCGGGAGTAGGAAATGGATGGCACCGCAGTACTCTCAGATCTGCTGACGACTGACCAGGTCGCACAGAAGCTCGGCATAGCAGCGCAGACGCTGCAGAATTGGCGGGCAACGGGCCGCTACGCCGGGCAGCTCCCACACGTGAAGATCGGCGGCGCCGTGAGGTATCGCTCTGAGGATGTGGAGCGCGTACGCCAGGAAGGAATCACGCGCCCCTCTACGGCTGCGTAGCCGCCCAAAAGAAAACGCTCTCCCAGTTTTTCGACGGCCGGGAAAGCGTTTTCTAAAACGACGATGCTTAACGCTACGTGCGCAGCCTATCCGAATCAAGATGCGGAGCATCGTGCCTATGACGATCCCCGCACTGAGGCCGACCTAGATGAAATCTTCGGCAAGATCGACGCGCCTCCAAGCCCGCGCTGGATTCCTGACGCTGTCCGAAGGTCGATCGAGCTCCAGATCGCAATTCACCTCGCCGTTACTCCTCGCCTTGTGAAGCAGCTCGAACCCGAGATGATCGAGGATGAGTCGATCAAATCCCTCGCGTACATGGTTCGGGAGTTTTCCAGCATCGCCGGAGAAATCACTCCGCTAGGTCTAGCGTGCTTTCTGCGCGAAGATCCTGAACAGCTTGAACTTCTCGAATGGTTGCAGAACGCGCCGAGCCACATAATGAGCCGCCTTCCCAGCCTGGAGGCTTTGCTCGCTCAACTCGGACCCACTCCCGGCACCGACGACGAAATCCACTCGCTGATTAAGGCATTGCGGGCGCAACTAAAAGGAAAGCAAAACGTGCAACGCTCCTCGGGCCGTGTGCTACCATTCCCGCGAACGTTCAATAACGCGGCCTGGCTCAAGGAAGTCGAACGCGCGCGAGGCAAGGTTCACCCGTGACTTCCTCGGCCGATCGCGCAAAGGCTGAACTTGGCGCGCCTGCTCCATCGCGTTCCCGATTCCATTTTCGGGACGATGTGGCGATCGAAAAACTCCCGCCGCCACAATGGACAGTCGAGAACCACATTCCTGAGGGCGGGCTCTGCGTCGTTTACGCACCTCCCGAGAACCTAAAGACGTTCTACTCGATGGCTCTCGGCTTCAGCGTGGCAACTGGCAAGAACTTCTTCGGCCATTCAGTGAAGCGTGGGCTCGTCGTCTACGTTGCCGCCGAAGGATCCTCGGGCCTGCCCGTTCGTGTGAGCGCCTGGAAGCACTCAAACGAGTGGTACGAGAAGGCTGGTGTGTATTTCCTGACTGAACCCGTGCAGCTACTCGAGGCTGGCGAGGTTGGGACCTTCCTCGCAGCCCTCGATACTCTCGCTGCGCACGGTGTCATCGTTCTAATCATTTTCGACACACTACACCGCTGCATGGCTGGCGGCGACGAGAACAGCGCAAGGGACATGGGTATCGCCATTCAGGCGATCGACATGATTCGCCGGGCAACTAAGGCCGCGGTTGTCGTGCTTCACCATACACGAAAAGACGGGGATTCTGAACGCGGCTCGACGTCCCTTCGGGGTGCTGCCGACAGCATGGTCTCGCTCAAGCGCGAACAGGACCGGCTGGTCGTGAGCTGCGAGAAGCAAAAGGACGCTCCCCACTTCGACCCATACAACCTCGAATTGGTCAGGGTCGAGGATTCCTGCGCCCTCGTTACTGCCAATGATCGCGTTGCAGTATCGCTGTTGATGCCGGGCGATCCGAGGCACAAAGCGCTCTCCATACTGCACGACGCATCGATGGAGGATGGCCTGTCGACAACGGCTTGGCTCAAGGCTACTGAAATGAAGGAGCGCACCTTCTACAACAGCCGAAAGTACTTGATCGCAAACGGTTACGTGGACGCTGCACCGAAGAAAGGCGCGCCAAACATCATCACG
This sequence comes from Gemmatimonadota bacterium, assembly GCA_030774785.1. Classification (GTDB taxonomy): domain Bacteria; phylum Gemmatimonadota; class Gemmatimonadetes; order Gemmatimonadales; family Gemmatimonadaceae; genus UBA4720. Next base: position 3,304 of record JALYKM010000243.1, read on the forward strand.
CCGAGAGGAACCTACGCGGTTACTGCAAACTGCAACGTTACTGCAATCGATACTGCACGGCAGCATGCCGCGATTACTGCTGCCGGTGCTCTCTCTCTAGAAGAGCCCGGTGCAATGCAGTATGGAAGGCCAGCATGATCCTCTTGGTATGTCACTCCGACACGAAGGGGCTCGAAAGGACAGTTAAGGGCCTCTACGGGGGGATAACGCAAAAAAGGACGTTAACCCTTCGCCACCGCTTTCGGGGACGGAAAGATGTATTCGCGTTCCCCAGCGAAAACAGAAAAGGGCCACTCAGGCTCGGCGATGAGCGACACTAAGAAGCCGCCTCCACCGCCGCGTCACCTGGATGCTTCCACTCGAAAGTGGTGGACGCATGTGTGTTCGACCTATGAACTGGCGGAGCATCACGTCAGGATCTTGGCGCTGGCTTGCCAAGCGTGGGACCGAGCGGAAGAGGCGCGGCAACGGCTGGCAAAAGACGGGACCATCTACATCGATCGTTTCGGGGCACCGCGGAAGCATCCGAGCGTAAGCGTTGAGGAGCAGGCCCGTTTGGCCTTTGCCAGATTGATCGCGCAGCTCGATTTGGAAGGCGAATCGAATCCTCTCTACCGGAGATAGCGATGCCACGTAAGCGACACAGGAACCGATTGATTCCGAGCATTCCGGCCGAGGAGCGGGCTGCGATCTTGGCGGGCTTGCGAGGAGAGAAGCGTCGGAAAGGGATGGATCTATTCGCGTACTGGTCCGGGCAGTATCCGAGGCGCGATAGCCACCGATGGGAGCGGGTGAAGACTGTTTTTCAGTCACTCTCTCTGCCCGAGCGGAGAGCGATCATTCGCGGACGGCGTAAGGGTATGACTGGCCGCGTATGGATCAATCGGGTAACGGGACGTGTGCGCAACTATGGGGATTTTCCTGCTACTCGGAAATGGGACCCGTCCGACCCGCGGCTAGTGCTGTTCGGAGATGACGATGCCGCGTAGACGTCGAGTGTCAAAAACTCGGCTTCGCCTTCGCCTCGAGGATATGAGCGAAAGCGAGCTGCAGGAGATTCGGTTCTTTGGCGCCCTACAGTCAGATCCTCACACGGTGACGTTCGCCGCGACACCGGAAGAAGTGACCCGCGCAGTGGATATCCTGGAACAGCGTGGCGAGCTAAACACACAGATATGAGAGGAGCTAGTCGATGACTTGGGATGAGCAGGGACCACCGTTCGATGCGGAGTTGGAAGCTCAGAAGAAAGCGATTTTCAATCTGTACTTTCAAGCGCGTTGCGCCTTGACATACAAGGAAACTTTCGGCCGCGATCTGCCCGGCGTTCTTGAAGGACCCGATTGGCTGCGCGAGCGACCGCTCGACGAGACTGTGTTGGCTGTTCTGCGCTCTGAGCTGATCGAAGTTTTCAATCGGAGCCGACCGCCGGAAGGTTGGGCGTATCCTCACGGCTCTCCTCCGGGTGACAGTGATTGGCTACGCCTACCGGATGATCCGGAAAACCTGGTCCGCTGGATTGACGAGAATGCCAAGGTCCGAATCGGCGAGATGGCTGCTGAGATACTGCGCGATGTTCTGAAAGGCCGGCGAAGAGATGACGACACCACAAAAAGCGGAGCAGACGAATGAGGTACGAAACAGCGAGAGGATATATC
>JALYKM010000244.1 GCA_030774785.1 Gemmatimonadota bacterium
CGCCTGGAGGAGATGCGCACGGCTGTCGTGCAAGCTAGAGCGCAGGTACAAACAGCGAACGGAAGAGCGGAAGCGGCCTCCGGAATGGCCGAAGCTGAGGTCGCCCTCCAATCACTGAAATCGATCGCGCCGCCCCAGCATCCAGACGCCCAGCAGGCAACGCGCCTCCTTCGCCAGAGCGCCGACGCGTTTGATAAGGAGAATTATGGGGGCGCGCTTTACCTCGCGGGTCAGGCCAAAGGACTCGCGTTGGCGGCCCGGAGCCGGTTGGCCGCGGCCAACCGGCTTCCGGCCGTCCGGACGGGCGAAACACCGTTCGCCGTTCCCATTCGCCTGAAGGTGACTCTCCCCGGAAACGTTCGCGACGGGCCAGGAACTGACTTTCCGATCGCCTTCGCGGTGGAAGGAGGTGCGACGCTCACAGGTTTGTCACACGACGACGAATGGATAAAGGTTACCGACGATCGCCGGCGGATTGGCTGGATTAATCGAAGTCTGGTCGCACGACGTTGATCAGCTCGCCGTCTTGCGTCTCGAGCGAGCCTGAACGGTTCGATTCCGGCCCTCTCGCTTGGCCTGATATAGAGCCCTGTCTGCCGCAGCGATGACGGCGTGGGGTAGGTCAGCGTCGCGAGGAAACCCTGCCACACCGATGCTGAGCGTGATCTTCCGGCCGGGAAAGACCTCCGAGGCGACCCGTCTGCCAATCTTCTGGGCGAGCTTGCACGCTTCATCGGCGGACGTCTCCGGCATCACAATGGCAAACTCTTCTCCGCCATAGCGTGCTGCGCAGTCTGTGTCTCGCACCGATTGGCGGAGCAGGTTCGCAACTCTCCTCAGCACTTCGTCCCCAGCCGGATGCCCGAATTCGTCGTTGTATTGTTTGAAGTGATCGACGTCCGCCATCAGGACGGCAAACTCTCCGCCGTTCGCGTCTGCCCGCGTGCCCTCCTGGATCAGCCGGTGTATCAGAAACCGATGATTTGCAAGACCGGTCAGGCCATCGGTGACCGAGAGCCGCTCGAGCTCCTCATTCTTCTTCTTCAGCGTCGTGTGGATGGCATCGAGCTCGCGCCTTCCTTCACGCAAACGAGCCACCATGTGGTTGAAAACGGTCGTCAGATAGCCTACCTCCGCCCCTCCGCCCGCGGGGAGGTCCACTTCCAAATCGCCTCCCGCGACTTCGGCGACCCCCTTCGTCAGACGGTCGAGAGGCCGCACGATGAATCTTCCGAGCAAATAGGCACCAGACCCTGCTACGAGCAGCAGCAGCGCCACGAAGAGCAGGCCGATATTTCGCAACCGGCGCAACTCCCGGAACGCCGCGTCGCTGGAAATCTCAGCTAACACCGACCAATCGGCCTGGGGCACTTCCTGGATGACTCCGATGACCTCCCGTCCGACAATGCTGGTGTACAGTGACAGTCCGCCTTGCTCGCTGCGCAGTAGATCGAGAGCCTCGCGCGGGATTCTGGCTTTTCGCTGCGCTGAGAGGCCGTTGGAGCTGGAAACCAGTGCTCCGTTCGAAGCCACCAGATAGATCGCACCGGCGGAATCGGACGCCAGGGAGCGAAGCAACTCCTCCATCGGGGTGAGATCCAGCTCCCCCAGAACGGCGCCCAGGAGTCTGCCGTCGGCGGCCTTGACGGGTACGGCGGCAAGTAGCTTCGCCTTGCCTGTCCTGGCAACCCAGAACGCAGGCCCAACCACTTGCTTCTCCGCCCGGATGGTCACCGCCCAGTCGCCTGGGAGGTCCACTCTCGCTGGTCCGCTTTTGCTCGTCGCCAGCGCGCGGCCACCAAGATCGACCACCGTGAGTCGGCCGTAATCGCGGAACCGCCCATTCAGTGAGGCCAGGTAATCGCGAAGACGGGCATTGGCCGGGGCGCTACTACCAGCGGCACCCGCGCGTTCGAGGCTTTTTACAACTACCTCGGAAGCTGCGAAGACGCGCAGATCGAAAAGTTGTTCCCGCAGCCAGACGCCAGTGGCACGCGCCGTCTGAGAGCTTTCCGAGACGAGATCCTGTTTGATTTTCTGCTCCAGCCAGTGCCGCGCCTGAGCGTACGCGAACCAAAGAGTCACACCGGAGGGGACAAGCGTGGCCACGACCGCGAAGGCGAGGATCCGGTTGCGGATGCTGTCGTGGCGGGCCGCATCGAGGACGAGTCTCCCTGCGCGAGATACAGCAGCCTCCGCCCAGCGCTTCCAGGCAGGGGTGGGCTCAGCTGTCATTTGTATCTGGTCAACATTCTAATCACGCAGCACCCCGGCGCGACTCTCATTTGATGGGTGGGTCGGTATGTTATTGACGCGTATCGACTTGCGAGGGCAACACGCGACGAGGCGACTGGCCTGTCTAGAGGGTCGCCGGCATTCAGCGCATCAGTTGCAGCCGGATCTTCCTGATCAGCGCGCGGCCCGCTTTGGCGTTGAGCGCACGCAGTAACTGAGGCTCCATCAACGACAACTCAGTCATCCAGCCATTCGTCTTCACCGCAACGAAAAGAGTGCCGTCGGGCGTCACCGAAATCGGCTTCGTCACCGTCGCGATCTGCTTTCCGACGAGCGATTCCCATTCGGGAACGACCGATGCCTGCTCGACTCGCTCCTCGAGCTTCGACTCTTTCAGAAAAGCGCCGAGCACGTTGGCGAGCGGCTCGGGCTTCCGCTTCTTCTCGTTGGGATCGCGCTTTCTCACTTCCGCGGTCCCTTTGCACACAACTCAGGACGGAGCTCGTCGATCCGCGCGGTAACGTAATCCGCCGGATCGTGCGGCGCCGATGCGGCATTTCGAGCAGCCTCCTCGAGCAGGGCGCAATCGAGAACCGGGTTTTGCAGCAGCTCGCTGATGACGGGCCTCTCTTTGGTCGTCTTCGATATCCGATCCAGAATGTCACGCGGCGTCGCGGGATTCCGCGCGAACCAGATGTCGAGTCCCGTTATGGTGCGCGGCTTTGTGTAAAGCTCCCGGAGGATCTCCGGTGGCGTCTGTGGATGTGCGGCGAGAGCCTGAAAAAAATAGTCGGGATACGAGTGCGTTAGGTAAACACGCCTCAGCGTCGCCCGGCTGGTGCTCGGATTGCGAACCGCCTGAAGCGCAATGCCGAGGTCGTTCGAGCTCGCGAGGGTGTCGAGGATTACCGGCGAGACCGAATCGTTCTCCAGCGCGGCGATCAGGAACGCACGATCACTCATCCGAGCCCGAATGCCGCTATCCATCCAGGCGCGCTGCCGGTTCTCGTTCTCCCCCAGCCCGGCGGCAATCAACGCGCGGTCGCGCTCGACCTCCGCCGAAAAAGCTACCTGCTTCTCGTCTCCGACCAAGTTTTTTGCTACGGTCTTGGTGCCTTCACGAATGTTGAACGCAACCAGCAACACCGCCGCGCCCAAGCTAAGCAGCGCACCGACGCTGCGGCCGGGATCGGTCGACGATCGCCAGCGGCCGAACGCCAAGCCGAGGAATCCACCAACCGCTCCGATGAACGGCAGCCCGATCATGCCGATTCCCGCCGTGGAGGAACGCGACTGGGTGATTGCCCAGAACGCCGAGCCCGCCGCAAGAACGAAGAAGAGAACGCTGATGCCGATGCCCCTGGGACTCTTCCTCGCCAGGAGGCTCACCAGGAGGACCAGCCAGGCGACCGGAATGCCGATCAGTCCAAGAAAAAAAGTCACCCGGGCTCTCGATCGAAGCGATTGTGCAGCGACACCGGCGCCGCCTTTCCACGCACCTGCATGTTGAGAAGCTCGACGCCGAACGAGAACGCCATCGCGAAGTAGATGTATCCCTTGCCGACGTGCTGCCCCATCCCGTCAGCCACCAGTACGACTCCGATCAACAGGAGGAAGCTGAGCGCCAGCATCTTCATGCTCGGATGCCGGTTAACAAATGCCGCGATGCTCCCGGAGAACGCGAGCATGACGCCCACCGCGGCGACCATCGCGACCACCATCACCGAGATGTGCTGCGCCATTCCGACAGCGGTGATCACCGAGTCGAGCGAGAACACGATATCGAGCGCGAGAATCTGGACGAGAATGATTCCGAACGCCGCCCTGCCCGACGGAGGTTTCCGCTCCGTGTGCACGACCTCGAGGTTTTCGTGGATCTCTCGTGTTGCCTTGGCAATCAGGAATAGACCTCCACCCAGCAAAATGAGATCACGTCCGGTGAATCCCTTGCCGAGGATCGACAACAGTGGAGCGGTGAGGCCCATCACCCAGGTGATCGCAAACAACAGCGCGAGCCGGAGAATCAGTGCCAGTGCCAGTCCGAGCCGTCGTGCGGACGGTTGCTGCCCAGGCGGGAGCTTGTCGATCAGGATCGAAATGAAGATCACGTTGTCGATGCCGAGCACGATCTCCATCGCGGTCAACGTGATCAGACTGAGCCAGGTCGCGGGCTCGGTGAGCAGCTCCAGCAATCCTCGTACGCCTCCTCGCGAAGTTAGGCCGTCACACGCTCGGCGGAATAATTGGTTGGATCCTGCCGGTAAAACCGCTCCAGCTGTTCGAACAGTGCTGGATGCAATTTCCGGAGCGCGCGCGGGCGCTCGAAAAAGACTTCGGTGATCACCGCGAAGAATTCCGCCGGATCCGTGGCGCCGTAGCTGTCGAGCAGCGTGGGTATGCCCGAGTCGGCAGCATCACGCAACGCCTCGAACTCGGCGCTCATCACGCGCGCCCAGGCAAGATAGTCTCCGCGTGTCTCGAGCGCGGGCGTGCCGTCGCTGCGCTGATTCTCGAAGTCGAGCTGGTGGGCGAATTCGTGGAGCACGAGATTCTCGCCGTCTGTCGGGGCCGCGGCACCGCGACGCACCGAGTCCCACGCCAGGACCAACGCGCGGAGTCTCTGTCCGGTGTGTCCAAGCCGGTCCTCGCCGCCCTCTTCCCAGATGCCGCCGCCGATGTGCCGCTCTTCGGTCGCGGTATACCCAAACGGATACACGATTATCGAGACCAGCTCCGGGTAGTAGTCACTCTCGCGATGCATTAGCAGCAGGCAAGCCTGGGCCGCGATCGTGACACGGATCTCGTCGGTCAGCTCGAGCCCACCGGCTCCTTCGAAATGTTTTTCTGCCAGGAATACCTGGGTGTGGCCGAGCAGCTCCGCCTGATCATTCGCCGCGAGCCGGCTGAAGACCGAAAGATTGCGTTCGAGGATCGCGCGCCAGGCGGCGGGCGCACTCTGTGCGCGCAGGCGTCTGCGCCGGCGGGATTTGAAGAGATCGAAGACCACAGCGGAAAGTTAAGCGCCGGCGAGGCGCTTTACGGGCGGGCTTCAAATTCCGTCGGCTTCTGAGCTGGTCTTCCTGCATCCGCGACCTTGATCTGCGGCTCGTGACTAACGGGAACGCTGACCGACGCCGCGATGAAGCACATGTCGTGCGCAGTCTCATGCAGCTCCATCGCGCGCTTCTCATCGCCTCCTGCCGCGATCGTCACCTTGGGCCGCAGTGTCACGCTCTCGAACTTTCCGCCACCATCGGGCCGGAGTACCATCGTACCGCTCGCATCGTCCTCGTACGCGACGACGTTGATTTTGCTCCGCGCACAAAGTGCCAGATAGCTGAGCAGATGACACGAGGAGAGTGAGGCGACGAAGAGATCTTCCGGGTTGTAGAGGGTGGCATCGCCGCGAAAAATGGGATCCGCGCTGCCGGGTAGATCGGGTTTGCCATCGAACTGGACGCGGTACTTGCGCCCGTACCCCGTGTACGTGGATGTGCCGTCGCCGAGGTTGCCGTCCCAGACGAGACGGGCCTTGTAGTCGTGCGCGTTTTTCCTGCCGCTGGGTGTTGACATAAGATCGGCCTCGGCGTCTGGGTTGCTTACCTATAGGTAGTGATCGATCTAGAGCGATCGGTTCACGCCTTAGAAATTGCTTGCTGATTGTGGTGTTGGTTAGGGACAGCTAGGAAAGAGCGCGTAGCGAAAAAATACCCGACTGGCCATCGCTAAGAGCTTATCGCCCCATTCCTGATCGCCAGCCGGTCGAGTCGCATTAACCCGGGCGGGATGTCCGCCTCGCGCGGCACTACGAGTATCGTCTGGCCGAGCCCGCGCTTCTCCAGCATCAAAAGAATTCTGGCCGCGCGATGGATGTCCAGCTCGGCGAAAGGATCGTCGAGCAACAGCACCGGCTCGGCGCCCGCGTGATCGCGCAATGTCGCGGCCTCGAGCATCCTGAGCGCGATCGCCGCGGTGCGCTGTTGCCCGGCTGATCCGAAGAGACGGAGATCGCGTCCATCAAGCGTCAGCTCCAGGTCGTCGCGGTGCGGGCCGACGTGGGTTAGCCCGCGCCTCATATCGAGCGCCCGCTTCTCCTCGAATGCGGCGAGCAGGACATCGTAGCGCGCCTCGGATTCGGCGAAGGGACTCACGTATCGCATCTGCGCCTGGCCTCTCTCGCCGATCGCCTCACCGAGATGTGTGAACTCGGGCGCCGAGTCGGCGACCCACTTCGCGCGCGCTTCGATGAGGCGCGAGCCGTGCTCGGCCAACGCTGGCTCCCAAACCGAGACTTCAGCGTCACTCGCATGGCGTCGCGTTGCATTTCGCAGGGCCGCGTTCCGCCGGGCGAGATTGGCGCGATAATGTTGGAGGGCGCGCAGATATTTCTTGTCCGTCAACGCCAGTACCAGATCGAGATATCTGCGCCTCTCGCTCGGCGCGCCGCTCACGAGCTCCAAATCGCGCGGGGAGAACATGACGGAGGGAAGTGAGCCGAGTGCGTCGCTCAGCCGGCGGGGTTGGGCGCCATCGATCGTGACTTTCTTGCGCTTGGTGGGCCGATCGAAGCCGACCGCGATCTCGTGCTCGTCGGGCTCGTACACCTTTGCCGCGATATGAAAGCCGGCGGCGTCGAATCGCGTGAGATCCTGATCGCGCGCGTCGCGGATGGAGCGCAGGATCTGAAGGTAGTAGATCGCCTCGAGGAGATTCGTCTTTCCATGACCGTTGTCGCCGATGATCGCGACGCCGTCGGCGGGAAATTGGAGATCGACCCGCTCGAGATTCCTGAAATCCTGAATCGCGATGGTGTCGAGACGGATGCGGGCTTGCGTCATCTCGGTGCGCGGCTCGCGCTCAGTGGCCTCGAGCGTTTCGGTGGTCACTTTCCCTTGAACGCCGGCGCGCGCTTCTCTATGAACGCGCGTGTGCCCTCGCGCATGTCTTCCGTCGCGGCGAGCAGCCCGAAATGATTGGCCTCGAGTATGAGGCCCTCGTCGAGCGCCATCTCGAGCCCTCGGTCGATCGCTTCGATGCAGAGGGCGACGGCGAGCGCGCCGTTGGCGAGAATCGTCTTCATCATTTCGCGTGCTGCGTTCATCACCTCGGCGGCTGGCACGACCTTGTTGACGAGTCCGATCCGATACGCCTCGGCCGCGTCGATCATCTCGCCGGTGATCAGCAGCTGTACGGCACGCCCCTTCCCAACCAAGCGAGGAAGACGCTGGCTGCCACCATATCCGGGAAGGAGTCCAAGCTTGCTTTCAGGCTGCCCGAACTTCGCCGCGTCGGATGCGATGCGGATGTGACACGCCATCGCCAGCTCGCACCCCCCACCGAGCGCAAAACCGTTGACGACGGCGATCACGGGCTTGGGACAGGTCTCGATTCTCCTGAACACATCCTGACCCGCGCGGGCGCGACCTTTGGCAAGAACGGGCGTCTGGCTCGATAATTCCGAGATGTCCGCCCCGGCAACGAACGCGCGTCCCGCGCCGGTGAGAAGAACGCCGCCGATCGAATCATCGACGCGGATCTGATCGATCGCGAGGCCGAGCTCTGCAATCGTCGCGTCGTTCAGCGCGTTCAGCTTGTCGGGGCGATTGACCGTCAAGGTGGCGACGCGGTCTGCAACCTCCAGCGTCAGGAATTTGAAGGGCATGGAGATGTGATTGTTGGTAAATTTGCGGCGGCCGGCGCGCGGCGCCGCGATCTCAAATCTACCCAGAAAGATTCGCTGTTGGGCGACAGAATAAATGGCGCGAAAGTGGATCGTTCGTGAAGGCTCGAAGACGAAGGGATTTCGCTACAAGGGTCCGACCGGCCACGCCATCAGCGATCCGGCGCAGCTCGAGCGCATCAATGTGCTCCGGATCCCGCCGGCATGGCGCGACGTACACATCTCGACCGATCCGAAAGCAGCGATCCAGGTGTGGGGCTTCGACGCGCGCGGACGCAAGCAGTACAAGTACCATCGCCGCGCAGTCGAGAAGGGCGAGCTGCGCAAGTACTACAGGGTCCGGCAGATGGCTAGAGACCTCCCTACTCTGAGATCGCGTATACAGCGCGATTTCCGGGGCAAAACGCTGACGAAGGAGAAAGTGTGCGCGGGAATCGTGCGCCTCATATCGCACGGGTTCTTTCGCGTCGGCAGCGAGAGGTACGAGAAGGAGAACAACACCTTCGGTATCACAACGATGCGGAAGTCCCACGTCCTCGTGCTCGACGACACGGTGGAATTCGAGTACCGGGGCAAGAGATCGATCGCGCAACGGACCGTGGTCGTTGGTAGCGACCTGGCGCGATTCATCAACCAGTTGCTCGAGACGCCGGGGCCGAGGTTGTTCCGGTATCTCGAAGCTGGGAAGTGGCAGGACGTGGATTCGGGCGACGTCAACGAGTACATCGAGAGCATCGCGCAGTTCCCGTACACGGCGAAGGATTTCAGAACGTGGGGCGGAACTCTCCGTGCAGCGACCGTGCTCGCCGATCTGGGGAAGGGAAAAAGCGTGAGCGAACGGAAAAAGAATGTCGTCACAGCCGTGCGTCTCGTTGCAGCCGAGCTTGGGAACACCCCTACCATATGTAGGAAGTCCTACGTGCACCCGGTGGTCGTGATGAAGTACCTGCGGAGCGGGGCGACGATCGCACTGCCGAAGAACCTGACGGTTTCAAGCAACGGCGTTGGCCATGCGCCGGAGGAAAGCGCGCTGATAGAGTTTCTCGATGAGTACTTCCCTGAACGAAGGAAGGAGCCGCGAGTCGAGTGATGGGAACTGCAACTGCAACTGAAGACTACCTGCCAGGGGCCTTGAGCGGGCCAGCTTGTGGCTGCGGGCTGTTCCTAGAACCCGTCGAGAGTCAGCCCGTAGCCATCGGCCGGCACGCCGATAGCACCCGGCAGGTAGTCTTCAGTAAGCCTCAAGGACAACTTCGATAATGAGCGAAGCGCTGCTCTCAGAGGATGGATCGGTCTACTTCCCGGCCCGTCGGGTCGACAGCTCGATGAAGCACGTTCTGGCGATCGATCAGGGCACGACGGGTACAACCGCACTCGTTATTGCCGCCGATGGTCGCGTCGCGGGGCGCGGATACCAGGAGATCACGCAGCACTATCCGCAGCCCGGCTGGGTGGAGCACGACGCCGACGAGATCCTCGATCGCACGCTGCTGGCGGCGCGTGATGCGATCGCCGTGAGTGGAGTCAGGCCCGACGTAATCGGCATTACCAACCAGCGCGAGACGATCGTCCTCTGGCATCGCGACACCGGGAGGCCGCTCGCGCGCGCGATCGTGTGGCAGGACAGGCGGACCACAGAGCGCTGCGCGCAGCTAAAAGGCAAGGCGAGCTTCATCGCCGAACGGACGGGACTGCGCCCGGATCCGTATTTCTCCGCGACGAAGATCGAATGGCTGCTCAAGAAGCCCGAGATCGCGTTCGTGGCGAGAAACGGGAGACTGCTCGCGGGCACGATCGACACTTGGCTGATCTGGAAGCTCACCGGCGGCCGAGTTCACGCGACCGACCCTACGAACGCGTCCCGGACTCTTCTCTTCGACATCAACCGATTGAGATGGAGCAAGGAGCTGTGCGATCTCTTCAAGATTCCGATCGAGATCTTGCCCGAGGTGCGCCCTTCGGCCGGCGACTTTGGGAGAACGGTAACCTCGTTCTTTGGCAAGTCTCTTCCGATAACTGGAGTTGCGGGCGATCAGCAGGCCGCGCTCTTCGGTCAGGGATGCTGCGGCGCGGGTCAGGCGAAGAATACCTATGGCACCGGTGCGTTTCTGCTGCTGAACACCGGCAACAAGGTGCCTAAAGCTGGAGAAGGATTGTTGGCAACGGTCGCGTGCGACGAGAGAGGCGGCGCAGTCTACGCGCTCGAGGCATCGATCTTTGTCGCCGGCGCCGCGATCCAGTGGCTGCGTGACGGCATGGGCATATTGTTCAGCGCAGCGGAGAGCGAGAGACTCGCGGGGTCCATCGAGTCGAACGATGGCGTCTACTTCGTTCCCGCTTTGGTCGGACTCGGCGCCCCGAACTGGGAGCCGAGGGCGCGCGGAACGATCGTCGGTCTGACGCGCGGGACGAATCGGGCGCATTTCGCCAGAGCTGCGCTCGAGGCGATGGCGTACGGATCGGCGGAGATGCTGGCGGTGATGGCGAAGCGCGGGAAGGTAAAGTTCGAGTCGCTTCGCGTGGACGGCGGCGCGTCGGCCAACAACTGGCTGCTCCAGTTTCAGTCGGACATACTCGGGATCCCGGTCGAACGGCCTGACATGATCGAGACGACAGCACTCGGCGCCGCGGGCCTCGCGGGAATCGCTGGTGGGGTGTGGCGCGATGCTGGTGAGTTCATCGGGACGCGCCAGTTCACGCGATTCACACCGGCGATGCCGCGGGAATCGGCGGATGAGTTAATGGCTGGGTGGAAGCGCGCAGTGAGGGCAGCGCTGCTCTGGGCGCGCGACCAGGGCGACGCGCAAAAGACAAAAAAGAAGAAGCGCGCCGGCACCGGCGCGCGGAAGGGCGCATCGTCGGCGGCAGGCAAGGTATCGCGGGCAAAGACATTCAAGTCTCCGGGCAAGAAGAGCGGAGCTTCGCGCGAGCGGAAGAGATGAATCAGCTCGTCGGTCTCTGCCTCGCGGTGAATATCATTTACGCGCAAACCGCTGTGGCGCGCGACAGCTGGTTCGGTATCGACAAGATCAAGCACTTCTTCATGTCGGCTTTCATCGAGAGCGTCTCGTATAGCGCGCTACAGGCTGCTCATGTCAAGCGTCGTCCGGCGTTGGCCGGCGCCATCGGGGTCAGCGCGGCATTCGGC
>JALYKM010000245.1 GCA_030774785.1 Gemmatimonadota bacterium
CGTCCTACTACCATCTGGCCTACACTGTCGCGCTCGGAATCTACGGCGCCTACGCTCTGAGTCTTTACCTCAGGCGCAAGCGCGTGAGGGCCGGGCGATGACCATGGTCAATGTGTCCCCCGCCCACGCGCCCTCTCCGGGCGCGCAGGCACCCGCCCCGACTGTTCCCACGGAAATATCCGATCCGGTGAATGCGCGCATCCTCGCGGTGTCGGAGGATCGCATCGCCGGCTTCGTCAATGAGCCGTTCGCGCAGATCGCTTTCAACGCGGAACTCCCTGAGGACGTCGTGATCGAGCGGCTGCGCACGATGCTGTCGTCCGGTGTCATCCGGCGGATTCGTCAGACATTGATGGCGACCAACCTCGCGCCCGGAGCGCTCGTCGCCTGGCGCGTCTCTTCGGACAAGCTCGACTTCGCGTTCGACTATATGGTGAAGGAAGATCCGTTCTCCGGACACGTCGTGATTCGCTCCACTGATGCCGAAACTCCAGGCTCGGTTTATCGCCTCTGGACGACGCTCAAGGTCCCGCAGGGATTCTCGATGATCCGCCACTGCGACTTTCTCGCGTCGAATGTCGGCGCGGAGGCGTATCGCATCATGCCCGCAAAGCGGCTGTTCGCACTGGGAGTAGGACACCTGCGCCGGCGCGCGGTTGAACCCGGTGAGAGAAGTGAAGCGGCCGGCCGCGTCCTCGACACGAACATTGTCGAGCTGTCGCCGCTCGAGTGGCGGGTACTGACAGGACTCAAGCGCGAGTTCAGGGTCGACGAGATCACATCCAATCCGTGGCGCGTACGGGCGGCAGAGGCGGGAGTCTCGCTCGACGAGTTCGTTCACGTGGCAAGGTCGCTGAGCGCACGCGAAGTGATCGGGCGATTCTCGACTTTTCTCGAGCACGTGAAGCCGTCGGCTGCAGGCGAGCGCGTCACCCGGTACAACGCGCTGTTCCATTGGCGGGTTCCCACTGGGCGCGAGATCGAGGCCGGAAGAGAAGTGGGTCGCCATCACATTCTCACCCATGCCTACTGGCGCGAAGGCGGGCCCGAGTTCGCGAACGTGAACATCATGGCCGTCGCGCACGGAACCGACAAGCAGCTCGTGCTGCAGCACAAGGCGGCGATCGACCGGCACCTCGAGGAAGCGGGCATCCCGGTTCTCTACACGAACGTGTTCTGGGGTGGGCGCAGCGAGATCAAGCCATCGGAGATCTCACCGGTCGAATACGAAGCCTGGGCGAATAGCGCAGGACTGCCACGAGAGCGAGCGCGGGGTGACTGAAGGGAAGGTTTTCCTCGTCGGCGCAGGTCCCGGTGACACCGGTCTCATCACGGTAAGAGGCAAGCAGCTCATCGACTCGGCGGACGCCGTTGTGTACGACGCGCTCGCAAACTCGGCGCTGCTTCCTCCGGGCGCTCGACAGACGGGCAGGCCTGAGCTGTACTACGTCGGCAAGCGCGGAGGAGCGAAGGAGTCAGCGACCCAGGAAGAGATCAACGCTCTGCTCGTCAAGCTGGCGCGGGAAGGCAAGCGTGTAGTGCGGCTCAAGGGCGGCGACCCGTTCGTGTTCGGGCGGGGAAGCGAAGAGGCCCAGGCTCTCAACGACTCACGGGTCTCATTCGAGGTCGTTCCCGGAGTCACAGCCGGAATCGCAGCCCCGGCATACGCGGGGATCCCGGTAACGCACCGCGCGCTCGCGACATCAGTCACCTTCGTCACCGGCCATGAAGATCCGGCCAAGCCAGGCACGCAAACGAACTGGTCGGCGCTGGCGAAAGCAGGTGGAACTATCGTGCTGTACATGGGAGTGAAGACTCTGGCCGGCATTTCTGATGCGCTGATCAAAGGCGGAATGCCGGGCGAGATTCCAGCGGCGGCGATCCAGTGGGGGACGCACCCCAGGCAGCGCACCGTTGTCGCGACGCTCGACTCCATTGCTGCCAAAGCTGAGGAGCAGAACATCACCGCACCTGTGATCACCGTCATAGGTTGGTCGGTGGTTCTGCGTGACGAGCTGAACTGGTTTGAGCAGCGGCCGCTGTTCGGAAAGCGGATCGTCGTGACACGCGCGACGGATCGGGCGCCTGCTCTGAGCGAGAAGCTGCGCGAGCTCAGCGCGGACGTGATCGAGATGCCGGCGACGCAAATCGCCCGGCTCGATCTCGCTCCACTGCGAGCGGCGATCGACAAGATCAGCGATTACGATTGGCTGATCTTCACCAGCCAGAACGGAGTGGCGATTTTCTGGGAGCAGTTGCTTGGGCGCGGCAGAGATGCGCGCGCACTGGCCGGACTCAGGATCGCGGCCGTCGGTCCCGCGACCGCCGGGGCGCTTCTCGAGCACGGAATTACAGTCGATGTCATTCCGCAGCGATTCGTCGCCGAGGGATTGCTCGAGATCATGCGCGAACGCGACGACGTGGCGGGAAGCAGCGTGCTCTACGTTACCGCCGAGGGTGCGCGTGACGTGCTGCCAACGGGATTGCGGGAGATTGGCGCCGAGGTGACGATCATCGAGGCCTACCACTCCATCGCGGACCGCGAGGGCGCGGAGAAGCTGGCCCGCGCCATCGAAGCCGGGAAGGTGGATCTCGCAACCTTCACATCGGCGTCGACGGTCCGAGGCTACATCGACGCCGTCGGAGAAGAGCTGGCTCTCAAAGTACCGGCCGCATCCATCGGTCCCCAGACATCCGGCGCACTCCGCGAAGCCGGCATCGAGGTGAAGGCTGAGGCCGAGGAATCAACGATCGACGGTCTCGTGTCGGCGGTGCTGCGTGCCTTCTAGGAAGAAAACCGATCCCGGCGTCGTGCGCATTGGAACGCGCGCTTCCGAGCTCGCTCTCCGTCAGGCACGGCTCGTGGAGAGCGCACTGCTGGGACGCGGAATCAGATCCGAGCTCGTCACCTTCAAGACTACGGGCGACAAGAAGCTCGATCAGCCTCTGACGGAGATCGGCGCCAAAGGGCTGTTCACACGCGAGCTCGAAGTCGCGCTATCGAAGAACAAGATCGATTGCGCGGTGCATTCGCTGAAGGACCTGCCGACGGAGTCTTCTGAAGGGTTGGAGATCATTGCCCTGTTGGAGCGCGAAGACCCACGCGACGTCCTCGTCGTGAACCGCGGGACCGGTGCCGAGAATCTCGACGACCTGCCAGCAGGGTCGCGCGTCGGTACGTCGAGCCTGCGCCGCCGCGCGCAGCTGCTGGCCCGGAGACCGGATCTCGAGGTGGTGGAGCTGCGAGGCAACGTTCCCACGCGGCTCGGCAAAGTCGAAACCGGGCAGGTCCACGCCGCGATTCTCGCCGCGGCAGGCCTGATCCGGCTCGAGGTGGAGCAGCGGATTACCATGTTTCTCGATCCGCCTGAGTGGCTACCCGCCGCGGGCCAAGGCGCAATAGCGATTCAGGTTAGGGGCGACGACTCCAGAATGCGCGATCTCCTGCGTCCCCTCGACCACGAGCCGACGTCCATCGCGACCCGCGCTGAGCGCGCGTTTCTGGCGGCGCTCGAGGGCGGATGCCAGGTGCCGATAGGAGCGCTGGTGAGCGACGCTGGGGACGGGCCCACATTATATGGTATGCTCGCCGACCTGAGCGGCAGGCACATCGTGCGAGGCTTTCGCGGGCTCGACGCCGGGCAACCCGAGTCGACTGGCGAGTCTCTCGCCGCCGAGATCCGCTCTCGCGGCGGCAGCAGTCTGCTCGTAGAGCTCCGCCAACTATCCAAGCTTCCAGCTCCGCAACCGGAGTAAGAGTGTCCAGCTTTCCGCAATATCGACCGCGCCGGCTGCGGCGCACCGCCGCGCTCCGAAACCTCGTCCGCGAGACGCATCTCGCCCCGGCGCAGCTAGTCCTGCCCGTATTCGTTCGCGACGGGAAGAAGCTCCGCCGCCCCGTCGGCTCGATGCCCGGCGTGAATCAGACGTCTGTCGATGAAATGCTGCGCGACGCGGAAGCGGCGGCGAAAGCTGGTGTCGGAGGAATCATCCTCTTTGGCGTTCCCGAGACCAAGAACGCCACTGGCTCTTCGGCGTGGGACGACAAGGGCGCGGTGCAATCGGGCGTACGCGCGCTCAAGAAGGAGATTCCGGACCTCGTCGTTCTCACCGATGTCTGCATGTGCGAGTACACCGATCACGGCCACTGCGGGGTGCTCAAGGACGGCGACGTCGACAACGATGCTACCCTCGAGCTCCTCTCGCGCGCCGCGCTCTCGCAAGCGCGCGCCGGAGCGGACATCGTAGCGCCAAGTGACATGATGGATGGACGGGTGCAGGCGATCAGATCGGCCCTCGATGCAGGCGGCTTCTCGGGTGTCTCGATTCTCAGCTACGCCGCCAAGTATGCTTCGGCGTACTATGGCCCTTTTCGCGAGGCTGCTGAATCCGCGCCGCAGACGGGCGATCGCCGCGGCTACCAGATGGATCCCGGCAACGCGCAGGAAGCAATGCGCGAGGTGTTCTCCGACATCGAAGAGGGCGCCGATGCAGTGATGGTAAAGCCGGCGGGTCCGTATCTGGATATCGTCGCCCGGGTGAAAGCGGAGACCGGGTATCCCGTCGCCGCGTATCAGGTGAGCGGCGAGTACGCGATGATCTGCGCGGCGGCTGATCGCGGGTGGATCGACAAGGATCGGGTGATGATGGAATCACTGCTGGGCATCCGCCGCGCTGGAGCGGACTTTATCGTCACCTATTTCGCGACGGAAGCGGCCGGGAAGCTCTAATCGGGGTAAAGCTCATTGACGGAGCCGCCAAAATGATATAATTAGATGGTTGGCTAATTAACTAACTATCCGATGAACGACGTCTTTCGCGCCCTATCCGATCCTACCAGGAGAGAGATCCTCGAGCTGTTGCGCTCGGGACCTCGCACGTCGGGGGAGATCGCCGAGAAGTTCAGCACCAGCTGGGCGACGATCTCGCGTCACTTGAGCGTTCTCAAGGACGCTGAGCTGATTCTGGCTGAGCGGAATGGTCAGCACATCGTGTACGAGCTCAACACCACCGTGTTTCAGGATGTCGTGGAAAACCTCATCAAGTGGCTTCGCCCGCGGAGATAAAATGCGTAAGTGGATCCCGTTGCTCATCGTTGGCACCGCATTCATTGCTTCGGCGGTCGTGTTCCCGAGACTTCCGGAGACCATGCCGACCCATTTTGACATGTCGGGACAGCCGAACGGGTGGAGCAGCCGCTTGTTTGGAGCGTGGGTGATGCCGCTCTTCCTGCTCTGCATGTGGGGGCTCCTCCGAGTTCTGCCCGCGATCGATCCACGCGGGGGCAATTACGCCAAGTTCGGAGGCGCGTTTGAAGGCATCATCGTTTCGATCATGCTGTTCATGCTGGGCATGCACATCGTCGTTCTTCGCGCGTCGCTCGGCCATCCGGTGGCGATGCAGCGCGTCCTTCCGTTCGGCATCGGCGTTCTTTTCATCGTGATAGGAAATCTTCTGCCGCGTGCGCGCCCCAACTGGTTTGTGGGCATCAGAACGCCGTGGACGCTCTCGAGCGATCGGGTGTGGGAGAAGACCCATCGCTTAGGCGGGCATCTGTTCGTCGCAGGCGGCGTCATCATCACCGTCACCGCGTTTGCGTGGACTAAATGGGCGCACGTGGTTCTCGTCACTGTCATTACTCTTTGCGCGGCCACAGTGCTGATCTATTCGTACCTAGAATGGAAGCGGGAGCAATCTGCAGCCAGCGCGGTCAAGTGACGCTCCCATCAATCCTCGACGACATGAAAATTCCCAGCCGCTTCATACTCCCGCTGATATCGATCGCCGCGATCGGGTCTCCGGCTGCCGCTCAGACCACGCCGGCGACAGGCGCGATCGACACGCTGCCGCCCAAGTCCGTGATCGAGACGCCGTTCACGTTTCAGAGCGGGACGCTCACGTTGCCGGGGACGCTGACGCTTCCCGCGAACTACAGTCGCCAGATCCCCGTCGCACTGATCGTGGCTGGCTCCGGACCGACGGATCGGAACGGGAACTCTGCCGGACCTCTTCGCGCCCAAAACAACTCCAACCTCTACGCGATTCTTGCGTGGCAGCTGGCCGACGCGGGCATTGCATCGGTTCGCTACGACAAGCGAGCGTTGGGGGACAATCTCCACAAGATCGACATCGCCAACACCTCGATCGATGACTTCGTCGCCGACGCAATCGCCGGAGCGAGGAAACTCGTGGGCGATAGAAGATTCTCAGAGGTCATTCTGATCGGTCACAGCGAGGGCGCCGAACTGGTGCTGCAGGCTGTCAATCGCGGCGCACCGGTGGCGGGCATCGTCATGCTCTCCGGTGCGGGCCGGCCGATCATGCAGATTCTGCGTGAGCAGCTATCGAAGCAGCTATCCCCCGAGGATCTCGTGAAGTGGGATTCGGCGTCGGCGCGCTACCTTCGCGGCGAAGAAGCGGGAGATGTCCATCCCGCCCTGAGACCGCTGCTTTCGCCCGCTAACCGGAAATTCATGCAGAACTGGGCCAAGTACGACCCGGCGGTCGAGATCGCTCGAGTGAAAGTACCGGTACTCATCGTACAGGGTGGCCGCGACGTCCAGATCAGCGAAGCCGATGCGCGCGCGCTCAAGGCCGCACAGCCTGCAGCGAAGCTCGTCGTGATTCCAGTGGCCAATCATGTCTTCAGAGCGGCAGCCAGCGCCGATCGAATGGCGCAGCTCCGGCTCTACACCGATCCGACAATTCCGGTCGTTCCAGAGCTGACGCCCG
>JALYKM010000246.1 GCA_030774785.1 Gemmatimonadota bacterium
AGAGGGCGGCACTCACTACCACGCTTCCTGGATCACCAAGGACTCCAACGGCACCGAAGAATCTCTCGAGCCCCGAGTTCGTCTGCACACCTGGCCGCTGAAACGCGCGCTCGATTCGTCGGTCAGCAGGCATAACCGCAGCGACTGCTGCAGCCATTCCAGCCATGGCAATGAGGTCCCGCGACTGAAAAAGCCGAACGGCGTGGATCGCCTGTGCGTTTCCCGTATCGGAGATAGCGCTCTGCGCGGCGGCCCGCACTGTGACACCCGCCATCTGTAGGAAAGCGGTCGCGTAGAGCGCGACGGTTCCCACTCGAGCGGAGACGCGAGAGATGCGGAACGTCGAATACCGCCTAGTGCCCAAAACGCCCTCCGATGCGGAACACACGACCCGAGAGCGGCGCCCACACGTCGGTTGTCATCCGGCCACTCCGCGCTGGAGCCGGCAAGAGCAGTGCATCATACGACGTCTGCAAGACATTGGTGAGATTTTCGATGCTCAGAAAGAATTGAGTGCGGCCAATGTCCTGAGTGGCGAGTGCTTCCAACATCGTGTACGGTTTCGACCACTCGCGGTAAGGATCATCGGCGATGAACTGCCGACCCGTATAGTATCCTTCGACCGCAATACGCGTTCGCGTTTCCTCGATGTCGAACGCGATATCGAGCCCCGCGCGTCTTTTCGGAGAGAGTGGAACGTCGCGCCGTTTTGGCGGAGAATCCAGCGACATTTCGCGCGCACGTAACAGGCTGTAAAACGCAGTAACCGAGATGGGGTCAGCGGTGTACACAGCGAAGAAATCCACGCCACGCATGCGCGCAGGTGCGGGAGCGATCGCGAGCTCCTGCGCGTAGGGACCCGATGGCAAATCACGAATGCCAACCGGGTGAAACAGATCCGCTGCGTAGAGACTGGCATTCAAGTCGAGCCCGCCGGCGCGATACCCGAGGTCGAGAGATCCCTGACGGGCACGCTCGAAACGCAGCAGGTTGGAAAGCGGCCCGCTGAAAGGCCGCAGTCGAGAGAGACCTGTGAGGGCGGTCTCTTCGGTGAACGGAGTGGGCGCGTGCGAGCCGAGCGCGCCAGATAGTCGAGCAGTCCAGCCATCTGCCGGACGGGCGAGAAACGCTACCAGCGGTACGCACGCAGAGCCGAATCGCGAGTGGCGATCGCAACGTCCCGTGAATGAGAAAGAAAGGGACGGTGCCACCTCTCCATTCACCTGAGCGAACAAGGAGCCCGTATTGAAATCGTAATCGAAGCCGTTCAGATCGAGATTACGATTTGTCTCCCGCCGGATCGCCACTCCACCCAACCAGGTGAGCGACCCACGATTCACCGTGGCCGCTGCATCGGCGAAGGACGTTCCGGATCGGTCACGCTCCCTCAGTCCGCCAATCTCGCGGTTTCGGTCGAGCCGCTGTGTAGACGCGTGTACATCGATCACCAACTGACTGGCGAGGACAAAACGCGCCGCGCCGCCGAGATCGCCATTAACGGTACTGAGTGAATCGAGAAACTGGATTCCGGAAGGAGTACCGCCACCTAGCGTGCCATGCGCTCGTGTGTCGTGTGAAAGACCCCCGGTAAGAAGAGCTCTGCTTCCGCGCGACCCGCTCCAGAACAGGCGCGGCCGAACCGAAAACCGCGCCGAACGGGGACTGTCGGACCACGCGTCACGATCGGGATCCAGAATCGGCGCGTTGTGCCCAGCGGCGAGCAGCGTGTAGCCCCAACGGTCATTCAAAGGAGCGCCGATGAACGTCACTCCGTCAGCCTCACGGTACGATGAGCCGGAAACGAGAAGCTCACGGACAGCTTTGGCGTCGCGCACGGGCGGGCGTCGCGTGACGAAGTTCACCACACCTCCTAATGCGGATGGTCCGTACAGCGCCGAGGCGCCACCTTTTACGACTTCCACCTGCGCGAGATCGAGCGGTGGAATCTGAACGAGTGAGAGGCCAGCGTCGGTCGCGCCGGTCAGCGGAAGGCCATCAGTGAGGAACTGGGTGTACTGGCTGCGGAAACCCTGAATGCGAAGCGATCCGCCCGTTGCGCCTGAGGCCATCGGCTGTACCCGAACGCCGGGAATCTCTGCGACCATCTGAGTGAGATCGCCGGGGCGCATCGCACTCTTCTCTCCGACATCCTCTCCGGCGAGTATCTCGACGCGGATCGGGACATCCTCGATTCGTTGCTCCGTGCGCGCGACAGTCACTACAACGGTTGAGAGCGTTGCCGCCACCGGCGCAAGACTCAGGCTTACCGTCGTATCCATTCCCGGTCGAGCGAGAACGAGCAAAGAATCGGGGCGAAAGCCGAGCTTGCTCGCGATGATCATTTGTGGCCCGGAGTCGACGACGAACTCGGCTACGCCAGCCGTGTCGGTTCTCGCGGCGTTCACGCCGATGCGAACTATCGCGTCAGCCGTGGGGCGATCATTCGCAACGACCAGGATACGGAAACGGGCTGCCTGAGTTGCCTGAGCGCTAGCAGAAATTCCATTGAGCCAGCAGATAACGACAACCAGGCGAAACAAAACGTGGCTCGCGCGCACGCGGTTCATACTCGACCCGACTCCGGCGAAGCCCGCTGAGACACGACCGTGTTTGACGGCGTCGCTCGCCGCCGCGCAATTTCGACGCCCGAGATGCACGCAGCCAGCCATACCAGGCCTGCCGCGAATCCACCGACGACATCGCTGAAATAGTGGACTCCGAGATAGAGCCGGCTAACTCCGATCGCCAGCACCAGAAACGCGGTCAACACGACGATCACTATCTGCCTCCTGCGATCCTCCGTCCAGAGAGTGATCAGTAC
>JALYKM010000247.1 GCA_030774785.1 Gemmatimonadota bacterium
ACACCGGACGGCGGTGCGGAACGAGTGGACCTGCCCATTACCGGTATGAACTGCGCCTCGTGTGCTCAAAGGATCGAGCGCTCACTTTCCTCCGCCCCAGGCGTTCGCAGCGCGGGTGTCAATCTCGCGACCTCGCGCGCAACTGTCGAATACGACCCAGATGCCACGACCGTTCGCGACCTCATGGCGCGCGTCAAAGACATTGGCTACGGCACGGCTGGCACGGCGAGCGTCGAGTTCATAGTTGATGACTCTGCACGGCCATCCGGATCGGCGTCGCCGCTGCAAAACTATCTGGAGAGAAGTCGCGGTGTCGTGAGTGCTTCATTCAACCTGGCGACGATGCTCGTTCGCGTCGACTATCTGCCAGGTGCTGTCGATATCCAGACGCTACGCCGGCGTATCGAAGATTTCGGATACGTGGTTCGAGAGACTCCCACCAGGATCGCAGACTCCGGGGCTGAAGATTCCGAGGAGTCCGCGCGCCGCGCCGAGTATCTGGGTCTGCGGCGGAAATTCATGGTTGCCGCACTGCTGTCCGCGCCCGTTCTTCTCATCGCGATGTCCCATGGCCGTTTTACGCTCATCGGTCCGCGCTGGGTCAACTGGATCGAGCTCGCTCTGACCACTCCGGTGGTCTTCTACGGAGGGAGTCAATTCTATCGAGGAGCGTGGGCTGCCTTCCGGCACCGGGCCGCCGACATGAATACGCTGATCGCAGTCGGGACGGGAGCCGCCTACATATACAGCGTTGCAGCCACGCTCTTTCCGCAGGTTTTCGCGAAGGCCGGCGGAGGGCAAATGACCGGCATGAACGCTACGGGCGTGGACGGGAAGATGGTACCCGTGTACTTCGAAGCCGCGGGCGTCATCATCGCATTAATCCTGCTCGGCAGGATGCTCGAGGCGCGCGCGAAAGGTCAAACCGGGGAGGCCATCCGCGGGCTCTTGCGCCTCCAGCCGAAGACGGCACGCGTAATCCGGAAGACGGGAGAGAAACAAGACGAGAAAGACATACCAGTGGAAGAAGTGGTCCCCGGAGACATTGTCGTTCTGCGTCCCGGAGAAAAGGTTCCTGTTGACGGCAGGATCACGGAAGGAGCATCGGCAATCGACGAATCGATGCTGACCGGAGAGAGCTTGCCAGTCGAGAAATCGCCAGGAGACAACGTTTTCGCCGCCACCATCAACAAGACTGGCTCCGTCCGGTTTGAAGCGACGAAGGTTGGCAAGGAGACCGCTCTTCAGCAGATCGTAAAGATGGTTCAGGAGGCGCAGGGCTCGAAAGCTCCGATTGCGCGTCTTGCGGATGTAGTCAGCGGGATCTTCACGCCGATAGTTCTTGTGATCGCGGTCGCCACATTCGTCGCCTGGTTCCTGTTGGCCGACCCGTCAGCGCGTTTCACTCTCGCCTTCGTCAATGCGATCGGGGTCCTGGTGATTGCGTGTCCCTGCGCGCTCGGACTGAGTGTTCCTACCGCGGTAATGGTCGGTACGGGTAAGGGCGCGGAGCATGGCGTGCTCATCAAGGGTGGAGAGGCTTTGGAGACTGCCCACAAGCTGCAGACGATAGTACTGGACAAGACCGGCACCATCACGACGGGTCAGCCGGAGATGACGGACCTCATTCCCGCCGCTGGCCACGATGCGGATGAACTACTCAGGCTCATCGCATCTGCTGAAAAGGGAAGCGAGCATCCACTCGGCGAGGCAATCGTACGAGCAGCGGCGGCGCGCGGCCTGAACACTATTGCGCCGGCGAGCTTCAATGCCGTGGCAGGAAAAGGTCTCGAAGCTACGGTCGAGCAGCATCAGGTGCTGCTGGGAAATCGGGCGCTATTGAAGGAAAAAGGAATTTCGCCTGCCGAGTCGGAGGAGATGGCCGCGAAGTTGAGCGACGCCGGGAAAACTGCGATGTTCGTCGCGATCGACGGAAAGTTCGCGGGGATCGTTGCTGTTGCCGACAAGGTTAAGCCCGAAGCTTCGGACGCCGTAACCGATCTCAAGAAAATGGGACTCAAAGTGGTGATGATGACCGGGGACAACCGGCGCACGGCGACAGCGGTTGCGCGACAGGTCGGCATATCCGACGTAAGAGCTGAGATCCTGCCCGAAGACAAGGCGCGCGAGGTCAAGACCCTCCAGCAGGGGAGAACGGTCGTTGGCATGGTCGGCGACGGAATCAACGACAGCGTAGCGCTTGCTCAGGCGGATGTCGGAATCGCGATGGGCACCGGAACCGATGTAGCCATCGCGGCGTCCGACATAACGCTGCTCAGAGGCGATCTGAGAGGCGTGGTGGCCGCGATCAGACTCTCGACGGCAACGATGCGTACCATCAAGCAGAATCTATTCTGGGCTTTCATTTACAACGTGATCGGAATTCCGATCGCTGCGGGACTGCTTTACCCGCTGACGGGCTGGCTCATGTCGCCTATCCTCGCAAGCGCGGCAATGTCCTTCTCCAGCGTCTCGGTCGTGACTAACAGCTTGCGGCTGCGGCGCTTCAACGCGGCGACCGCGTCGTCGAAGGCCGCCTGAGATGGATGCGCACGAGACAACAGCGCTCGTGTCAGGCATCGTGCTCAGTGCGCTGATACTGTGGTACTTTTTCGGCCCGAAACCCAGGGTGAGCGCACAAGTCGCCGACGGCGGCGTTCAAGAGGTGCGAGTAATCGTGAAGGGCGGTTACTCTCCCGACGTCATCGTTGTCAAACAGGGAGCCCCGGTGAAGCTCGGCTTTTACCGTGATGAAACCGCTTCGTGCAGCGAAGAGATAGTGTTCGGAGACTTTGGAATCGCGCGCCACCTGCCGGCGTTCCAGACCACCACGATCGAATTCACTCCGGAGAAGCCGGGCGAGTTTACGTTCACCTGCGGGATGAACATGATGAGAGGAAAACTCGTAGTCGAACAGGCGGCGGCAGCCGCAAGTTGAGGAGCTATGAAGGTGCCTCGATTTTGGCTTTGTCTCGGTTTCCTTGCGACTGGTGTATGCGGCACGGAGTCGAAGGATCGAGATGGGCAGGACATGGTCCCGCCAGCTCCTGCCACCACGCCGACTCCACTTAGGGACACTGTTGCAGGTGCGAGTCGGCTGCAATGGACGCTCGCGAATCTGGAGGAGGCGTTGCGAAAAAACGGGCTGAATCCGGTCAGCGGAGGGCCAGTAAGACAGCCATTTTTGGGTGGCGAAGGAATCCTATACCAAATCGGCCAGGCCGAACTTCAGGTCTATCTTTATGCGGACGCCGGGGCGGTGGCTCGAGATACGGACCTTCTCGATACCACGCGTGTCGCGCCTCCAACCATGCAAGTCAGCTGGCGAATGCCGCCGACCCTGATAGTCGACAACAACATGGCCGCTATACTCCTGGCCCGCGATGACGCACTACGGCGGAGGATCCGAGCGGCAATAAAGAAGAGTCATCGGGATTAGCGCGGGAGCGATTGGCGCTCCGTTTTTTCCGCAAGTGACCTAACTCCTCTCCGGGACAACAAATGATTCTGCAGCCGATTGACTTCGTGGTGTACTCCTGGCTGACCATCGCCGTGTTCTCGGCTGCATACGTCGCGTACGATCAGTTCCGAAACAACCCGGAAGCGCCGATCATGAAGTGGGGATTCGTGCTCGTCACGCTCTACATGGGACCAATCGGTCTCCTGCTCTATGTAATGGCTGACAAGGAACCCTTCGCGGGGACCCACGAACGGTTCATCCAGCCTCTCTGGAAGCAGGGCGTCGGCTCGACCGTGCACTGCGTGGCCGGCGACGCCACGGGAATTATTCTCGCAGCCGCGGCAACAGCCCTGCTCGGATTTCCGATGTGGATCGATGTGATCGTGGAATACATCTTCGGCTTTCTTCTCGGGCTGTTGGTGTTCCAAGCTCTCTTCATGCGCGAAATGATGGGCGGCAGCTACCCGGAGAATGTGCGCCGGAGCTTCGTGCCCGAGCTGTTGTCGATGAACATGATGATGGCGGGAATGGCGCCCGTGATGCTTCTCCTCATGATGGGTCGCGACATGCGAGCGATGTGGCCTGGCGAGCCGCTGTTCTGGTTCGTGATGTCACTTGGAGTCACCGTCGGCTTCTTCATCGCCTATCCGATCAATCTCTGGTTGGTCGCCAAGGGAATGAAGCATGGCTTGATGACAGTTCGCGATTCCAGGAGCAAGAGCGCAATGGCATCCATGGGCAAGGCCGAAATGGCTCCTATGAGTAAGAGCGAAATGGCTTCCATGGAGGGTCATGGCGCCCACGCTGTGAAAAAGAAAGAGAAGAAACCTGCAGGCGTCAAAGGGCATGGCGCGCCTAAAAAACCCGGCGCGGATGCGGAAAGCGATTCTGTCACTCGACCTCAACTGGTAACGCTCACCGGCGTTACGTTGCTCGCACTGTTGGCGGGAATGTTTGTTCCGGCAGCATTCGTGAATCTGAGTGTCCGAGCGGAGGAAGTCCGGGGCGCCATTATGCCACCCGGAATGATCACGACGGCTGATACTCCGCCGGAAGCAATGCGTGACATGGCCGCCGCAGACCCGCGAATCGTGAGCTATACGGCTCCCGAGAATGCGAGAGGAGATCGCGTGCTCGCTCCCAGGATCGAAAACGGCGTCAAGGTATTCGACCTAGACGCGTCGGTGATCCGCTGGAACATTCTGCCGTACGTACAGGTCACGGCGTATGCAATCAACCGGCAAGTCCCAGGGCCGAGGCTAGAATTAACAGAGGGCGACCACGTCCGGATCAATTTTACAAATCATCTTCCGGAGCCGTCCACGATGCACTGGCACGGGCTGGTCGTGCCGAACGCAATGGATGGTCCCGGTTATATCACCCAGGTTCCCGTACCACCTGGCGGACGCTACGTCTACGAGTACGTCGTCGTCCAGTCGGGAACATACTTCTACCACTCACATACGCGACCCGACCGTCAGCAGGGGCTTGGACTCTACGGCTCCATGATCATCCATCCCAAAGATGCGGCAGCTGAGCCGAAAGCCGATTACGACTATGTAGTGCAGCTACAGGAGTGGCTGAGACGCGACGGACTGACCTACCCGGCGATGCTGATGGAGGGTGGATTGCCGAACTTTTTTACCATCAATGGCAAGGCTTATCCGGCGACCGACACGCTCCGAATGCGTGTAGGTGAGACGATCAAATTCAGAATCATCGGAACGAACAACAACTTCATTCATCCAATGCACATGCACGGCGGTCCGTTCACCGTCGTCGCGAGAGATGGGGTTGTCCTTGCTCTGGCAGCGCGATTCGAGGCCGACGTGGTGAACGTAGGACCCGGGCAGCGTTACGACGTGATTTGGCCCGCGCGCGAACCGGGCAAGTGGATCTTTCACTGTCACATTCCGCACCACACTCTGAACAACAATGTGGAGGAGAAGGGTGCGGGAGGTCTCACATTGTTAGTGGAGGTGCGCCCGTGATCGCTTTGGGGTCGTTCATGACACCCACGCTTTGCTGCTATCAGGCTTTTATCACTTCTAGGACGGCATGACTGGATCAGGAGAGTTGTTAGCGGCGAGGCATTCGGCTGTCCGGCAAGGCATCCTGCTTAGCTACGCGACCATCGGTTACAACAGCCTGGAAGCGATCGGCTCTCTTATCGCGGGGCTGTTCTCTGGAAGCGTAGCTCTCGTCGGGTTTGGCATCGACAGTGTGATCGAAGTCATCGCCAGTATGGCAGCTCAGTGGCGGCTTCGTATAGATGCGGATCTTTCGAGACGCTTTGAATCCGAGGTACTGACGCTTCGAATCGTAGGGTGGTGCTTCGTCGCGCTCGCCGTGTACGTCACCATCGATGGCCTCAAGTCCCTCTATCTCGCGGAAGAACCGGATCGGAGCTGGTTCGGCCTCATCGTTCTTGGTCTTTCGGTTATCGTGATGCCCGCTCTTGCCTGGGCTAAGCGCCGCGTCGCGATCAAGATGCAGAGCTCCGCACTCGAGGCTGAGGCGAAACAGACTTCACTCTGCGCGTATCTGTCCGTGATCGCGCTCGGAGGAGTGGGTCTCAACGCCTTTTTTGGGTGGTGGTGGGCTGACCCGGTCGCGGCTCTTGCAATGGTGCCAATCATCGTGCGAGAAGGAGTACACGGAATACGCCTGCAACCTCATGAGCAGGACACATGCTGTTGACCGGGGCAGGCGAGCCTGGATCAGGCGGGCCCCGACGGATGGGGTGTTCGCCGCGTCGTTCGACGAGCTTGCCGCCCTTGAACGTGGCGCCGGTCGAAGGCGAGCAGGAGTCGCTGCATCTACGGCTGCGACACCATACGCTGCTCGTGCTGCTTACGGCGCCCGTACGGGGTCATGCCCCGCGGCTTGTACACCGCCAGCGTCGTGGCCACGAGCAACACCAGCAGGGCGAGAACGGAGTGGAGCACGACGGATGGGGTCCGCAGCACGCCGAGATCGTCACTGGACAGTGTCGTCTGT
>JALYKM010000248.1 GCA_030774785.1 Gemmatimonadota bacterium
ACTCTGGGCGAGAACCTGGCCGACCTCGGCGGACTCTCGATTTCCTACGCCGCGCTCGAGAAAGCGTTGGCCGAGAAGGGGAGGCCGCGTCTCATCGATGGCTTCACTCCTGAGCAGCGCTTCTTCCTGGCGTGGGCCCAGATCTGGAGACAGAACATCACTCCCGAAGCGCAACGTGTGCGCATCAACACCGATCCCCATTCACCCGGACGGTGGAGAGCCAATGGGCCGGTCTCGAACATGCCGCAGTTCGCGGCGGCATTCGGCTGCAAGCCCGGCGATCTGATGGTGAGGCCGGATTCGGTCAGGCCCGTCATCTGGTAGATGGTGGCTGGCTTTACTTGAAAGCAGAGGAGTTCTTAAAGCGAGAAGAGCTAGGTAGAAGGTCTGGGAAACCAGTTAAGACGGTCTCGGCTTTAACGCGGTGCCTGTTGAGCCGACACCTCGTCGGTTTTCCGGTCCACGTGGCGCCCACTCCGACTCCGCGACTAACTTGCAGACATGACCGCCCGAAGCTTCTTCTACCGGGAGACGGAGCGAATTCGCGTGACGGTGCGACCCGTCTACCTTCGCGATCACTCAGAACCCTCTCAGAGCCACTATGTGTTCGCCTATTTCGTGCGCATCGAGAACGTCGCCACACTCGCCGCCCAGCTTCTCACTCGCCGGTGGCTGATTCACGACTCCTTCGGCGACGGAGTCGACACGGAAGTGATCGGAGAGGGCGTCGTCGGCGAGCAGCCTACGATCATGCCGGGCGCCGTCCATGAGTATCAGAGCTTCTGCATTCTGAAGTCGGGAGAAGGCTGGATGGAGGGCCACTATAGCTTTCTCCGGCAGGACGGAACTTCATTCGAGGCTGCGATCCCGCGCTTCATACTCAGCGCGAGCGAATCGACCAGCCTGCCATCGTAACCTGCGCACGACAGTTGCTTCGATACCGGCCGTGAGCCGCATTTACGACATCTCGGTGCCGATCCGTTCCGGCGGACTCGTTTATCCGGAGAATCCGGAAATCGACATTGCGCTCCAGCAGTCAGTCGCGAAAGGGGCTGGCGCCAACGTGTCGGCGATACGGTTCGGATCCCACACCGGCACCCACGCTGATGCGGCCCGACACTTTTTCGACGATGGCCAGCCGGTGGACCAGATTCCGCTCGACCGCCTGATCGGACCGGCGTTACTGGTGAGCTTTGCCGACGATGTGCGCACGGTTGGCTCCGCGGAGCTGCAGGCGCACGATCTCAAGGGGCACAACCGAATTCTCCTGCGGACCCGGAACTCCGCGCTCCTCTCGCGGAAGGAGTTCGTGAGCGACTATACGTACCTCGCCCCCGATGGTGCGGAGTATCTCGTCGACAAGGGTGTCGAGGTCGTCGGCATCGACTACTTGTCGATCGAGCAGTTTCACTCCGGGCACCACCGAACGCATCGCACTCTTCTCGCGAAGTCGGTGGTGATTCTCGAGGGCCTCGACCTCTCGGTACCGCCTCCGGGAGAGTATCAGCTCATTTGCCTTCCACTCCGCATCGAGGGCTGCGACGGCGCGCCGGCGCGCGCGGTGCTGATTGCATGACCGAAATCAGGCACATTTTCTTCGACATTGGGGGAGTGCTCGGCTCCAACGGCTGGGATCACGAGCAGCGCGAGCGAGCGGTGGAGCGATTCGACCTGAACTCGGAAGATCTTGAGTGGCGCCACAAAGAAGTGGTCGGCGAGTGGGAAGAGGGAAGAATCACGATCGACGAGTATCTCGAGATCGCGGTGTTTCATACCCGGAGGAACTTCTCGCGCGAGGAGTTCATCGAGTTCATGTACTCGCAGAGCGTCCCCGATGAAGGCACGATCAGGATCGCGCGCCTGCTCTCGCGTCAGGCCGGGTATTCTCTCATGACGCTCAACAACGAATCCGAAGAGCTCAATAGGTATCGCATCGAGAAGTTCGGAATCTCCCCGATCTTCGAGGCATTCCTGTCATCCTGCTGGCTCGGCGTTCGCAAGCCGATACGCAGATTCTACAACCGCGGCCTGGGTATCGCCCACGCGGAGCCGGCTACTTCGCTCTTCATCGACGACCGGCAGCAGAATCTCATCTCGGCCAGCACGCTCGGCATCAACGTGGTTCATTTCAAATCCGCGACACAGCTTCGCTCCGATCTGGAGCGCCTCCTCG
>JALYKM010000249.1 GCA_030774785.1 Gemmatimonadota bacterium
TCGGGGCGACGACGAACGATCTGGTCGGGAGAACCGACGTACACGGTATCCGGAAGACGCGGTAAAGCTCCCGAGTCGAGCAATGCCGCTGGAAGCGCATCCGGGGCACGCCCGAGCAATACAGCCAGGCGGTTCCTGTCGAGCGCGATCTGCGATTCGAGGGTCGGTGTTGTCGCAAGCGTCAGGTACAACACCGATTTCGCGCGCTCGGTATCGAACGCCGTCCCACTACCGGCCGCCAGACGATCTTCGGTGAGCTTGACGATCCTCCGTTGATTCGTCGCGTTGCGCTGCGAGACCGCGAGCTGACGTTGAGCGCCTCGCAGCTCGAAGTATGTGCGCGCCACCTCGGCTGCAACGATCACTTGAACGTCCTCGAGCGCGTGCTCCGATGACTCGGCGAGCGCGCCCTGCGCCTTCACAGTGCGCCCTACGCGGCCGAAGAAGTCGACCTCCCACGACGCGTCAAAGCCCACGTCATACAATTGTTGTGTCGGCAGCTGGCTCGTGAATCCGGGAGTCTGCGCCAGGGATGTCTGCAGACGCGAGGTGCTGCCCGTTCCCGTTATCGTCGGTACGAGATCCAAAGAAGCCAGGCGTCGGGTCGCGCGCGCACTCGTGAGACGCGACTGGGCGATGCGGACATCCAAGTTCGCCCGCTGTGCCTCCCGAACCAGCATCGTCAGCGTACTGTCGCCGAGATCGGTCCAGAACGGAGTCGACGCCAGCGTCGGACTCAGGTAGACTGCGGGCGTAGCGACATCTTCGGTCCGAGATGCACCCGGCGTATTGGTCGCGGCGGAGGTGTTGTTGCCTACACTGAATGCAGAAGGAACGGGTACTTCAGGCGCGCGGTATGCCGGCGTGGAACACGCGGCCAGCAATCCAGCGAACGCCGTCAAGATCTTACGCATGACTGCTACCCTCATTCCCCACCGCCAGCGATGGCCGCCAAGCATGGAGAGGTTGTATGCCTTCTGGTTCTGGTGCCGGCTCCTTACTGCGCCGATCGACGAAGCCGCGGACGAGCACGTAGAAGAGTGGGGTGAAGAGAAGTCCAAGGAAGGTGACGCCAAGCATTCCGGAGAACACTGCGATGCCCATCACCCTCCGCATCTCAGCGCCGGCACCGCTCGCAACTACGAGTGGTATCACGCCTGCGATGAACGCGAAGGAGGTCATCAGAATCGGGCGCAGTCTGATTCGCGCCGCCTCCAGCGCAGCGGTAAATCGATCGCGTCCCTGACGCTCCAGATCGCGCGCGAACTCGACTATTAGAATCGCGTTCTTGCACGCGAGCCCGACAAGCACCAGCAATCCGATCTGGGTGAATACGTTGTTGTCACCGCGAGTCAGCCACACACCGGCAATCGCGGAAACCAGAGACATCGGCACGATCAGCACTATTACGAGCGGCAGCGACCAGCTCTCGTACTGCGCGGCGAGAACGAGGAACACGAGCAGAATGCAAAGCGGGAAGACCAGGATCGCCGTGTTGCCAGCCAGCTTCTGCTGATAGGTGAGCTCAGTCCACTCGTAGCCGATACCATTCGGCAAAGTCTCGTTGGCGAGCCGTTCCACTATCTGCACCGCTGATCCGGCGCTCGTTCCCGGAGCCGCGCTGCCGCTAATGTCCGCCGCGGGGTAGCCGTTGTAGTGGGTGACCTGGTCCGGTCCGTACGACTGCTTCATCGTCAGCACGGAGCCGAGGGGCACCATCTCTCCGCGCACGTTTCGAACTTTGAGCTGAGCGATGTTGTCCGCGCTCGAGCGATAAGGCGCGTCTGCTTGAGCGATCACCTGATAGGTGCGACCGAACTTGTTGAAGTCGTTGACGTACTGAGAGCCGAGATAGATCTGGAGCGTCGAGAATAGATCATTCAGACGAATGCCGAGCTGTTTCACCTTGTCGCGATCGACATCGGCGAAGAGTTGAGGCACGTTGATCTGGAAGCTCGAGAACTGGCCCGCAAGCCCCGGCGTCTGGTAGGCGCGGCCGAGCATTGCCTGCGTGGTCGCATAGAGCGTCGAATCGCCGAGCCCTGCCTTGTCCTCCAACATCATCTTGAAACCGCCGATCGAACCCAGCCCGTTCACTGCCGGCGGAGGAAAGACGGCCACGAAGCCGTCCTGGATGGCGGCGAACTTCTGATTGAGCGCCATCAGAATGGCGCCGCTCTTCAGATCTTTGGACTTCCTCTCCTCGAATGGCTTGAGCCCGAAGAAGATGACGCCCGCGTTCGACTTGGGGCCGAAGCTGGTGATTGAGAGCCCCGGGAATTCGACCGCGTGCTCGACCCCCGGCGTCTTGAGGGCGATGTCCGACATCCGTCTTATGACGGCTTCGGTGCGGTCGAGCGATGCGGCGTCAGGCAGCTGCGCGATCGCGACGAGGTACCGCTTGTCCTGACTCGGCACGAAGCCCTTCGGCACTCTCGTGAACCCGATGATGCCGATCAGAACCAGTACCCCATACACTGTGAGCGCAAGGACGGAGCGATGTGTCACGCGCTGCACGATGGTGCCGTAGCGCGAGGATGCGCGGCCGAAGAGGCGGTTAAAGGGAACGAACAGCCAGCCGAGCAGACGGTTCATGACGCGTGTTGGCGCATCTTCCGGCGCCCCACGCGGCCGAAGGAGCACAGCGGCAAGCGCCGGGGACAGCGTCAGCGAATTGAACGCCGAGATCAGAGTCGAGAACGCGATGGTAAGAGCGAACTGTCGGTAGAACTGTCCGTCCAGGCCACTGATGAACGCCACCGGAACGAACACCGCGGACAACACCAGCGCGATCGCGATGATCGGGCCGCTGACTTCCTCCATCGCGCGGTGACTCGCATCCAGGGGCGAAAGGCCCTCCTCGATGTGCCGCTCCACGTTCTCCACCACGACGATTGCGTCGTCGACGACGATGCCGATCGCCAGCACTAGTCCGAACAGCGACAGCGTGTTGATCGAGAACCCAGTCGCGAGCATCACGGCAAAGGTGCCAACGATGGAGATTGGTACCGCGACCAGCGGGATGATCGAGGCCCGCCACGTCTGCAGGAAGAGAACGACCACGATGACGACCATCAGCGTAGCGAGGAGCAGCGTGTAGATGACCTCGCGGATCGAATCGCGTACGAACAAGGTCGGATCGTACACGGAAGACCACTCGACGCCCTGTGGGAAACGGGTCTTCAGGTCGGCCATCTTCGCCCGAATGGCGCTGGAGAGAGCCAGCGCGTTCGAGCCCGGAGACTGGAACACGACGACGGCGACGGCCGGCTTGTTATCGAGCAGCGCGCGCAGGCCGAACGTCCCGGGACCGAGCTCGACGCGCGCGACATCGCGGAGACGAGTGACGGCTCCGTCCGCGCCGGTCTTGACGATGATGTTGCCGAACTCTTTTTCGTCCGTGAGCCGCCCGCGCGCGACAACGGTCAGCTGATACGCGACCGGGTCATTCATAGGCGGGGCACCAACGGTGCCGGCGGCGACCTGGAGGTTCTGCTCGCGGATTGCCTGGACGACGTCGCCCGCCGCCAATCCATGCGATGCGACACGGTTCGGATCGAGCCAGACGCGCATTGCGTAGTCACCCGCGCCGAACACGATCACCTGACCCGCGCCAGGAATTCTCGACAGCTCGTTGCGGACATTCAGCAGCGCATAATTCCGGAGGTAGACCGGGTCGTAGCGGCCGTCCGGAGAGAACAGGTGCACTACCATCGTGATGTCCGGGGAGCGCTTCTGGGTGACGACACCGAGCGCGCGCACTTCCTCGGGCAATCGCGCCAGTGCCTGGGACACGCGGTTCTGCACTTGCACCTGCGCGAGGTCGACGTCCGTGCCGATCTGGAAGGTGACGGTGAGATTGAACGTGCCGTCGGCCGAAGCGGACGATGTCATGTAGAGCATTCGCTCGACGCCGTTGATCGCGTCCTCCAGCGGCGTGCCCACCGTCTGCGCGAGCACCGTCGGGTTCGCGCCGGGATAGATCGCGCTGACCGTAATGGTCGGCGGCGTCACTTCGGGATACTCGCTGATCGGCAGTTGGGTGACAGCGATCAAGCCACCGGCAAGAATGACGAGCGACAGTACGACCGCGAAGATCGGACGGTCGATGAAAAAGCGTGAGAAACGCACTTGATGGACTCCGGTTAAGTCGTGCTACCGCGCAGCCGGCGCCGGCGCGGCGGATTCGGCAACCATGGCAGCATTTGTGGCAGCGACCTTCATCCCGGGACGAACCCGCATCAGGCCGTTGATGACTACGCGCTCTCCAGGCTTGAGCCCGGATTGCACCGTGCGAAGACCGTCGACCACACGCCCGGTAATGACCGGGCGATATTCGACTGTGTTGTCGTTCTTCAGCACGAGCACGAACTTCCGATCCTGATCGGTACCGATCGCCTGATCCTGAACCATCGTTGCCAGATGGCGGTCACTGCCGAGGAGTCGGACGCGCGCGAATAATCCGGGTGTGAAGAGGCGGTTGGGGTTCGGCAAGACCGCGCGCGCGCGAATCGTTCCGGACGCTCCGTCGACGCGGTTGTCGACGAAGTTGAGTCTTCCCTCGTGAGGGAATCCGGACTCGTTGGCGAGGGCGATCAGAACCGGCCGCCCATTCGGACTGGCGGATGGTGCTGCCATGTACTTCAGGTATGCCTGCTCGTCGGTGTCGAAATACACGTAGATGGGATCGAGTGAGACGATCGTGGTGAGCAGCGTCGGTGACGGCGCCCCCGCCTGCACGACATTGCCCCGGGTGATCTCGGCGCGGCCGACGCGTCCGGAAATGGGCGCGCGCACGACGGTCCACTCCATATTCAGGCGTGCCACTCGCAGCGCGGCCTCGGCGGCGCGGATCGCCGCGTCCCCTTCGGCGCGACCGCTGGTACGCGCGTCGAGCTCCTCGCGCGAGATCGCCTGGGTGCTCACGAGCTTCTGCGCCCGCTCGACTTCCATGCCGGCGAGCTGGTTGCGCGTGCGCGCCTGGGCGAGCACAGCCTCCGCTCTCGCGACCTCGGCCTGATACGGACGCTGGTCGATCACGAAGAGGACATCGCCCTGGTGGACCATCGCGCCCTCGACGAATCCGACGCGCTCCACGAACCCGCCGACGCGCGGCCGGACCTCGACCGAGTTGACGGCCTCGAAGTGGCCAGTGAATTCATCCCAATCGGCGACCACGCGCTCGACAGCGGGCGCGACGGTGACTTGTGGAACTTGCATGGGGGGCGCCTCTTTACGGCATCCGGATGCGGCGAGGGCAAAGACTCCAGCAGCGGCCCAACCGCCGGCGTGAATTCTGAGGGAGGCGGATTTGGCGCGAGAGAAAGTGGAACTCATGTTGCGTGACTCCATAGCAAGGGACCGCTACAACGAACCGTGGCGCTGCGTATCGATATGTACTATGTTACCGATCAGTAACATTCCGTAATTACCCCTATGTTACCGGTCGGTAACATTTAAGTCAAGGAGGGGTACAAACTATCGTGCAAACAAATATTCACGAAAACGGGCTGAAGACGAAGAAAAGAGGTCGGTCCACGATCCCTGTTCGCCAAAGGATTCTCGTGGCGGCTGGTGCCCTGTTTCACAAACAGGGCATTCGCGGCGTCGGGGTCGAAGCGATCGCCGAGGCAGCCCAGACGAACAAGATGACGCTGTACCGCTACTTCGACTCGAAGGATGAGCTGATCGCGGAATGGGTGCGCGGGATCGTCGCGCACAAAGAGGAGGAGTGGAAGGATCTCACTGCCAGGCACCGCGGAGATCCGGAAGGCCAGCTTCAGGATTGGAGCCGGCGCACCGCCGCGAAGCTTCGCGAGATGGAAGAGCGCGGATCCGCCCTTATGAACGCCTTCGCCGAGCTGCCAGATCCGAACCATCCGGCGCGACGCGTCATCCAGGAGCACCGGCTTCGGGAGCACAAGCGCGTCGTCCGCCTGTGCAAAGCGGCCGGATTTCGGGATCCCGCCCTCTCCGCGGACCTGTTCTCCATGATGCTCGAGGGTGCCCACTCGTGCGGGCAGTCTGTCGGGATGAGGCAGATAGGTGAGCATCTCGTTCAAGTCGTGGACCTGATGGTGGAAAACAGTCGGCAGCAGCGGGCGGGCTGAGACACGAGCTCGTCGACTGACTCCCATTAGTTAGTCGAACGAGATCGTCCCGAATCGACAACTGCGCCACGAGTCGTCAATATTCCGTCATCATGGTCGCACCTGACACGCTGTTGGTGTGGGAGAATTTCTACATCATTGTGGGATCGTCGGCGGGAGCGCTGACGGGCCTGCAGTTCGTAGTCATGGCGCTCGTCGCCGAAAGCGATGCCCGCACCGACACGGGCGAGGTGGATGCCTTTGGCACTCCGACCATCGTTCACTTCTGCGCCGTCCTGCTCGTCTCGGCGATCCTCAGCGCGCCATGGCCCGAGCTCTGGGAAGCGGCGACTGCCGTTGGGATCTGCGGAGTGTTAGGTATTGCCTATACGCTGATCGTTATGCGGCGAGCGCGACGCACGACGAACTACAAGCCGGAGATGGAAGACTGGATCTGGCACGCCGTGCTTCCGCTGATCGCGTACGCCACTCTATTTGTTGGCGCAGCAACGCTTACGCTCCGCCACGTGCCGGCGCTTTTTGGAATCGCCGCGTTCGCGCTCCTGCTGCTCTTCATCGGCATCCACAACGCCTGGGACACCGTGACATACGTGGCAGTCGGGATGAAGAAGTCGCCGACGAGTGATTGAGCCACCATACCGTCATTGCTTGCTGCGCTCGATTGCGTAGCGGATGAATGCCCACGTTTCGGTGAGATCTTGGGCGTCCGGTGCCGTATTGTGATTCTGGCGTCCGATCCAAGCTCCCCGGATCAGCGGCGTCCAGCGCGCGTCCAGTGTCTTCTCTCCCCAGAGCGCCGCCGCCCTCTTGGAGAGCACATTGCCGTGTTCGAGAGTGTAGAGGATGCGACACGTCGACAGGACGATGAACGACTGATAGCCACGAGTCCGAACATGAGGTGGATCCTCGACCATCGGCCCCAGCCACTCCGGCAACAATTCAAGCATGGCCCGTCGCAGGTCGTCGGGCGATACGGGGTCGATGAGCGTGCCCGGAGCCGGCCCCAGAAGCGCCAGTCCACGCTCACGAATCAGATGGCGTTGAACGACCCAGTCCGCATCGTGCCGCATCATGTGAAGCGTCTCTTCCTTGCCGCGATCGAGGCGCGGATGCAGCGCATCGGCCGGGTCGTACCGGCGAATCGCGCGCCTGGGGATGTACGAGACTTCCAATTGGGTGGCGCACCACGAATCGATCGCCGCGATTCGCGCGTGCATCGTGTGCAGCGCCGCAAAGGTCTCGTCAGGGAGTTTGTCGGCCGTGACCACTACGACGTCGACATCGCTCTCGCGGTCGAAGTCAGCGGTCGTCGCTGATCCGAACAGATACGCGCCGACGAGCTGGTCACCCAGGATTCCGCGCGCGCTATCCATCAGAGCATCGAGGAGCTCGTTGACTTCGATGTGAGGCGTCGCGCGACTGGCCATCAATGACAGCCTATACCACCGAGCTCCTCGGTGTCGCCTCGGTCAAGAGCCAAAGCGCGAGCGTGTAGGACGCGACCATCCACAGGGAGAAAGCCAGCGTCGCCAACCAGACAGTGCGCAACGGAAAGGGCCATGTCACCTGGTACACGGCGTTGGATACCCAGAACAGCGCCATGCCCCACACCACGACTTTGTCTTGCGTCGGCGACAACGCGACACGAATTGTCGCAACGCTGCCGAGCAGGAGGAGAAAGCTGAAGAAGGCATTGATCGCGTTCATGCCCCAAACGATCGACGCAGGCACGGTCGTCATGTACCGCGACCACTGAAAAACGCTCGGCAGAAAGAATGGAACGAGGCCATTCCAGCGGAGGCAATTCCCGCTGTCAGAAGCAATGCCTTCGCGATCCTCGAGCGAGTCATCGTCGCACCGCTGGCGTGAGCGTTACCGCAGTATCTTCGCTGCAAACCGCCCGTCTGTCCAACCCCGAAGGCGGCGTTGCAGGGGTCGAGTCCCCTTACGGAGTTGGCCCGGGACCGCGATCACCCTGCTGCTCGAGGTTGATTGCATGCCCCGGATAGTCGAACGTCACCACGAAATCCCGAAGGAACCCGTAACCGATGATGAGGTCGTGCTTCCAGTTCGCGCCCTCGAGCTGAGCGGGCGCCACGATCACGAGCGGCGAGTTCCGCGTGATCCCGCCCACTGAAATGCTCCGCGCGCGTGCAAAACGGAGTGGCGCCTGCCTCGGCCTGCCGTCGCCGAACATGCCGATCCCCGCACGGCGCCCCGTGTCGGGAAGCACCTCGAGCGCCGCGCGACTCATAAGCTGCGCCATTGCCATGAACGCTCCGCTCCCCCCGGTGTCGAATAGCGCGCGGACCGCCCGGCCATCCACGAACACCGAGTCGGTGAACGGCAGGAATCCGGCTGCGGGCGAGAACACCATCGGCATGGTCGCCTGTACACGCGGTCGGTCGGCCCCACTGCCGGCCGCCGGCATCTTCGAGAAGAGCCGCACAACGCCTCGCGGATAGTCAATCTGCACGACGAAGTCGTGGAAGAAGCCGGTGCTGAGCACACCATCGAACGGCCCGATGAGCGGTTGCAGCGCTTCTGGCGGGAACAGCTCGAACGCGACGTCACGTCTTACTGCGCGTCCGATCCCGAAGCTCGAGGCGCGCGCCACCATGTCTCCACCACCTGCCGGCGTTGCGGTGAGTCCGACCCGGCGCGCAGCGCTGCTCGTCAGCGCCAGCGGCCCCCAACCAGTGTCTAGTAGCATCTGCACGGTATCGCGTCCGCCCACGACGCACTTCACTATCACGGCATTCCGATGGAGCGTGAACGGCACCTCCGCCAGCAGCTGGCTTCCCTGCGTCGCGGGCGGCAGTGGAGCGCGTGCCTGCACCATCGCCAAACACATCGTCAAATATTTCGTGAACATGCGGCCTGCCCGAGCAAGATCAGGTTTGTCTCAGCAACGCCTTAGTTAGACACTCATCCGCGCTCGCCGTCGCCATGGTCACGCAGTGTTCCCCAGGAACTGGGTCATGTCGAGCGCGTAGTGCACCGGCCAAAACCACAAGATGTCGGCCCCGCGCGATGCGGTGGCTATGACGAGCATTCCAAGCCCAAAATCTCGGAAGAGACCAATCAGCTGCACGCTTGAAGCACCCTCCGAGACCATGGTGGGTATGTGCCCACCCGCGAAGAGTGCAGCTGCGACGATAACCGCCCATTTATTCGTAAGAGCGGCACCGAGGCGAACCATGAGAATCGCTATCGTGATATCCTCTAGAAGGACTTGAACTGCCACGTGACTCTTGCCGGGATCGAAGACGCGCTGCAACGCAGATGGGAAGCTTGGTGCACCTCGTTCAAGTGCCGCGTAGATCGCAAGCGCGACGACGGCCAAACCCAAACCGACAGCGAGTCGCGG
>JALYKM010000250.1 GCA_030774785.1 Gemmatimonadota bacterium
CGGCAGCCCCAGACCTTCGGTCAACAGCCGAAGCAGCCCCCACCACCTGGCTTCAGCGGGTGTACGGCCAACCCGCCGTCCCAGCAGCGCGGCGGAATTCAGGAGCCATTTGACCTCGGCTCCCGCGGCGATGGCAAACTGCCGTGGCGTCATGCATAAATATGTCTAGTCACTAGACATATTTCAAGGAGATTAGGCATACGGCGCGAAACTAGTACGCCCGTATGAAGGCGGGCTTCACCATCCGGAAAGCAAGCCCATCCCACAACTCGAATGGTCTCGCACCAACCACCAGCAATTCCAGCCCGTTCGCCGCTGCCAGACTCCGAACCGGTGCGAGGGCCGCGTCAAGACTCGCAAAGACGACCCGCCCGTGGCCATCAGCCGGCCCGCTGTCAGCCCCTGGCAGGTAGTCTTCAGTTGCCCTTCCGGAGGCAGGCGTCGCCGCCCCGCTATCACGACCTCGTAGAGTCGGGGCGACGAGAGATTTTCAAGATAGAGGGACCCACGTGAAATCCTTCGATTGGCTCACTCCATTCGCGATGCCGCTGCCTTGCGCGGAATAAGTGAAGCGGAATCCGATCGTCCTTGGAGTGGAGCAGGATCCGAAGCTGACCAGCGATCCGATGGGATCGACGCGCAACGCCATGTGTCGCCTCCATTGTCCTGATCCACTGTCACAGCTGGAGCTCGGCGCATAATCCCCCTGATACCAGCAGTATTCGTATTTGACACTGCCAGACTGAGCGAGATTGCCGGAGTCATCCCTTACCTCTGACTTGAGAACCAGATAGGTGCCTACCGGCTCTGCATCCGCGGCGGGAGCCAACCCGGTGCTGGTCTCCTTGAGAAAAGAGATCACGTACGAGCCAGTAGCAGAGTTTACCGCCAGGCTCACACCCTGGGGGGCGCTGTCAGGCCCTACAGGCGACCGTTCTGAGCATGCGACTAACGCAAGTGTCGCGGCCAGGGCGACGATGGCGTTTGCACGATTCCGTTCCATAACTGACTTCCTGAAGGTTTGACTATCTCCCTGATTGTCCTCTACGGCGCCGGAGCATGGCCCTGTCCCCAGCTCGGGAAGCCGCTGAACCCTGGCGACGACTCCGTTAGTCTCGTCACGCCCGTGCCATCGGCGTTCATCGAGAAGACCTCGAAGTGACCTTCGACCTGCCGATGGAATGCGATCTTTTTTCCATCGGGGGACCAGGAGGGCTTCGTGTCCAGCGCAGGGTCCTCGGTGAGGCGAACAGGTGCCGTACCGTCCGCGTTCATCACGTAGATCTCGGAGTTGCCGTCGCGATTGCTCTCGAAAGCGATGAGCCGGCCGTTTGGCGACCAATCGGGGTTGGCGTCTGCGCCCGCGCTGAAGGTGAGCCTCATCGGTTCCGTTCCGTCCGCCGCCATGAGGTAGATCTCCTGGTTTCCGTCTCGATTGCTCACGAACGCGATTGTTCGACCGTCCGGCGACCAGTCGGCTCGGAGGTCGTCCGAGGGGTGGTTGGTGAGGTTCGTCAATCCCGTACCGTCCGTGTTGATGACGTAGATGTCGCGGGGCTGTACGAAGCTGTTGAACACCACCTGCTGCCCATCTGGAGACCAGTTGGCGAAGTGTGCGCTTGGACCCAGGGCAGTCAGATTCGTCAGCCGGATCACATCGCTTCCATCCACATTCATCAAGTAGATGTCGGTTCCGCCACCGCGGTTGCTGTGAAAGGCTATGCGCTGTCCATTGGGCGACAATGCAGGACCGTTGCTGTTACCGGGTGTGGAGGTCAACTGCCTCTGGTTGGAGCCGTCTGCGTTCATGATGTAAATCTCCGCGCTGCCTGGCGCGTCCCGGTCGCTGGAGAATGCAATGCGTGACCCGGCCCACGCGTGGCTCAGATGCGTTTGGGCGGCGGCGCTCGGCTGCACGTAGCCCGTCACCCCGCCGGCTGGATCATCGCACGCCGCGATGGTCAGCACGGCGAGGGCGGCGAGTGCAGTTATCAGATTTACGCTGGTGCTCCTATTCATGATTGCCTCGTGGGTAGCGGCCCGCTGGAAGTGAAACGGCAGCGAGGGCGGCATGGCCCCGCGCCATCGGTCTCCCTCGTTACTGCTGAACGCGCGTAACGATTGAAAAAGCGGACAAGAATGTCCGCTTTCCTCCGCTCCGCCCGCGTATCCAGCCTGAGGACTGCCGAGAGCACTAAACGCGGGGGCCTGAGTTGCCGGATCAATGGAGCGGAGCCATCTTGGGTTGCTGGAGTTCACTCAGGGGGGGACCCGCGGATGGACCGCGACGCGGACATCACCAGCCAGCTCCTGGCCTGGCGTGCGGGCGAAGCCTCTGCCAGGGAGAGCCTCTTCCCTCTCGTCTACGACGAGCTGTGTCGCATCGCCCACCGACAGCTGGGACGCGAGGAGGTGGGGCACACCCTCGACACCACGGCGCTGGTCCACGAGGCATACTTAAAGCTCGTAGACCAGACGCGCGCGGACTGGACGAACCGCTCCCATTTTTTTGCCGTCGCAGCCACCGCGATGCGGCGCATCCTGGTGGACTACGCGCGTCGCTATCGCACCGACAAGCGGGGCGGTGCGCCCCGGCGCGTGAGCCTGACCGACGCCATGCTCGTCGCTGAAGAACGGGCAGACACACTGCTCGCAGTCGATGAGGCTTTGACGGAGCTCGCCCGCATCGACGAGCGGCTCAGCCGCGTCGTTGAGTGCCGCTTCTTCGCCGGGCTCACCGAGGAGGAGACGGCGGAGGTCCTTGAGGTCACGGCTCGCACGGTACGGCGCGATTGGACCAAGGCGAAAGGCTGGCTCCACAGGAAGCTCGAATGAAGGCGGGCGAGCGGAGGCTGATCTCACGGAATCCGACCTGACGCAACTGTGGCGGGAGGTGTTCGACGCAGCCGACCGCGCGCTCGAACTGGAACCGGGGGAACGGCAGACGTTCCTCGAGCGATGTCTCGAAGAGTTTCCCGTGGTCGGCGCGGAGCTTGTGGCACTCATCGATGCCGCTTCCGCGGCATCTGCCCTGGAAACTCCCGCCTCGGTGTTCGCAGCGCCGCTCCTGCATGAG
The DNA here is from genome assembly GCA_030774785.1 of Gemmatimonadota bacterium. Taxonomy (GTDB): domain Bacteria; phylum Gemmatimonadota; class Gemmatimonadetes; order Gemmatimonadales; family Gemmatimonadaceae; genus UBA4720. Next base: position 3,077 of record JALYKM010000250.1, read on the forward strand.
GCCGCGGGAAACTCGCACGCCGTGGACAACGGCGACCGCTCGACGTATGGCCCCTACCGCGTGCGTCGCGAGGTGGGACGTGGAGGAATGGGCGCTGTCTACCTGGCGGAACGCTCGGACGACCAGTTCCAGAAGGAAGTAGCCCTCAAGGTGCTCCCGCCATGGAGCGGCGGGGGCCGTCGGCGGCGTCAGCAATTCCTCGAGGAGCGCCAGATTCTCGCGGCACTCGACCACCCCGGAATCGCGCGCCTGCTGGACGGCGGTGTTACCGCGGACGGAATGCCGTGGTTTGCGATGGAGTACATCGACGGCCAGCCGATCGACCGGTACTCCGATAACCTGCGACTTCCGATCGAGGCGCGCCTCGAGCTGTTCTGCGATGTGTGCTCGGCAGTGCAGTACGCGCACCGACACCTCGTGGTTCACCGCGATCTCAAGCCGTCGAACATTCTCGTCTCAGGCGAGGGCCGGGTCGCTCTGCTTGATTTCGGAATCGCGCGGCTCGTCGCTGAAAACCCCGCCATGGTCGCTGCAACGACAGCGACGGGCGACAGATTGTCGACGCCACTTTACGCCAGCCCCGAGCAGACCCGCGGCGAACCGCCGTCCACCGCAGCCGACGTGTACGCCCTCGGTGTTCTGCTGCACGTACTGCTCACCGGCAACTACCCGTATCGCCTTTCCAGCTTTGAGAGCTACGTGGTTGCGCGCGCAGTGCTCGAGCAGGAGCCAGAACGTCCATCACTCTCAGCCGCGCGTACAGGCGGACCCCGCGAGAGCGGCGCGCCCCCGGTGACTGCTGAAGACCGCGCGCAAGCGCGCGGCAGCACACCAGCAAAGCTGGCGCGGCGGCTGCGAGGCGATCTCGATGCAATCGTCCTCAAGGCGATGGACAAAGAGCCGGGCCGCCGCTACGCGACGGCCGAGCAGCTCGAAACCGATGTGCGGGGACATCTCGGGGGCTTGCCTGTTCTCGCGCAGCCCGCCAGTCGCTTGTATGTCGTTCGCAAGTTCCTGCGCCGGCATCGCGTCGGTGTCGGGATGACGGCGGCCGCCGCCGTTCTGGTCCTGACCTTTGCCGTAGTAATGACGGTGCAGAGATCACGCATCCGTGCACAGGCCGAACGGATCGCAGTTGAGCGGGATCGGGCGGAACAGGTCGGTCAGTATTTCCTGAATACTTTCCAGGCCGTCACACCAGGCGACCAGGGCATCTCAGCCCGGGAGTTTCTCGACAGCGCGACGGCACGCATCGATCAGCAGTTGAACGCTCACCCCGAGCATCGCGCTCGGCTGATGTTCGAGATGGGGCGAGCGTATCATCGGCTCGAGCTGCACGATAGGGCCCGGGGTCTTCTCGAAAGGTCGCTCGCTCTCCGCCGCAATTTGCAGCCCCGAGCTGATCTCGATATCGCGGCAACTCAGAATCTTCTGGGGTCCGTGCTGCTCGCGCAGGGAAAATTCGAGCCCGCAGAGCAGGCCTTTAACGAGGCGTTGGTAATACGGCGGCAAAAGCTGGGCGCTGGTCATGGCGACGTTGCACGCGTACTCGTCGGCCTATCCGCGGTGCTGCGGGCGCAGCGACGTTTTCCGGAAGCGGAACGGCTGGCGCGCGAGGCCGTCCGGATTGATCGATCACGCGGGGCGGATGGTCGCGCCGATCTCGCGCAGAGCACGAGCGCTCTTGCCCACGTCCTCGCCGACAAAGGTGATCAGCGCGCGGCTGCAGGGCTGTTCCGCCAGACCCTCACACTCGCGCGTGAAACACACTCGGAAGATCACCCGGAGGTCGCCAGCGCTGTCTTTGACCTCGCGTCCTCTCTGCATGCCGTGGACGAGGACAGTGAAGCCGATTCACTCATTCGTTACGGGGTCGGACTACAGCGGCGACTGCTCACAGCCGCTCTGCTCAGTGGAGCTGCTCAGCTCGGCGGCTCGACCGGTGTCTCACGGCCTTCAACTGCACGCACATCCGAAGAGATAACCGCGGTGGAGCAAGCCTTTGCGGAGCGACCCGTTGCGACGAAGCCGACACCAGCCGCTCTCGCGGCGAACACCTCGAGAATCGCTTTCGTCAGCGACAGAGATGGCCCTGATCCAATCGGCAACCGCGGCAATCAGGAGATCTACGTCATGAACGCCGACGGAACCGACCAGCGGCGACTGACACATGACAAGGCAGCGGACTTCGGCCCCGCCTGGTCTCCCGACGGAAGCATGATCGCCTTCACCAGCCAGAGAGCAGGGGGGTTCGACCTCTTCGTCATGAACGCCGATGGCACAGGTCAGCGGCGACTGACCAACCTCATCGATAGCGGCTTCGGAGCAACCGAGCCCGCCTGGTCCCAGACGGAAAGCGCATCGCATTCCGGACCCGCTTCAAGGAGATGGACATCTATGTAATCAACGTGGATGGTACCGGACTCA
>JALYKM010000251.1 GCA_030774785.1 Gemmatimonadota bacterium
ATCAGCTCGACGGGGCGGCCGATCGTCCAGGGAATCTTCGCCGCGTCGAGTGCCGCGTCGAGTGCGGGAATCCGGCGCCGGAGCAGCGTGTTGATCCGTCCGACTTCGCGCTGGAGATCGGACGCGGACAGTGTGAGGGTCGAGCGCTGAAGCTCCGTCGGCTGTGAAGTCACGTTCCCGATCTCGTCGGCGACGTTGTTGACGCGTTCCTGGATCGAGGGCTCTTCCGTTCTCTTGTCGTCGCTCACCGCCGGCGCATCGGGATCGCCGCGCAGCTTCTTCAGAATGTCACCCAGCTCCTTGTCGATTGCGTCGGACTGCTTCGATACGGAGTCGGGCGCTGTGTTGGTCTTGAGCGCCGTGTTCACATCCGCGATCTGATCCTTCAGCTGTTCAGCGGTGCGCACTGCAGCCTGCACCGTTGCCTGCAGCCGGCCTGTGCTCACGCGCATGTCATAAAGCGAGCGATAGTCCGCATCGCTCAGCTGGACCAGAGGATCGGAGCGAACCTCGATTGGCACTTCGTGGACAGTCGGTGCTCCTGATCCTGCCTTGATCGTAAGTCGAGCGGTGTATCGACCCGGGAGCACGAACGGTCCCGAAGGTTCGCGCTGCCTGAAGGCCGGCTCACCAACCTGGCCCGCCGGGCGTCGGACGGTATAAGGTGGCGCATTGCGCAGGTCCCAGGTCACACGATGCATTCCCTGCTTCTTGTTCGCAGTCAGCTCCCGCACTCGCTTGCCCGTAGCGTCATAAACGCCGAGCGTGACATCTCCACCTTTGGGCAGAGAGTCGCGGATGAAATAGGTGATGATCGCACCGAAAGCCGGGTTGGGCGCCGAGTACTCGCGATCACCGAGCGCGCCGGCGCCTCTAACGCCACCGGGAATCGAGCTGTTGGGGTTGTATTCAGTAGCTGGTTTCACCGGGAAGAGATACGTGCCTACTCGATTTGCCTCTGCCACCTTTTCCAGCGGTGTGATGTCATCGATGATGTAGATGCCGCGGCCGTGCGTCCCGATCACCAGGTCGTGCTCGCGCGGGTGTACCACGATGTCGTGCACGGCTACCGTCGAAATGTTGTACTTGAGCTGGGTCCACGAACCTCCGCCGTTGGCCGTATAGAATGCTCCGAACTCGGTTCCGGCAAAGAGCAGGCTCGGCTCGACAAGATCTTCGCGAACGACCTGCACCGAGCCGTTTACCGGAAGATTGCCCGCAATCGGGGTCCAGTGTGCGCCGTAGTCGGTGCTCCTCAACACATATGGCTTGAAATCGTTGTTGCGGTGATTGTCCATCGTCGCATAAACGGTCCGCTCGTTGAACCGCGATGCCACGACTCGACTCACGTAAGTCTCGTCGGGGACGCCCGGGAATTTCGTGATCCTGTTCCACGTTGCACCACCGTCACGAGAGACCGAGACGACTCCATCGTCGGTCCCGACATACAGCAGGCCCTGCCTGATCGGCGATTCGTCGATGGTGCTGATGTTCCCGTAATCCGCCGTGCCCTGATGCCGCGCGATCGCATCTCGCGGCCAGATCTTTCCCATCACCAGAAGGCTGTCACGATTGCGCTGCCGAGTGAGATCGGGACCGAGCCGGGTCCACGCGTCGCCGCGGTTGGTGCTCTTGAAGAGATAGTTCGCGCCGAAATAGATCGTGTTGTGATCGTACGGCGAGAGGAGCATCGGCGAGCTCCAGTTCCAGCGATAAGGCTTGCCGCCGAATTCAGGGAGTGGCTTGATCGTTTTCTGCTCGCCCGTGCGCACATCATATCGAACGATGTCGCCACCCTGCGACTCTCCGTATACGGTGTTCGGATCGGTCGGGTCGATCATTGCGTAGAACCCATCACCACCGGTGGTGCGAATCCAGTCGGCGTTCGTGATCCCCTGACGGTTCCGCGTTTGGCTTGGTCCGCCCCAGCTGCTGTTGTCCTGCAACCCGCCGTACACGTAGTAGAACGGCTGGCGCAGGTCGGTGGCGATCGCGTAGTACTGCGAGATCGGAAGGTTGGGAGCGAAATCGACGGTTCGGCTACGATCATGGCTGATGTATACTCCACCGTCGGATCCGATGATGATATGATCGGCATCAGTTGGATCGATCCACATCGCGTGATGATCCGAGTGCGCCGCGGTCGCTGTGCTCCTGAACGTGCGCCCGCCATCGGTCGAGACCTGAAGCGCCACGCCCATGAAGTAGACGCGCTCAGGGTTGGTGGGATCGACCCGGATCTGCCCCATGTACCATGGATAGGAAAACCCGGAGCCCATCTTCTCCCAACTCGCGCCGTAATCGTCCGAGCGATATACGCTCCCTTCCGTGTTCCCGGTCGCGGCACCGTTGCCGGTCACTTTGGTCTCGATCGTCGCGTAGACGATGTTCGGACTCGATCTGCTCACATCGAGACCGATCCTCCCGACGTCACCTTTCGGAAGGCCTTCAGTGAGTCGCGTCCAGGTATCACCGCCGTCGATGCTTTTCCAGAGGCCGCTCCCAGGACCGCCGCCAACGTAGGTGTACGGGCGGCGCTCACGCTGGAATGACGCGGCGTAGATCGCGTCCGGATTCGTCGGATCGAAGATGACGTCAGTGAAGCCGGTGTGGGTGTCGATGTTCTTGACGTTCTTCCAGGTACGTCCACCATCCGTGGTTCTGAAAAGTCCGCGATCTCCGCCTGCTCCCCACAACGGACCTGGGGCCGCGACGAACACTATCTGCGGATTCGTCGGGTGGACGATGACTCGCCCGATGTGCTCCGATTTTTTGAGGCCCATGTTCGTCCAGGTCTTGCCGCCATTCTCCGACTTGTAAACACCGTCACCCCACGACGAGCTGCGCTGGTTGTTCGCCTCGCCCGTGCCGACCCAGATGATGTCCGGGTTGCTTGGCGCGACCGCGATGTCACCTATCGACGCCGAGCCCTGGCGATCGAAGATGGGCTCCCACGTCGTTCCCCCATTGGTCGTCTTCCATACTCCGCCCGAAGCCGAGGCGACGTAGAAGAGCTCGCCTAGTCTCTCGCCTGTCTGCGATTTGGGTCCCTCGGGAACCGCGAAGTCGACGACACGGCCACTGGTGACGGCGGGTCCGATCGAGCGCCAGGGTAACTCCGCGAGCCGTGCGGAATCCGCGTCAAATAAGACCGGCGTAGTCTTCGCAGTCGAGGTCGCCTGAGCGAGAAGCACTGAGGGAAGGGATACGAGCAGAGCGATCGCGAGAACGGGGCGCGAGGACGGGCGAGGCATCATTTGTCGGAGTGATGAGAGGAAATAATCTCATTCACGGGAAGGGGTTTTGCCACCGAGCCTTACCCTCTGATTCATGCGCTCGCATTTTGTCGCGGTGGCAACCATCCAGCTCCGGTCGCACTAACCCTTGCGTCACACGGCTCCAGAAAGACCGAGTCCTCCAGGACCGCGTGCAAGATTTCCCGGCCACATGCTGGTTGAATTTGCCCGACGGCGATTGCCATTCATGGTCGAATCGGCCGAGAAGTACGGCGACATCGTCTTCTTCAAGGTCGGCAACGAGAGGATCTATCTCTTCAACCACCCCGATCTCATTCGCGATGTGCTGGTCACCAACCAGAAGAATTTCACCAAGAGCCGCGCGCTTGTGCGAGCCAAGCGCGTGCTCGGTGAAGGGCTGCTCACTAGCGAGGGAGAGTTTCATCTGCGGCAGCGGCGCCTGGCCCAACCCGCCTTTCACCGAGACCGGATCTCGGCCTACGGGCGCTCGATGGTGGAGTACGCCGCTCGCGCCTCCTCGCGATGGGTAGGCTCGAGTTCGCTGGACATGCACCAGGAGATGATGAGACTCACTCTCGCGATCGTGGCGCGGACCTTGTTCAGCGCAGACGTCGAGAACGAAGCCAGTGAGATCGGCGAGGCCCTTACCGTCACGTTCGAAGCGTTCAATATCGGCATTCTTCCTTTCAGCGAGATTCTCGAGAAACTGCCGCTTCCGTACATCAAACGATTCGAGGCAGCACGGGCACGGCTCGACGACACCATCTATCGTATCATCGACGACCGCCGCGCGACCGGTGAAGACACGGGTGATCTGCTATCGATGCTCCTGCTCGCGCAGGATACGGAAGGAGACGGCGGCGGCATGACCGACACCCAGGTTCGCGACGAGGCGATGACGATCTTCCTCGCCGGTCACGAGACTACCGCCAACGCTTTGTCGTGGGCGTGGTACCTCCTGTCGCAACATCCCGACATCGCGACACGCTTTCACAGAGAGGTCGATGGGCTCGGGGATATGTTGCCACAACCGGAAGATCTTCCAGGTCTTCCCTACACCCGGATGATTCTCGCGGAGGCGATGCGGCTGTATCCACCTGCCTGGGCGGTGGGCCGGCGGGCCATCAACGATTTCGAAGCCGGAGGTTATCACATCCCGGCCCGGTCAATGGTGCTCATGTCGCAGTACATCATGCACCGCGATCCGCGCTTCTATCCGGATCCGGATCGTTTCGATCCCGAGCGGTGGCGGCCTGAAGTTGTGGCCACGCGTCCGAAGTTTTCCTATTTCCCATTCGGTGGCGGAACACGCATCTGCATTGGGGAGCAGTTCGCCTGGATGGAGGGAATTCTCATTCTCGC
>JALYKM010000252.1 GCA_030774785.1 Gemmatimonadota bacterium
CGACCGCGCGCCGATGGTACTTGTACTGCTTCCGTCCGCGCGCATCGAATCCCCACACCTGGATCGCGGCCTTCGGGTCGGTCGAGATGTGCACGTCGCGCCACGCCGGCGGGATCCGGAGCGCGTCTATGCGCTCGAGGTGCGTCCGTTCGCTGATCGCTCGGCCGGACGGCCCCTTGTAGCGGAATCCCTTCGTCTTCGAGCCTTCACGAACGATCCACTTTCGCGCCATTTATTCCGTCGCCCGGGAGCGAATCTTTCAGGTAGATTTGAGATCGGGGCGCCGTGCGCCGGCCGCCGACAATCTACCAACAAACAGCTACGCATGCCTTTCAAGTTCCTGACGCTGGAGGTCGCGGACCGTGTCGCCACGCTGACGGTCAATCGGCCCGACAAGCTGAACGCGCTGAACGACGCGACGATATCCGAGCTTGGCAACGCGATCGATCAGATCCGCGTGGATGACTCGATCGGTGGCGTGATTCTCACCGGCGCCGGACGCGCATTCGTTGCGGGCGCGGATATCTCGGAATTATCGGGTCAGACTCCGGTCGTGGCGAAGGCCCGCGCGCGTGCCGGCCAGGATGTGTTCCGGAGAATCGAGACCTGCCCCAAGCCCGTGATCGCCGCAGTAAACGGGTTCGCGCTGGGCGGCGGGTGTGAGCTCGCCATGGCTTGTCACATCCGCATCGCATCCGATGCCGCCAAGTTCGGGCAGCCCGAGAGCAAGCTCGGCCTTCTCCCGGGATACGGCGGCAGCCAACGCCTTCCGCGTCTGGTTGGAAAGGGACGCGCTGTACACCTGCTGATCACCGGTGAGATGATCGACGCCGCCGAGGCGTACCGAATCGGGCTCGTCAACAAGGTCACGACGGCAGGTGAGCTGATGAGTGCGGCGCGAGAAATGATGAAGACGATTCTGGCAAACGGCCCGCTCGCCGTTGCGCTCTGCATCGAGGCGATCGACCGCGGACTGGAGATGTCGCTCGAAGAAGGCTTCATACTCGAGGCAAATCATTTTGGACTGCTGGCCGCGACGGACGACATGCGCGAAGGGACCCGCGCATTCATGGAGAAGCGCGCGCCGGCGTTCAGGGGAAAGTGACCACCGAGACAATCGAGGCCGCAACGCACGAATCGCGGAGCGAGGTGGCGGAAGAGCGAATCCGTCTCGACAGCATCTCCGTTCGAGATTTCCGGAATCTGGAGCGCGTCGATCTGCAGCTTCCCGCCGACGGTGTCGCGATCATCGGTGACAACGGTCATGGCAAGACGAATCTCCTCGAGGCGATCTACTACCTGCAGATCCTGCGATCGATCCGCGACGCGCGCGATCAGGATCTCACGCGTTTCGACACCGCCGGATTCCACATCGCGGCAAAGGTGCACGAGCCCGCCGAGCGCGAGATCTCCGTCGGCTTCGAGAGATCGACCAGGCGCAAGAAAGTCATGATCGACGGCGTCCAGCCTCGCAGGCTGAGCGATGCGCTCGGCTCGTTTCCATCGGTGATGTTCTCGCCACGCGATCTGGAGCTGGTGAGCGGCGCGCCGAGCGAGAGACGGCGTTATCTCGATTTGGTGCTGGCGCTGAGCGACAGGAAGTATCTGCACGCGCTTCAGCATTACCGCGCCAATCTCGCACGGCGAAACGCAGCGCTTCGGAACGCGACGCGTCGTGGTGCGAGCGACGCCGAAGTCTCAGTCTGGGAGCCCGCGTTGGCCGAGCACGGGTCGCGGCTCATTGAAGCCCGGGCGCGGTGGGTCACCGACTCGGCTCCCGAATTCGCTCGACTCGCAGAGGAAATCGGGGAGATGGGTGAAGCACGCATCCGATATTTGAGTCCATTCGCTGAATCGGAAGCGCGCCACGATGTCCTGCTCGCCGCATTCGAGGAGAAGCGCGGGCTCGACATGCGGCGTGGGCTCACCCACGTGGGCCCACACCGCGACGATCTCGAGCTGACGCTGGACGGACGCGATCTTCGTCTCTTCGGCTCAGCGGGTCAGCAGCGGACGGCCGCGATCGCGCTCAGGATGCTCGAGGCTGCGACGCTGCGTGATCATGCTGGCGCAGAGCCGGTGCTGCTGCTTGACGATCCTTTCGCCGAGCTCGATATCCGCCGAGCCGCGCGCATTCTTCTGATGCTGGAGCGACGCGGGCTGGGGCAAACAATACTCGCCGTGCCGCGCGAGGCGGACATCCCACCGGGACTGATGCGGCTCGAAAGGCTGTTGATGAGGAACGGAGCAATCTCGGCGTAGAGCCTTCCCGCTCGACTAACATCCACAAAACCGAAGCTGGGAGCTGTAAGCAAACTACGCTGGGTAGCTGGGAGCTTTCATACTGCCGTTAAAGTTCCCGATCTGCTGACGCGATCGCCTCGACGTAATCGTAGCTGAGTGGAGCGGAATCGCTAACTCCGCAACTCTCGACGCCGACAGAAAAGCTCCCAGCCACCCTGCTGCAACGCTTACAGCTCGCTGCTTCGGTTCTGTGGATGTCAGATCGCGGCGCAATCTGATCGCCGCGACCTACTGCCGCCCGATCGCCACGGCTTTGTCGAGATGATCCCCGCCGCGGTGCTGGACGTTGACGAAGAGACGATCGCCGCCCCTCTCCCAGTAGATTCCCGTCGGCTCGGCGTCGCAGTCGGTCAGGCTTCCGAACAGCTCCACGCTCGCAGCTGCCGAATGCGGTCCGTTGCCCGGACGGGCGACCCAGATGTCATCACCCTTCGTCTTGCTCGGGAAACTTCCGCCGGGATCCTCGGCGATGTACAAATTGCCGGCAGGATCGAGCGCGAGGTTGTCGGGCATCGTGAACTCCGATGTCGCGTTGACACCCGGCTTGACGTAGTCGTACACGAAGGCCGTCGAATGCGAGCTGCCACCAGTCGGCTCGCGGAGATCGATCGCCAGAATTCGATTATCGACCGGGCCCGTGAGACCTGTGACTGCGACGAACAAAGTGTTCGGGCTGCCGCGAGTGTTCCCCGTGGACGTCGCAAGCTCCACATCCTCCGGACGATTGTATCCGGTCGCTCCCACCGCCGCAGCCGCGACGTTTGCGTCGATCTCTACTGCGTCGCGGTCGAGTGCAACCCATTCAGCTTCGCCAGTGCGATCGCCGGTAGCCGAAGTGATCTTAAGCGCGTAGGGCTGTCCGCTGGAGAGATCGCCTTTCACGTCCGGCGTGAACTTGAAGATGTAGCCCGGATTCCGCTCGCTGATGCTGTAGAGATTTCCCTGGTTGTCGAAGCGCATCCCTTCCTGCGACTTGGAGCCAATTGCTGGACGTGCGGCGATTCTGTCCAACACCGAGGGATCACCTGCGCTCGGGATGAGCTCGTAGACCAATCCCGCCTTCGCGCTCGGATAATCTGGATCCGGCTTGCTCGACGCATTCGTCTCTTCGGCGACGAGGATCGTCCCCCACGGGGTCCACACGATCGGGTCCATGGCCTCCCAATCCGCGCGGAACGCGAACCGCTTGGTGCTGTTGGGCCCGAGGTTCTGCAGGTCGGTGACGGTCACTTCGCCGATGCTGCCTTCGCTCGGCCGGTAGAGATACCGTCCTGCTTGCGGACCGCTTTCGTTCTGGGTGTTCATGTCGATCGCGTCGGCGAATTGCGGCTCGCTGGCGATGATCGTCTGAGCGAATCCCGCCGGTAGCGCGACCGGATTCACCGGATCGCCGTCCGGGACTGTGCACGCGTAAGATGAAGACATAGGGCTGAACTGGAATCCGCTGCCGCCCAAGCCTGCTGAAGCGGCGAAAGCCGCAACTTGCAAGTTCGGCGCGGTGGTTATCGCGTCGTCGGCACAGGCGGTGAAGCAGAGAGTCGCGGCGCCCGCGAGAGTGAGTCGCGCCGCGTGATTCATGATGTGCATAGGCTTCCTCTGAAGGAGTGGACCGGGAAGCTCACCACACCGTTTAACGATCAGAGGACGACGCGGTCTCAAAGCGGTACGCGTTCCGTTCGCGTCGTGTAACGACACCTCAGCCGTTTGCTGGTCGAGAAGCCTCTCCCTAACGAATGCAACGATCGTCGCGCAGTTTTTAGCCGAATCGAATCGCTCCACATCGATCACTACTATAGGTAGGTAACTCAGACACCGAGGCCGATCATATGTCTACACCGGGCGGCAAGAAAAACGCGCACGACTACAAGGCCCGTCTCGTCTGGGACGGAAACCTTGGCGAGGGTACTTCGACCTACACGGGATACGGGCGCAAGTATCGAGTCCAGTTCGACGGCAAGCCCGATCTCCCCGGCAGCGCGGATCCGATCTTCCGCGGCGACGCCAACATCTACAATCCGGAAGATCTCTTCGTCGCCTCGCTCTCGTCCTGCCATCTGCTGTCGTATCTCGCGCTTTGCGCGCGTAGCAAGATCAACGTCGTCGCGTACGAGGATGATGCGAGCGGGACGATGGTGCTGAGGCCTGATGGTGGCGGCAGCTTCGAGAGCGTAACGCTGCGTCCATCGGTAACGATCGCGCCGGGTGGCGACGAGAAGCGCGCGCTGGAGCTGCACGAGACCGCTCACGATATGTGCTTCATCGCGGCGTCCGTCAGCATTCCGGTTCTTCACGAGCCGCGGATCAAGATCGCGGGAGCGGAGGCCGCGGAAACGCGGCCCGTTGAGAAGTCCACGGAGTCTGAAGTCCGCCCCTGACGCTCTTTGCATCGGGGATCGCATAAATGAAGGACCTGGCGATCGTCCTCGACAACCGCCCTGGCGCCCTTGCCGATCATGACAACCAGTTGATACTGGTGGTCGACGACATCGCGAAGGCACGCGCTGTCTCGAAGGCGTGGGCCAGAGAAAGTGCGTAAGCCGCAATGGATCGGGCTGAGTGTTTTGGCCGTCGCCGCAGTGGCGACGGCAATCCTGGCCATCAGTCAGTCGAAATCGTCAGCCAGCCGCATCGCAGCCACGCATCGCTTGCCGCCCTCCGCCATCCAGCGCGACCGTGAGTTGATCGCGACTGCCCTCAAGCAGAATGCGGGACGCGAGCGCGTGTGGCTGGACAGCAGCATCCGCACTCGAATGAACGATCGAACTTTTCTCCTCGCGGCGCTGCCCTACGATTCCATTTCCCCCGAGATTCTCGACACGCTCGCCAATTCTCCCGACCTGCGCATCGCGCTCGAGGTCGTACGCAATCCGAATACCCACAGGGGGACGCTGGAGCGTATTTATAGAAGCCAGTCCTACCCCGAATATTTTTCACAGGCGCTGGCCGCGCACCAGCACACGCCTTCCTACATTCTCCGAGATCTGTACAAGCAGCCGCACGCGAGGACGGGCGACATCTGGTTCGCCGCGAACCCCGCGACTCCAAGAGAAATCCTCGCTGAGATTGCGCGTACCGCGTACGACACGCATGTCGTCGGCGCGCTGCTGGAGAATCCTTCGCTTGACTGCTGGCTCCAGGGGCAGCTCGCGCGGAATCTGATGAAGCGACAGCACCGCGACGCCGACAATCCGAACGTCCAGCGTCTCGCCGAGTTGGTGCCGACCTGTACTCCCGGTACGGCGCTTTAGTCTGAATTCTTCTGTTTGGTGCACTGGTGGGTGTCAGTTAGGCGGACTTCACGAGCTTCGCTACCCTTGACAGTATGTACAATGTACATACTTTATGTGTATGGCCGAGCTCGAGTTCACTTGGAGTCCAGCCAAGGCCGCGACCAACAAGCGGAAGCATCGCGTTTCATTCAGCGAAGCTCAGACCGTGTTTTACGACGATGAAGCCCTACTTCTCGATGATCCGGACCACTCCGAGACCGAGGATCGTTTTGTCCTTTTGGGATTGTCAGCAAGTCTTCGAGTTCTCCTGGTCGTTCATTCGTACGAAGACCGAGACGACAGCATCAGGATCATTTCCGCTCGCAAGGCCACTCCCACTGAGCGTTCGGTATACGACAAACGGAGGAACCGATGAGAAAAGAATACGATTTTTCAAAGGCGCGAAAAAATCCGTACGCTAAGCGACTTAAAAAGTCGATTACAATCCGGCTGGATGAACCTACGGTCCAGTATTTTCGGCACCTGGCAGAAGAGGCACAGCTTCCCTACCAGAGTCTGATCAATCTCTATCTACGCGACTGTGCAGTCAGTAATCGGCGTCCCTCGCTCGTTTGGAAAGAGTCCCCGAAGGGCGCCGCCTAACGTACGTTGCAGCTGCCAAGCACTTCTGGGAGGCGCGCTTCGCGCGCAATTATTAGGTGTGCTTGCAGCTGAACTAGGGCGTTAGGCTGCTCCCATCACAACTTATCTCTTCGTCTTTGACTTTTGCCCTCGAATTCGCGCACAAGAGCAAGCTACCTGCTGTCTTCGGCGCCCGACTTGATCAAACAGATGATGGGGAGGACCCCTTTCTTTAAACGACCCGGTGGCAACCCCGGCAGGTCGCAGGAGAATGGGGGCGCTGCCACCGGGGAAGCAGAGGTGGTGAGCCAGAATGCGCGTTGACACCGATTCTAGCATCTCCCTTGCAGTAGCGAGTTGGACCGGAGGTCACAATGTTTACGACCTTAATCGAATCCACGCCGCACAGA
>JALYKM010000253.1 GCA_030774785.1 Gemmatimonadota bacterium
CTGGGAAGCGGGGGTCGTTCTGACCGGGAGCGAGGTCAAATCGCTTCGGGACGGCAATGCCAACATCTCTGATTCCTACGCGATCGTTAAAGACGGTGAGGTCTTTCTGCTCAACCTGCACATTTCGCCGTACGAAAAGGCGAGCTACTTCAATCACGAGCCCACCAGAACCCGGAAGCTCCTCCTGCATCGCAAGGAGATCCGGAAGATGATCGGCGCGGTCGAGCGTCAGGGACTGACCCTGATTCCGCTCGAGCTGTACTTCAAGCGCGGGAAGGCCAAGGTCGCTCTCGCATTGGGGAAGGGGAAAAAGCTCTACGACAAACGCGCCGATGAAAAGCGGCGCGACGACGAGCGCGACATGCAGCGGGCGGTTCGCACCCGATGATTGCTTGGCTTCTGGCGCTTCAGATCGCCGCCGCCCCCGGTTCGGCAGCCGTCCCAACCTTCATACTCGTCCGCGATGGCACGGGCGTGACGTCGGTGCCGGTCACGATCAACGGCGGTGAAGCGAGCGTGCGCGCGGACGCTCTGATGAAGGCGATGCGCGGCATGCTGATCACCGGCACCAACCTGCATTACACCCTGGCGCTCCCGCGCGCGCGCCTCGACCTGATTGATGGAATCCCGTTCGCCAAGCGCGATAGCCTGACGATCCCACTTACCCGTGCTCCACAAGTGCGCGGCGGTCGGCTCTACCTGCCTTTCCAGTTCGTGAGCGAGATCATTCCGCGCTACGGCGGTGGCTACTACTACGACGTCGCCCAGGCCGAATTGCGAACATCTACCAGGGTGGTGGCAGAGCGGGCGAGTCCTCCACGAACCGCGAGCACCACGCCTCGCTCCACCGCATCGACGCCTCCTCCGGTGGTGCCCAAGCCGCCGGTACGCCGGATGGTCGTCATCGATGCGGGCCACGGTGGTCCCGACAACGGAATGAGGGGTCCTATCGGAACGCCGGCATGGTTCGTCGAGAAGGATATCACTCTCTCGGTTGCGAAGAAGCTCGCGACAGTGCTGCGCGCGCGCGGGGTGGATGTCCTGATGACCCGAACGACCGATACGCTGATCGCGCTGGCCGACCGCGGACGCATCGCGAACAGCAATCACGGCGACGTGTTCATCTCGATCCACGTCAACGCGCCGGGCACGGGCACCGCCGCTGGAGCGCGCGAGCGGGGGTTCGAGACCTATTTTCTGGCCGAGGCGAAGACCGAAGACGAGCGGCGCGTCCAGGACATGGAAAACGAATCCGTGAAGTTTGAAACAGGAGCGAATGCTTCGAAGGGCGACCCCCTCAGCTTCATCATCACCGACATGGCGCAGAACGAGCACCTGCGGGAGTCCAGCGATCTCGCGCAGACGATTCAGCAGGGGCTCATAGAGGTTCATCCGGGCCCCAATCGCGGAGTCCAGCAGGCGAATTTCGCGGTTCTTCGCGGTTCCTACATGCCGGCGGCGCTGGTGGAGCTCGGCTTCGGCAGCAACCAATCCGAGGCGGCGTTTCTCAGCGACGAGGACAATCAGCGCACGCTGGCGAGGAACATTGCCGAGTCGGTGATCGCGTATCTGGCACACTATCAGTCCCGCGTCGGAGGCACCCGGTAGCGGTGACCCCATCCGCGCTCGCAGTCACCGTCGCGGGAATCGACTTCCAAAATCCAGTGTTGCTCGCTGCCGGAACGGCGGGTTATGGTCGCGAGCTCTCGAGCGTCATCAGGCTCGACACGCTCGGAGGACTCATCACCAAGGCGGTGAGCGTAGAGCGGCGTCACGGTGCGCGCGCGCCACGGGTGGCGGAGTTCGAGGGTGGGATGATCAACGCGGTCGGTCTGGCCAATCCGGGCGTCGACGAAGTACGCGCGGAACATCTACCCTGGTTGGCGCAGAACATTCGCAGCGCGAGAGTGCTGGTGAACGTCGTCGGCAATCGGGCCGAGGAATTTGCGACCGTGGTGTCGATGCTCGATGATTCGCCGGCGGTGTCCGGCTATGAGCTGAACGTGAGCTGTCCCAACGTGAGGGCGGGCGGGATGGAATTCGGCGCCGACGCCGCGTCGCTGACGGACGTCGTGACGAGGGCGCGAGCGGTGACTGCAAAACCCATCTTCGTCAAGCTTTCACCAACACTTCAGGACATTGCCAAGGGCGCGCAAACCGCAGCCGACGCGGGCGCCGACGGAATCTCGGTCGTGAACACTCTGCCCGGTCTCGTCATCGACGTCGAGACTCGGAAACCCGCGCTGGGATTCGGCACTGGTGGCGTGAGCGGACCTGGGCTGTTGCCGGTCGGGGTGTTGGCGACCCACAAGGTCTCGAAGGCCGTCCGACTACCGATCATAGGAGTCGGCGGGATTTCGAGCGCGACCGACATCGTGCAGTATATGATCGCGGGCGCGTCTCTGGTGGCGGTCGGCACCGCGGCGATGCAGCAGCCGAGGCTTCCCGAGAAGCTGGTCGATGATCTGGAGAAGTGGTGCCGGAAGAATGGAGTGCGCTCCCTGAGCGAGCTCCGCGCATCTCTCACCTGGGAGAGCTGAGATGAGTCCAGACTCGCGGCCGGCGGGGACCCGGACCAAGATGGAGTCGAGGAGCTCGCCGGCCCATTTCACGCGTCCGACGCCAATTGTCGCGCTCGACTTCCCGAGCGCCGATCTCGCGCTGAGAATGGTGGATCGGATCGGTGACGTCTGCAAATTCTACAAAGTGGGTGGCGAGCTCTTTACCGCCGCCGGACCGCAGGTCGTGCAGACTCTGCGCGCCCTCGGCAAGGACGTCTTCCTCGACCTCAAGCTGCACGACATCCCGAATACAGTGCGTGGCGCGGCGCGCAGCGCGGCGGGCATCGGCGTGAAGCTACTATCCGTGCACGCGTCGGGCGGCCGGGAAATGATCGCCGCGGCCGTGGAGGGAGCAGGGAGTCGGTGCGGAATCCTCGGAGTGACGATTCTCACCTCGCTCGATGCGGCCACGCTGGGGAGCGCGTGGGGGAGGAAGACCCTCGAGGTTTACGGCGAAGTCCTGCGGCTGGCGGGTGATTGTGCCGCGGAGGGGGCTCACGGGGTGGTTTGCAGCGGTCTCGAGGCGAGTAAAATCGCGGCCAAGTACGGGGAGAAGCTGAAGCTTCTGGTCCCGGGAATCCGAGTGGCGGGCGGGAAGGTCGACGACCAGAAACGGGCGGTGACCGCGGCTGAAGCGGCTCACTCGGGAGCCAGCTACATCGTGCTTGGGAGGATGATCACCGAGGCAAAAGAGCCCAGGTCGGAATTGATGGCGGTCATGAGGTCTATTTAGATCGGCGAGCACTCTGCGCGCAGATAACTGCAACTGAGAACGGCAAGGCTGCCAGCTATCAGCGATCAGCTTTCAGCCGCCCGCTGCATGCATCCCTGACGGCGCTCAGGCGGCGACAAAACTGCGCTTGCGTATGCTCAGATCCGCGCCGGTGACGTCCCGACGTAGTGAGGCTGGCAGCTGATAGCTTGTCGCTGAAAGCTGGCAGCCTGGCAGTTCTATGTTGCCGTTTCCGCCTCTCGGCCTAACCCCCTCTCCCATCACACTTTGGCCCGTCCCGAAGCCTTGCCTTGAGGGCCCGGCTTATGTATTTTCAAAGGCTAACCTCGGAAAATTTTGGAGGGCTTCGGCCCTTCTTTGCCCATCAAGTGGGGAGCAGGACGTGAAAGTTCGCAGCAGCGTGAAGCCGATATGTGAGCACTGCAAGGTCATCAAACGGCAGGGCGTGACTCGCATCATCTGCAAGCGGAATCCAAAGCACAAGCAGAAGCAGGGTTAATCATGGCGCGTATTGCTGGCGTAGATCTCCCGCGTGAAAAGAAGCTCGAGATCGGCCTGACCTACATCTTCGGCATTGGCCGTGCGACCGCGCGCCGGATTCTCCAGTCGACGGGCGTCAACTCCGAGCAGCGCGTTCGCGACCTGAACGATGCCGACACCAACCGGCTTCGTCAGGCGATCGAAAAGGATTTTCGCGTCGAGGGCGCCCTGCGCACTGAAGTCGCGATGAACATCAAGCGCCTCATGGACATTGGCTCGTACCGCGGCATCCGTCACCGCCGCGGACTTCCGGTTCGTGGACAGCGCACGCACACCAACGCCCGCACCAAGAAGGGCCCACGCCGCGCAATCGCCGGCAAGAAGAAGGTAACGAAGTAATTATGGCTATTGGAAAGAAAGCAAAGCGAGTGATCGAGGCCGAAGGTATCGCCCACGTCAGCGCGACGTTCAACAACACGACAATCACGATCACCGACACTCACGGGAACACGATTTCCTGGGGCTCGTCGGGCAAGGCCGGCTTCAAGGGATCCAAGAAGTCGACCCCGTTCGCCGCGACCGTCGCTGGTGAGCAGGCCGGACGCGAAGCAGTCACGCTCGGCGTCCGCCGCGTGCACGTGAGAGTTCAGGGACCAGGATCGGGACGCGAGTCCGCGATTCAGGCGCTCGTCGCTGCGGGGCTCCAGGTCAAGTCGATCAAGGACGTCACGCCGATTCCGCACAACGGCTGCCGTCCTCCCAAGCGCCGGAGAGTCTAGCCGATGCGTTATACAGACGCGAGCTGCCGCCAGTGCCGCCGCGAGGGGACGAAGCTTTTCCTCAAGGCTACCAAGTGCTTCACCGAGAAGTGCCCAGTCGAGCGCCGTCCGACGCCGCCGGGACAGCACGGTGCATCCACTGCCCGTCGTCGCAAGGTGTCGGAGTACTCGAAGCAGCTCCGTGAGAAGCAGAAGATCAAGCGCATTTACGGCGTGAGCGAGAGACAGTTCCGTAACACCTTCGAGCGCGTTGCACCGCTCCCAGGAATCACCGGACACAATCTCCTCGCGGCGCTGGAGTCGCGTCTCGACAACGTCGTGTATCGCATGGGCTTCGCCGGCAGCCGCAAGGCCGCGCGCCAGCTCGTTCGTCACCGGCACGTCGAGGTGAATCAGAAGTCGCTCGACATCCCGAGCTACCTCGTCCAGCCGGGCCAGGAGATCCGCGTCCGAATGAAGTCGCGCGAGCAGGCAAGCGTGATGGCGGCGATGGACCAGTCCTCACGTGGGGCACCGCTATCGTGGATCGCGGTGGATCGCGACACGTTCAGCGGGAAGATGCTGGAGCGACCGACCCGACCCAACATCCCGATCGCCGCACAGGAACAGCTGGTGGTCGAGCTCTACTCGAAGTAAGGACGCTGAATCAGTTTGCGCAGCGAGCCGAAGTAAGGACGCTCAACCGGTTCGCTCAGCGAGCCGAAGAGTCAACCGCAGTTCGAAGTTTGTTTTGCAATCATACGAGTAGGACGAGACCCTAACTCTCGTTACGGGCTCACCGCGCGTTAGGGGCGGGGTGGCACGTTCAAGGAATCAAAAAAACATGGCAACCGCAATTGATCTGAGGGGACTTGTCCGTCCGCAGCTAGTCGAAGCGACGAAGCGCGAAGACAATCCCAATGTCGCAGAATTCCGTCTCCAGCCGCTCGAGCGCGGCTTCGGACACACGCTGGGGAACGCCATGCGGCGTCTCCTTCTTTCTTCGCTCCGCGGCTCCGCCGTGTGGGGCTTCCGGATCGATGGCGTCCTCCACGAGCACCAGACCATCCCTGGCGTCGTCGAGGATGTCCATCAGATCATCGGCAACCTAAAGACGCTCACGCTTTCTCTCGACGAGGGAGTCGAGAACACCGTTCTCCGCATCGCGAAGAATTCAGCCGGCCCCGTGACGGCGGCCGACATCGAAGGACAGGGCGGCGTCACGATCGTCGATCGCACCCAGCACCTCTTCACCCTGCAGGGCGATCGCGAGATCAACGTCGAGCTGTATGTGGGCCGTGGCCGCGGCTACGTCGAAGCCGACCAGCACGTCATCGACAAGACTCTGCCGGTCGATGTGGTCCGCATCGACTCGATCTACAACCCGGTTCGCCGCGCCAACTTCGCCGTCGCCGAGACGCGCGTTGGACAGCGGACGGACTACGATCGGCTCACCCTGACCGTGGAGACGAACGGCACCATCACGCCGGAGGAGGCCGTGAGC
Source organism: Gemmatimonadota bacterium (assembly GCA_030774785.1). GTDB lineage: Bacteria > Gemmatimonadota > Gemmatimonadetes > Gemmatimonadales > Gemmatimonadaceae > UBA4720. The sequence continues at coordinate 6,037 of JALYKM010000253.1, forward strand.
TACGCCGCCGCGCTGGCGCAGACGCACTTCCAGTATTTTGCGGGCTTCGGCTCCCATGCATCGGCTCCCCTCGTTCCGGGCACCGACATTCCGGGCGGCGACGCCCACCGCCTGGCCGAGTTGCTGCGCACTCCGATCGAAGACTTCGAGCTTTCGGTTCGCTCCGTGAACTCGCTCAAAAACTCCAACATTCGCACCTTGGGTGATCTGGTCCGCCAGAGCGAGAGCCAGATCCTTCAGGTAAAGAATTTCGGCAAGAAGTCGCTGAACGAGATCGCCGACCTGCTCGAGCGCGAGAACCTCAACTTCGGAATGAAGTATGAGGAGACACCCGACGGCGTGCGCATCACTGATCAGGGCACGCCGGCCAACCGTAACGTAGCCACCGTTGGCGCCGACGACGAAGAGGAAGCGTAGGAATGCGTCACCGCAAACAAGGCAGACAGCTTCGCCGCACCAGCGAGCAGAAGCTGGCGCTCATGCGAAGCCTGGCGAAGGCGCTGATCGAACGTGGCGCCATCGAGACGACCGAGGCGAAGGCGAAGGAGCTCCGTCCTTTCGTCGAGCGTCTGATCACAAAGGCCAAGACCGGAACGCTGCACAACCGGCGTCTCGCCGGTCGTCATGTTGCCCATCGCGCGACAGCGGACAAGCTGTTCCAGGAGGTCGGACCTCGCTTCGCGACGCGCAAGGGCGGCTACACCCGCATCCTCAAGACCGGACACCGTAAGGGCGACGGCGCCGAGATGGCGCGCATCGAGCTTATCGGGACCGAAGGTTAACGATATGGCACAGATCAAGAGAAACCGCTGCTACGTCTGCGACAAGGGCGTCGCCTACGGCAACAACGTCTCGCACGCGAACAACAGGACGCGCCGGACATGGAAGCCGAATCTGCAGGTCGCGCGTATCGTCATCGACGGCAAGATCACGAAGGTGAAGGTGTGCACCCGTTGTCTGCATGCTGGGAAGATCCAGCGCGCGCCGAGAGGGGTGTCCGCTGCGTAAGGTGGTTATGCGAATGACGGAAAGGGGAGCCCTTTGGGCTCCCCTTTTTTTCAACTGCAACTGAACAAGGTGTCAGGGGCCAGAAGTGCGGCGATCAGGAGGCAGGTGGAAACGTCGGGACGTCAGCCGGTGGCGTGATGGCAAAGGCAGTTGCCTGTAACTTGACCTGCGCCGGTAACGTCCCGACGCAGTGAACCTGATACCACATGGCTGTACTTCTGGCCCCTGACATCTTGTTCTGTTGCAGTTACCCAGTTGCAGTTATCCCGTTGCAGTCACGGCAGTATTTTCCTTCGAGTAGATGCCCAAACGAACGGATATTCACCGCATTCTCCTCATCGGCTCCGGCCCGATCGTGATCGGGCAGGGAGCCGAGTTCGACTATTCCGGCACTCAGGCGGCGAAGGCGCTCCGGGAGGAAGGTTTCGAGGTCATCCTCGTCAACTCCAATCCGGCGACAATCATGACGGATCCTGAGTTCGCGGATCGCACCTACATCGAGCCGGTGACGCCCGAGTACGTCGAGCTGGTGATCGCCAAGGAGCGGCCCGACGCGCTGCTGCCCACGATGGGTGGGCAGACGGCTCTCAACGTCGCCATGAAGCTGGCTGAGACGGGCGTCCTGGAGAAATACGGCGTCGAGCTGATCGGCGCGGACGCGCGCGCGATCGCGATGGCCGAAGACAGGAAGCTTTTCGGTGAGGCGATGGAGCGGATCGGCCTCGCGGTGCCGGAGGGTGGAATTGCCACTACGCTCGATGAGGCGCTGGACCTGATCGGCACTACCGGCTTCCCGGCAATCATCCGCCCCGCGTTCACGCTCGGCGGCACGGGCGGCGGCATCGCGTACAATCGGCAGGAATTCGAGGACATCGTGCGTCGCGGACTCGACCTGTCGCCGGTGAGCCAGGTCCTGGTCGAGCGGAGCGTAATCGGCTGGAAGGAGTTCGAGCTCGAGGTCATGCGCGATGGCGCTGACAACGTCGTGATCGTCTGCTCGATCGAGAACATCGACCCGATGGGCGTACACACCGGAGACTCGATCACGGTGGCGCCCGCGATGACGCTCACGGATCGCGAGTACCAGGTAATGCGCGACGCCGCCGTGGACGTGATTCGGGAGATCGGAGTCGAGGCGGGCGGGTGCAACATCCAGTTCGCGATCAATCCGAAAGATGGCGAGATGCTCGTTATCGAGATGAATCCGCGCGTCTCGCGCTCATCTGCGCTTGCGTCGAAGGCCACGGGATTCCCGATCGCGCGGATCGGAGCGAAGCTCGCTGTCGGCTACCGCCTCGATGAGATCCCGAACGACATCACCGGGACGACGCCGGCCTCGTTCGAGCCGGTTCTCGATTACGTCGTGGTGAAGTGTCCGCGCTTCGCCTTCGAGAAGTTCCGCGCCGCGAATCCCCAGCTTACGACCCAGATGAAATCGGTGGGCGAGTCGATGGCCATTGGCCGCACCTTCAAGGAGGCATTCCAGAAGGCGTTGCGTGCGCTCGAGATCGGCCGCCCGGGCTGGACGGTCGCTTCCACACTGGTCGATGATCGGTTGGAGGATGACTCGGTCGAGACTCTGCGTGGCGCGCTGAGACAACCTACTCCGGAGCGCATCTTCCAGGTGAAGCGCGCCCTCGAGGCCGGACTCGACATCGACGAGATCCATGAACTTACGGGTATAGATCGGTGGTTCCTGTCGCAAATGGTGGAGCTACTGGAGGCCGAGCGCGCATTTGCTCTTCTTCCGGCGGTGAGCAAGGATGTGCTGTGGCGCATGAAGCGGATGGGGTTTTCAGATCGACAGCTCGGGGATCTGCGCGGGGAGTCCGAGGCCGCCGCTCGCGCGAGTCGAATCGAATTCGGAATCGTGCCGGCTTACAAGATGGTGGACACCTGCGCCGGTGAATTTCCATCCGCGACGCCGTATCTGTATAGCAGCTACGACGAAGAGAGCGAAGCGCCGAGGAGTGGCAAGCAGTCGGTCGTGATTCTGGGAAGTGGGCCGAATCGGATCGGTCAGGGCGTGGAGTTCGACTACTGCTGCGTGCGCGCCGCGCTTGCTCTGCGCGAGCAGGGTTACGAGACGATCATGATCAACTCGAATCCGGAGACCGTCTCAACCGATTTCGACATCTCCGACAAGCTCTACTTCGAGCCGCTCACCCTCGAGCACGTCCTCGACATCGTGGAGCGCGAGCAGCCTCTCGGCGTAATCGTCCAGCTGGGCGGGCAAACTCCGTTGAAGCTCACGCACGGACTTTCCAGCGCGGGCGTCCGAATACTGGGCACTCAGCCCGATGCGATCGACATCGCCGAGGACCGGCGGCGCTTCGACGCAATCGCGCGCAGCCTCGCAATCAGGCAGCCGGAGAACGGAACTGCCACGAGCATCGAAGAGGCCACAGCCGCGGCCGAGCGGATCGGCTACCCGGTGCTGGTGCGTCCGTCGTATGTATTGGGTGGCCGGGCGATGGAGATTGTTTACGATGAGAGGTCACTGACCCAGTACTTCGAGAGAGCGGCGCGTGTGTCCGAGGACAAGCCGGTCCTCATCGATCGCTTCCTCGAGGATGCCTTCGAGGCGGATGTGGACGCGATCTCCGACGGCGAGCGCGTCGTGATCGGCGGAGTCATGCAGCACATCGAGGACGCGGGGATCCACTCGGGTGATTCTGCGTGCGTCCTTCCGCCCTATCTCATCGACGAAGAGCACATCGAGGAAATGCGCGAGCACACCGTAGCTCTCGCCAAGGCGCTCCACGTCGTCGGACTGATCAACGTTCAGTACGCGATCAAGGACGGCCAGGTCTATGTGTTGGAAGTAAATCCGCGTGGCAGCCGCACGGTCCCTTTCGTCTCCAAGGCCATCGGCGTCCAGCTCGCCGCCATCGCCGCGCGGGTGATGGTCGGCGAGACGCTCGACGAGATCGGTTTCGTCGAGGAAGTGGCACCGGCCTATATCTCGGTGAAGGAGGCCGTTTTCCCGTTCAACAAGTTCCGGGAGTTCGACCCGATTCTCGGGCCCGAGATGCGGTCTACCGGAGAGGTGATGGGAATCTCCGACTCGTTCGGGAGCGCGTTCGGAAAGGCGCAGCTCGCGGCGGACAACGTGCTTCCCACCGAAGGCGCGATCTTCATCACGGTCAATGACTCCGACAAGCGGTCGGTTACACCGATCGCGAGACGGTTCCAGGAAATGGGATTCAAGCTGTTCGCCACGGGCGGGACGGCCAAGCATCTGCGCGGGCGCGGCATCACGGTCGAGACCGTGCTCAAGATCCACGAGGGCCGCCCGAACGGTCTCGACATGATGCTGAACGGCGACGTTCAGCTTCTGATCAATACGCCCCTGGGAAAGGAGTCGCAGCGGGACGACTACACCATGCGTCAGGCCGCCATCGCGAATCGGGTTGCCTACACGACGACGCTCTCTGCGGCAAACGCCGCGTGCGACGCGATTCTCTCCCTTCGCTCGAGAGCGCCGTCGGTCCTCTCGCTCCAGGAGTGGCACGCGCGAATTCCGAAGGAGGCGGGCGTTTAAATGGCGAAGCCGTTCATCCACGAGTCCGCGTACGTTGACGAAGGCGCCCAGATCGGCGCCGATACCAAGGTCTGGCATTTCTGTCACGTCCTCGGCGGCGCCGTCATCGGAGAGCGCTGCTCGCTCGGCCAGAACGTCGTGGTGATGAACGGCGTGAAGATCGGAAACAACGTGAAGATTCAGAACAACGTTTCCGTCTATGAAGGGGTCGAGCTGTCCGACGACGTCTTCTGCGGGCCGTCGATGGTTTTCACCAATGTCGTCAATCCTCGCAGCCACATCTCGCGCAAGAACGAATACAAGAGAACTCTGGTGGAGCGCGGGGCGACGATTGGCGCAAACGCGACGATCCTGTGCGGAGTGACTCTTGGAGAGTACGCCTTCGTCGGTGCGGGCAGCGTCATCACTCGGAGCGTTCCGGCATACGCCCTCATGGTCGGCGTTCCGGCGCGAAGGGTGGGCTGGATGTGCCAGTGCGGCGAACGGCTTCCGGACAAAGATCCAGGCGATTGCAAGGTATGTGGAACCAGATATCGGCTGGATGGTGACGAGTTGAGGAGAATTTCCTAGGTGGGCTCTGACAAGACTTTTCGCATCGCGCTGGTGGGATGTGGCCGCATCAGCAAGAACCACTTCGAAGCCATCGACCAGATCGATGGGCTGGAACTCGTGGCGGTGTGCGACGTGGATCCCGAGCGGGCGGCACGGGCGGGCACGGAGTGGAAAGTTCCGCACTTCACGTCCTACGCGCGAATGCTCGCCGAGAGCGAGGCCGATGTGGTGACGATTGCGACTCCATCCGGGCTGCATCCGGAACATGGAATTGCTGCGGCGCAGGCTGGAAAGCACGTCGTGATGGAAAAGCCGATGGCCATCTCGCTGACGGGCGCTGACGCCCTGGTGCAAGCGTGTGACAAGGCTGGCGTTCAGCTTTTCGTAGTCAAGCAGAATAGGCTCAACCCGCCCGTCCAGCTGCTCAAGCGCGCCGTCGACCGCAACCGCTTTGGCCGGATATACATGGCGAGCTGCACGGTGCACTGGGCGCGGCCACAGGAGTACTACGATCAGGCCCCGTGGCGCGGGACCTGGGAGTTCGACGGCGGCGCGTTCATGAATCAGGCGTCCCATTACGTCGATCTGATCCAGTGGGTGATGGGGCCGGTAGAGAGCGTGATGGCCAAGACCGCGACGCTTGCGCGGCGCATCGAAACCGAAGATTCCGGCATCGCCATTCTGAAATTCCGCTCAGGGGCGCTCGGCACGATCGAGGTGACGATGCTTGCTTACCCTCGGAATCTCGAGGGATCACTCACGGTCCTGGGCGAAAAAGGCTCGGCGAAAATCGGCGGTACGGCGGTCAACAAGATCGAGCACTGGGAGTTCGCCGACCACGACGACGACGACAAGCTGATAGAGGCCGCCAACACCAATCCCCCGAACGTCTACGGCCTCGGACATCAGGGCTATTACAGAAACGTGCTGTCCGTCCTCAGAGGCGAAGCCAAGCCCGATACGGACGGACGGGCGGGGCGAAAGTCGCTCGAGCTGATTCTCGGTATCTACGAATCAGCCAAGACCGGGCGTGAGGTCCCGTTGCCTCTCCGCGCGCAAGTCTGACCCCGAGTCGTGTATCTTTAACAGCTTCGTCCGATCCAATTCCACACTGCAGATAAATGGCCGTTCCACTTCTTGATCTGAAAGCGCAGCACGCGACGATCCGCGATTCGGTGGTGAACGCGATGATGAAGGTCGTCGAGAACCAGGCGTTCATCCTCGGCGAGCCGGTCGAGCACCTGGAGCGCGAGGTCGCGCAGCTCTCGCACACGACGCACGCAATAGGGTGCGCGAATGGAACCGACGCGATCCTGCTGTCGCTGCGGGCGCTGGATATTGGTCGTGGCGACGAAGTTCTTACGACGCCTTTCACCTTCTTTGCCACCGCCGGCGCTGTTCACAACGTTGGCGCGCGACCGGTCTTCGCGGACATTGATCCGGACACCTTCAATCTTTCCGGCGAGACGATCGCTGGAAGCCTCAAGCCGTCGACGCGAGCCGTCATCGCAGTGGATCTCTTCGGGCAGATGGCTCCGATGGAGTCGATCATCGACGCCGCTGGCGATCTGGCCGTCATCGAAGACGCGGCGCAGTCGATCGGAGCACGTCGAAAGGTGGACGAAAAGTGGGTGATGGCCGGCGAAGCGGCGACGATCGGGACCTTCAGCTTTTTCCCGTCGAAGAACCTCGGTGGTTACGGCGATGGTGGAATGGTGGTCACGCAGCGCGACGACCTCGCGACGCGTCTTCGCCGTCTTCGCGTTCACGGCGGAATGAAGACCTACTATCACGAGGAGGTCGGCTACAACAGCAGACTGGATTCGCTCCAGGCGGCGGTTCTTTCGGCGAAGCTGGCCAGCCTCGCGACCTGGAGCGCCGCTCGCCGAAAGAACGCGGCATACTACGATTCCGCCTTCGCTGATCTCGACGATGTGCGCACTCCGACCATCGATCACGCCAACGAGTCGATCTATAACCAGTACACGCTGCGGGTAGCCCGGCGCGACGACCTGCAGGAGCATCTGAAGAACAAGAGCATCGGATCGGCGATCTATTATCCGCTGGCACTCCATCTCCAGCCGTGTTTTGAATACCTCGGTTACAAGAGGGGCGCCTTTCCGGAAAGCGAGCGCGCGACGAGGGAAGTCATCTCGCTGCCGGTCTACCCCGAGCTCGACCAATCGCAGCTCGACGAGGTCATCGAAGCGGTGCGTGGCTTCTACGGCCGCTGAAGATCATTCCACCTAAATAAGAGAGCCCAAGGTGCAACTCAAGGATCAACTCCTCGACAAGATTGAGAACAGGACCGCGTGCATTGGCATCGTGGGACTCGGTTATGTCGGGTTGCCGCTGGCGCTGGAGTTCGCCAAAGCGGAATTCAAGGTGATCGGCTACGATGTCAGTGAGCGAGTCGTCAGCAACCTGATGGCGGGGAAGTCCCACATTCAGGACGTGCCCAGCGCGGAGCTTGCCAAGCTGGTCAAGGCAGGAAAGTTCGAAGCGACGAGCGACGAGTCGAGAATGCAGGAGATGGATGCCGTCTCGATCGCCGTCCCGACTCCTCTGGCGAAGACCCGCGACCCCGACATGGGCTACATTCTCGCCGCGGCCGATGCAATCGGACGCAATTGCCGTCCTGGAATCGTGGTGGTCCTCGAGAGCACGACGTATCCGGGAACCACGCGCGAGCTGATGCTGCCCAAGCTGGAAGCCGCCGGACTGACTGTCGGCGAAGACGTCTTTCTAGCTTTCAGTCCGGAGCGCGTCGATCCCGGCAACCCCACCTGGAACACGAAAAACACTCCGAAGATCGTCGGCGGAATTACGCCCGCCTGCACCGAAGTCGCAACGGCGCTCTACGCGACCTGCCTGGACACGATCGTTCCGGTCTCCGCAACCGAGACGGCCGAGCTCGTGAAGCTCCTCGAGAACACCTTCCGCTCGGTGAACATCGGTCTCGTCAACGAGATGGCGATCGTCTGCGACAAGCTCGGTGTCAACATCTGGGAAGTGATCGAAGCAGCGGCCACCAAGCCCTTCGGCTTCATGAAGTTCACGCCGGGCCCTGGAATCGGCGGTCACTGCATTCCGCTCGATCCGCACTATCTCGCCTGGAAGATGAGAACCCTCAACTACAAGACGCGCTTCATCGATCTCGCGAGCGAGATCAACAGCGAGATGCCGGCAGTGGTGGTGAGAAAGGTCGCGCAGGCCCTGAACGATGAGAGGAAATCCGTGAACGGCAGCCGCATCCTGGTTCTTGGCGTGGCATACAAGAAGGACATAGACGACATGCGGGAGAGTCCGGCGCTCGATGTCATTCGTCTGCTCGAGAGCCAGGGCGCCATGGTGTTCTATCACGACCCCTACGTGCCGAAATTCCGGGAAGACGGGCACGAGCACACGAGTGTCGCGCTGACCGACAGCGAGATCACCGCCGCCGATGCGGTAGTCATCGTCACCGATCACTCTTCGGTGGATTACCAGCGCGTGGTGGCTCTTGCCGCAGTCGTAGTGGACACCAGGAACGCGACGGCCAAGCTCACGAAAGGAAAGGGCAGGATCGTATCGCTCGCGTCAGCTCCATCCTACGCAACAGCATAACCAAACGAGCTTGTGAACATTACCGTAGTTGGTACCGGCTACGTCGGACTCGTTGTAGGCGCATGCCTCTCGGAAACCGGCAACAACGTCTGCTGCGCCGACATAGACGAGAAGAAGATCGGGCGGCTCAAGCAGAACGACATGCCCATCTACGAGCCAGGCCTCGAATCGATCGTGGAACGAAACCAGAAGGAGGGCCGGCTCTTGTTTACGAGTCAGCTTCCCGAAGCGATCGCGTCGGCGGAGGTAGTCTTCATTGCCGTCGGCACGCCTCCGGGTGAGGACGGCTCCGCTGATCTGAAGCACGTGCTCACAGTTGCGGAGCTCGTCGGCCGCCACATGACCCGCGAGATGGTAGTGGTGACGAAATCCACGGTTCCGGTGGGGAGCGCCAGCAAGATTGCCGCGGCCGTCTCCAAGGAAGCGAAGTTCCCTTTCCACCTTTGCAGCAATCCGGAGTTCCTCAAGGAAGGTGACGCGGTCCAGGATTTCATGCGGCCGGACAGAGTCGTGCTCGGCGTCGAGAGCACGCACGCGCGCAAGGTGATGAGCGATGTCTACGCGCCGTTCGTGCGCACGGGCAAGCCGATTCTGGTCATGGACATCGCCTCGGCGGAAATGACTAAGTACGCCGCGAACGGGATGCTGGCGACGCGAATCTCGTTCATGAACGAGATGGCCAACCTCTGCGAGAAGCTGGGGGCTAATGTCGATTTCGTGAGGAGGGGAGTCGGAAGCGATTCTCGGATCGGCCAGTCCTTTCTTTTTCCCGGACCGGGTTACGGCGGCTCGTGCTTTCCGAAGGACATCAAGGCTCTCGTGAGGATGGGCGCGGAGTGCGGCGTCGCTCTCGATGTGCTGGCCGCGGTCGAGTCGGCGAACGAGCGACAGAAGCTGCTACTGGTCAAGAAGATCAAGTGCGCGCTCGGCGCTGACCTCAAGGGCCGCCGCATCGCGGTTTGGGGGCTGTCGTTCAAGGCGGGCACCGACGACATGCGCGAAGCGCCGTCTCTCACCCTGATCGATGCGCTTCTCGACGAGGGCGTCTCGATCTGCGCTCACGACCCCGCGGCCGTCGACCGCGCGCGGGGTTTGCTCGGCAACCGAATAGATTATGCTGAGACTAACTATGAGGCGCTCACCGGTGCGGACGCGCTGGTAGTGGTCACTGACTGGAACGAGTACCGCCACCCGGACTTCGAGCGGGTGAAGCGCTCTCTCAAGCAGCCGGTCATCGTCGATGGCAGAAATCTTTACGACGTTGAGAAGATGCGGGAGCTGGGCGTGCGGTACCATTCGATCGGACGCCCATCCGCGTGAACATGCTCGACCGCAGAGGGTAAAATCATTCGGATGTTCAGATTCAGACCAATACTGCTGGCTCTGCTGCTCGCGGCACCGCTGGCTTGCAAGCCCCCATTCGATCCGAAGATCTATCCGTCCGCCGACAAGCTCTATCAGGTGGCGATGGCGGAGTACAAGGCGGGTCGCTTCGACAACGCGGCCAAGGCCTTCGAGAAGCTGACGCTCGATCTTCCGGCGCGCGATCCGAGGCTGCCGCTCGCCTTCTACTATCTCGCGCAGTCCCAAGGCAGGATCGGGGAGAATCTGCTTGCCGCGGGAACGTACAACCGGCTGATCGATGCATTCCCGCAGGATACGCTCGTCGACGACGCCCTCTACCTCTCTGGGCGTGCCTACGAGCGCCAATGGCGGCACCCGCAGCTCGACGCGACCTACGGAAGGTCGGCGATGGCGGCTTATGAATCGTTGCTGGCCAGCTACCCCGATTCTCCCTACGCCAAGCGCGCGCACGACGAGCTCGCCCGGCTGGATGAATGGCTCGCGGAGAAGGATTACAACACCGGGTATCTCTATCTGAAGCGGAAGGCGTACGACTCGGCGATCCTCTACTTCAAGGACGTGATCCGCCAGCATCCGAACGCCAAAAAAACCAGGGACGCGTACCTGCGGCTGCTCGAGGCGTACCGCGCGATCAAATACGCGGAGGACGCACGCGACCTTTGCGACGCGATGCGCAAGGCTTACCCGAACGACCGCGAGGTCCTGGAAGCCTGCGGTCGCGCGCCCTCGACACCCGCGACGTAGCCAAGTGCGAATTGGGGTCTTCGGCGGGACGTTCGATCCTCCGCATGTCGGCCACCTGCTTCTGGCCGCGGATGCATGCGAAGCGCTGCACCTCGACCGGCTGGTCTTTGTTCCCGCCGCGACCCAGCCTTTCAAGGTCAATACTCCGCCGGTAGCGGCCGCGCCGGACCGGCTCGAGATGGTGCGGCTGGCCGTGTCCGACGAGGCGAATTACAAGGTCGACGACACAGAAATCGGCCGTGAGGGGTTATCTTTCACGGTTGACACGTTGGAGCAGTTGTCGAAGAAAAATCCGGGCGCGGAGCTCTTTCTTTTGCTTGGAGAGGATGCGCTGGCGGGTGTCGACCAGTGGCGGGATCCCGGGCGAATTCGCGAGCTGGCGACGTTGGCGGTGATGCGCAGATCGGGTCGGGAGGGATCGACGGTCGCGCCTATCGCGGCGGGTGTGACAACCGTGTCGGCGCGGCGCGTGGATGTATCGTCGACCGAGATCAGGGAACGGCTGCGCGCGGGAAAATCGATCAGGGGATTCGTGCCCGAAAGCGTCGAGCGGTTCATCGAAGCTCGCGGGCTCTATCGTTGAGACGGATGTCCTCCGTCTGAGGAATACAGGGAAATGCTGACAGGCCTGCTGAGCGGAGTGTTCGGAACTCGCCACGATCGGGAGCGCAAGCGCGTTCAACCGATCGTCGACGAGATCAACGAGCAGTATGCCCGCCTCCAGACCATCTCCGAGGAAGAGCTTCGCGCTCAAACGGAGAAGTTCCGCGCGCGTATCCGTGAAGTCACGAGCGACATCGAGGCGCGCATCGCCGATCTCAGGAATCGGAAGCGCGTCACCGCGGATCCCGCCGAGCGCGAAGGAATCGACAACGAGCTGAGCGGCGTCGATGGACGCGGCGGGGTGGAAGCAGAGCTTCGCACCGCGATCGCAGACGTTCTCGACGAGCTGCTGCCGGAAGCCTTTGCCACGGTGCGCGAAGCAGCGCGCCGCCTGCTTGGGACCAAGGTCATGGTCACCGGCCAGGAGATGGAGTGGAACATGGTGCCCTACGACGTGCAGCTGATGGGAGGCATCCAGCTGCACAACGGGCGCATCGCGGAAATGGCGACGGGTGAAGGAAAGACGCTGGTCGCTACGCTTCCGCTCTACCTCAATGCGCTTCCTGGAAAGGGGGCACACCTGATCACGGTCAACTCCTACCTCGCTCGCCGCGACTCGGAGTGGATGGGTCACGTGTACAAGTACCTCGGCCTCACCGTCGGGTGCATCGACGATACCGAGCCCGGCACTCAGGAGCGCCGGGCCGCGTACGAGTGCGACATCACCTACGGCACCAACAATGAGTTCGGCTTCGACTACCTCCGCGACAACATGGTACAGTCGCTGGATCAGCGCGCTCAGCGCGCCCACGTCTACGCCATCGTCGACGAAGTGGACTCTGTCCTCATCGACGAAGCGCGGACCCCGCTCATCATCTCGGGTCCGGTCGGCAACGAGAGCGACGCCGAGTATGCGCAGCACAACGCCGCCGTAGCGCGGCTGGTCAAGCGTCAGAGCGATCTCGTCAACGCACTCGTGGCGGTGGGGGAGAAGGCGTTCGAGGCGGGCGAGACCGACGAAGCTGCACTGAGTCTCTACAAGGCACAGCTTGGCGGCCCGAAGAACAAGAAGTTGCTCAAGATCCTGCAGGAGACGGGCGCCAAACAGCTCGTGCAGAAGATGGAGCTCCAGCACATCGCGGATCGGCGGCTGCCAGCGAGCAAGCAGCAGTACCGGGACATCGAGGACGACCTGCTCTACGTCCTCGACGAAAAGGGACACACGGTGCACCTCACCGATGCAGGCGTCGATTTCATGTCGCCGCAGGCTCACGATGAGTTCGTGCTCCCCGATCTCTCGCAGCAGGTGCACGCGATCGACCACGATCCGGAGATGTCACCAGCGGACAAGCTCGAGGCCCGGAACACCCTCAACCGCGACTACGCGGCCAAGAGCGAGCGGCTCAACATCGTCCACCAGCTGTTGCGCGCGCACGCGTTGTTCGAGCGCGACGTCAACTATGTCGTGCAGGAAGGTCAGGTGCTGATCGTGGACGAGTTCACCGGCCGCACCATGCACGGACGGCGGTGGTCGGAAGGCCTCCACCAGGCGGTCGAGGCGAAGGAAGGCGTTCAGGTGAAAGGGGAGACGCAGACGCTCGCCACGATCACGATCCAGAACTACTTCCGCCTCTACGAGAAGCTGGCGGGAATGACCGGTACCGCCGAGACCGAGGAGACGGAGTTCCACCAGATCTACAAGCTCGGCGTCTCGGTGATCCCGACCAATCGTCCAGTCATCCGCGACGACAGGCAGGACCTCGTCTACAAGACTCGGCGCGAGAAGTACAATGCAATTCTAGAGGAGACGCAGCGCCTGCACGCGCTCGGATTCCCCGTTCTCGTTGGAACCGTGAGCGTCGAAGTGTCGGAGACGCTGGCGCGCATGTTCAAGCGCGCAGGCATACCGCACGAAGTCCTGAACGCGAAGTATCACCAGCGCGAAGCGGAAATCGTCGCGCGCGCGGGCCAGCCGGGATCGGTGACGATCGCCACAAACATGGCCGGTCGTGGAACCGACATTAAGCTCGGTCCCGGCGTCACGGAGTCGAAGCCGTCGCAGCGCAAGGATCCGGAGAACCAGGTCGTCGACGTCGTCGAGTGGGGTGGACTCCACATCATCGGCTCCGAGCGTCACGAGTCGCGTCGTATCGACAGACAGCTGCGCGGACGCGCGGGCCGTCAGGGTGACCCGGGCGCGTCGCAGTTCTTCCTCTCGCTCGAAGATGATCTCATGCGTCTCTTCGGGTCTGACCGCATTGCCAAGCTCATGGATCGAATGGGTGCGGAAGAGGGTGAGATGCTCACCCACTCCCTCATCACACGCTCGATCGAGCAGGCGCAGAAGCGTGTCGAACTCCAGAACTTCCAGTCGCGCAAGCGGCTGCTCGAGTACGACGACGTGATGAACCAGCAGCGCGAGGTGATCTACTCGCTGCGCTCGTTCGCGCTCGAGGGCGGTGAGGAGTTGAGGGCCGAAGCGGAGAAGATGATCGAGAAGGGCGTCTCCAAGCGCGTCGAGAACATGCTGGCCACGTTTGATTCGCAGGAAGAGTGGGATTTCGCGCTGGTGCGTCAGGACCTGCTGATGCACTACATGCTGACCGTTCCCGGATTCGAGGATGGCAGCCTTCCAACGAGCGAGGAAGAGGCGGAGCAGCGAGCGATCGAGTCCGGGCGCACTGCGTTCGTGGACAAGCTGGCGAGCCTGGGAGAATACTCGGACCAGCTGCTCTCGCTCGTCATGCTTCACGTGCTCGACGAGAAGTGGAAGGACCATCTCTACGATCTCGACCAGCTGCGCAACGCGATCGGCTACCGTTCGTGGGGCCAGAAGGATCCATTGATCGAGTACAAGCACGAGGCGTACAACATGTTCGTGGATCTGATGGGCGACATCCACAACACGTTCACGGAAAGATTCCTCAGGGCGCAGATCACGTTCGAGCAGCCGAGGCCGCTGCCGCCGATGTTCCTCAGCGACGATGGCGCCGGCGAGAATGGAGAGCCACGCAGGGTGCCGGCACCGAGCAGGCGGTACAACGCGCTGGGAGTACTCGAAGACGTGCCGGCTGGGGAGGAGGAAGGCACTGACGCTACGCTCGACATCGCTCCCGCCGAGGCGCCGAAGCGCGGAACCGCCGTTCGTCCGGAGCCGACGGTGCACGTCGGCGGAAAGAGGTCGTCGCTCAGCAAGGCGATGGCCGGCAGCCCCGTTCCCGGAGTAGCGGGAGGTCCCGCCGGACAGAAGGATTGGGCCAATGTCGGACGCAATGATCCGTGTCCTTGTGGGTCTGGGAAGAAATTCAAAAAATGCCATGGAGCCGCGCTCTAACGGGTTGAAGAAAAACCGCTCGGGCAGGCCACCGAGACGGAAGTTTCGGTTGGGATGAGGCGGATTTTCCGGATTACTCGGATCGGGCTGAGTGGAGATTTGGTTCCTCTCGCCTGAGTCTTTTTTTTTGGTTATTTCGTAGGAGAGGTCCGTTGGGCGACGGAAGCCTCCCGAGCGGCAGTTCTCAAAAAACCCCTGCCCTGGTTTTACGCGTTCTCACGCCACGAAGAACGATCCGAGTAATCCGGAAAATCCGCCTCATCCGGATGAAACTTCCGTCTCGGTGGCCTGCCCGTGAGCAGTTGACGTGCTTGGTGGCGCAAACCTGATGACGGACGGTCTACGCTGGTGGCGGACCTTCGATGGTTCCACGGCATCCTCAGGCTCCCGAACAACGGAGACGTTCGATGCCACTTACGATTCGCGAGTTACCAACCGCCGAGCGTCCAAGGGAGCGATTACGCACGCATGGCGCCCAGGCCCTTAGCTCCAGTGAGCTGATCGCAATATTGCTTGGCAGCGGCTCCGAGGGCCGGTCCGCTCTCGGAATCGGCCAGGACATTCTCTCGAGCTGCCGCGGCTCGCTGCGCCTGCTCGCGGCGCAGCCGGTCGCCGCTCTCACGAGTGTAAGCGGCGTAGGAACGGCTCGTGCGGTTGGTATCCATGCCGCGCTCGAGCTGGGCAGGCGCATGGCGGTGGAGGAACGGCAGGAGGGAGCGCCCGTGCGCTGGCCGCGCGATGTGTACGAGATCTTTGCGCAGCGTCTGGAGGATCTTCCGGTTGAAGAGTTCCACGTCGCCGTGCTCGATTCGCAGCACCGGCTCGAGCGCGATATCACCGTAACTCGCGGACTCCTCAACTCGTCGCTCGTGCATCCGCGAGAAGTGTTTCGGGAAGCGATCGCGGAGCGGGCGGCGGCCATCATCCTCGTCCACAACCACCCGAGCGGAGATCCGACACCGTCGCCCGACGACAGGGTAGTAACAGAGCAGCTCGTGCAGGCGGGCAAGGTACTCGACATACCAGTGCAGGATCACGTTATTATCGGAAGGGGACGCTACATAAGCTTCGCGGAGGCGGGACTGTTGTGACTGCAGGCGCGGTGAAGGAAAAGGACACGATCCCATCGTGGATCAGCGAGGGACTCCCGGAGAGACTCGACCGGGACCTGCTGGCGCGCGCCTATCGGTTCAGCGAGAGGGCACACGAGGGACAGAAGCGCCTGTCCGGCCACAAATACGTCTCCCACTGTGTCGAGGTCGCCAAGATCCTCGTCGACCTCCAGCTCGATTCCACAACGGTCGCGAGCGGGCTCATCCACGATGTCGTCGAAGACACCGCCGTCACAGTCGAGGACATTGAAGCGGAGTTCGGCAAGGAGATCGCCGAGATCGTCGACGGACTGACGAAGATCGGCCACCTGCCGCTCAACTCGTCGCAGGAGCGGCAGGTCGAGAATTACCGGAAGCTGCTGCTATCGATCGCCAAGGATGCGCGGGTAATCCTCATCAAGCTCGCCGACCGCCTGCACAACATGCGGACGCTCGAATTCCTTCCAGCCGAGCGGCAGAAGCGCATAGCGCAGGAGACGAGAGATCTCTACGCCCCGCTCGCGCACCGCTTCGGAATGGCGCGGGTCCGGTGGGAGCTCGAGGACCTCGCCTTCAAGCATCTGGAGCCGTCCGAGTACAAGACTCTCGCCAAGAAAGTCGCGACGCGGCGCACCGAGCGCGAGAAAGCGATCGCGCAGCTGAAGGAGCCCCTCGACAGCCACCTGAAAAAAGCCGCCATCGCCAACGTCGAAGTGACCGGCCGGCCGAAGCATCTCTGGTCGATCTACAAGAAGATGAAGAAGTGGGACAAGCCCTACGAGGAGATCTACGACCTGCTCGCCATCCGCGTCCTCGTAGAATCCGTCCCCGATTGCTACCACGCGCTCGGCGTCATCCACGATCAGTTCACGCCGCTCCAGGAGCGAATCAAGGACTATATCGCGCAGCCGAAGTCGAACGGATATCAGTCACTCCACACCACCGTGTTCGGACCCGGGCGGCAGCTGTTCGAGATCCAGATCCGCACCCGCGCGATGCACCGCACCGCGGAGTACGGAATCGCGGCGCACTGGCGCTTCAAGGAAGATTCGAAAAGCGCCGACGAGCTCGACCGTGCGCTGCAGTGGTTCAGGCAGGTGCTGGAGCTTCAGCTCGACGCCAAGACTCCGGACGAGTTCCTGGAGTTCCTCAAGCTCGATCTCTATCAGGACGAGATTTTCGTCTTCACTCCGACTGGCGACGTGATCCAGCTCCCCAAGGGGGCGACACCGATCGACTTCGCGTTCGCGGTTCATACCGAGGTCGGGCTGCACTGCCAGGGAGCGCGCATCAACGGCCGGATCGCGAGCCTGGCTCGCGAGCTCAAGAATTCGGAGACCGTCGAAATCATCACCTCTCCGTCGGCGAAGCCCAGCAGGGATTGGCTAGCTCACGTGAGGACCGGCAGGGCGCGCCACAAGATCCGCCAGCGACTCCGCATTGAGGAGCACACCACATCCATCAAGCTCGGCCGCGAGATACTAGAGCGCGAGATCAAGCGCCGGCGGCTGATCAAGCCGGAAGACTCCGACCTGCTGAAGGTGGCAAAGGCGTTACACCTGACCGACGTCAACCACCTCATAGTCTCGATCGGCCAAGGGGATGTGAACGTCTCGCAGGTACTCAGGGAGCTCTACCCCGACGCCGACGGCCCGCCCGAGGTGTCGAAGCCCGGGCCGCTGGACTGGCTGGTGGATCGGGTCCGCGGAGCTCCCAAAGGCGTCCGGATACAGGGCGTGGACGGGATGATGGTCCGCTACGCCCAATGCTGCCAGCCTGTACCCGGAGACCCGGTTGTGGGGTATGTAACGAGGGGGCGCGGAGTCAGCATTCACCGCTCGGATTGTCCGAACCTTCTGATGCTCGTCCAGGAGCCGGAGCGCAGGCTCGAGATAGATTGGAAGGAGCTGGAAGGCGAAAAATTCATGGTGCGTTTGGCGCTCGAGGCGACGGACCGCCGCGGGCTCTACGCCGACCTGGCTACCGCCGTCTCCGCGACGGGCACCGACATCCGAAGCTTCGAGCTGCACAGCTCAGATGGCCACGTGATCGGAGAGCTCGCGGTCGAAGTCGGCAACCTTGCACACCTTCAAAAAATTCTGAAAGCCGCTCGGCGAGTGAAAGGCGTGACCGAGGTGGCGCGTCGCGAGCGTCTTGCGAGTGATACAAAGAATGTCGAAAGTAGTATTTGACCTGCAGGCACCATTCGAGCCCGCCGGTGATCAACCAAAAGCGATTGCGGAGCTGACACGGGGACTGGAGCGGGGCGACCGCTTTCAGACCCTGTTGGGCGTCACGGGATCCGGGAAGACCATGACTGTTGCCAACGTCATCAGGAATTTCGGGCGGCCGACGCTGGTGCTGTCGCACAACAAGACGCTGGCGGCGCAGGTATACGGCGAGCTCAAGAGCTTCTTCCCGCACAACGCGGTGGAGTACTTCATCTCGTACTACGACTATTACCAGCCGGAAGCGTACGTTCCGACGACCGACACGTACATCGAGAAAGATGCGTCGATCAACGAGGACATCGATCGCCTCCGCCTTCGTGCGACGTCGAGCCTCATGGAGCGGAACGACGTGATCATCGTGGCTACGGTATCGGCGATCTACGGCTTGGGCGATCCGCGCAGCTATCGGGAGCAGATGGTGACGCTCACGAAGGGTCAGAAGATCCAGCGCGACGACATCCTGCGCTCGCTGGTGAAGATCCAGTACTCGAGGAACGACATGGGTCTCGAGCGTGGAACGTTTCGCGTGCGCGGCGACACCGTCGAGATTCTCCCTGCCTACGAGGAGCAGGGAGTCCGCGTCGAGATGTGGGGCGACGAGATCGAGCGGATCAGCAAGATCGATCCGCTAACCGGGGACACCATCGCCAGCCTCGAGAAGGCAGCGATCTATCCCGCGAAGCACTTCGTCACGTCGCGTCCGAGGATCGAGCGCGCGGTCGCCCTTATTCGCGAGGAGCTCGCGCAGCGCCTGGCGGAGCTGCGCGCGTCCGGGAAGCTGCTGGAAGCGCAGCGTCTCGAGTCGCGCACCAACTTCGACATCGAGATGATGCTCGAGATCGGCACCTGCGCCGGGATCGAGAACTACTCACGGCACCTGTCGGGGCGAGCTGAAGGCGAGAGACCGGCGTGTCTCTTCGACTATTTCCCGGAAGATTTTCTCGTCGTGGTCGACGAAGCACACGTCACGCTGCCGCAGATCGGCGGAATGTTCAACGGTGACCGCGCACGCAAGCTCACTCTCGTCGACTATGGCTTCCGCCTGCCGAGCGCGCTGGACAACCGGCCGTTGATGTTCGACGAGTTTCTTTCTCTGACCCCGCGCGCGCTCAACATCACGGCGACACCGGGTGAGATCGAGCTGCGGCTCTCGGAAGGAGCCGTGGTCGAGCAAATTATTCGTCCCACCGGGCTCGTCGATCCCGAGATCGAGGTCCGTCCGGTGCGCGGCCAGGTAGACGACCTGCTCAATGAGATCCGGATTCGCGAAAGGAGGGGCGAGCGCGTTCTCGTCACTACTCTCACGAAGCGGATGGCGGAGGATCTCGCCGACTATCTGCAGCAGATGGGTGCACGCGTGCGCTACATGCACGCGGACATCGATGCCATCGAGCGCATGGAGATCGTGCGCGGTTTGCGATTGGGCGAGTTCGACGTGCTCATTGGGATTAATCTTCTGAGGGAAGGACTCGACCTTCCCGAAGTGTCCCTCGTCGCGATTCTCGATGCAGATCAGGAAGGATTTCTGCGCAGCGACCGCTCGTTGATCCAGACTGTCGGACGCGCGGCGCGCAATCTCAATGGGCGCGCGATCTTCTATGCCGACAAGATGACCGGCTCGATGGAGAGATGCATCGAAGAGACGAGCCGCCGCCGGGAAATCCAGACCGCTTACAACGTCGAGCACGGTATCACACCCATCAGCGTGAAGAAGAGTGTGGACCAGGTGCGGTTCACCACTCGGGTGGCGGACTCGCGAACGGGCCGGGACGAGCGGGAGAAGGAGAAGGCCCGCCGAGTCGCCGAATCGGGCTCTCACTATGGGATCGAGAATCTGCCCGCGCTAATTGCCGATCTCGAGGCACAGATGCGCGAAGCCGCGACGAATCTCGATTTCGAGACGGCGGCGCGCCTCCGTGACGAGCTGTTCGAGGTGAAGGCCAAGACCGGACGTCAGAATAGCGGCCGAGGATCACTGGCGGGCCTTCACGGCCGCTAGTGATGCCAGCGCGCCGGCACATCGTTCCCCCGCGCGCCGAGCGTGGGCATCTGAAGCTGACCGAGACTGAGCTGAGGGCGTGGGGCAAAGAGCTGGGCCGCGCCACGTCACCGCCTCTGCTCATAACACTCACTGGCGAGCTGGGCGTCGGCAAAACAACTCTCGCGCAATCGATTTGTTTTGGTTACGGGGTCCGTGAAGACGTGACGAGTCCAACCTACGCCCTCGTCCACCAGTATTCGGCGCCAAGATCAGCGGTGTTTCACATTGATCTATACAGAATCGAGTCACCTGACCAGCTCACGAACATCGGGTGGGATGAGATAGTCCTGGCGCGCGCTCTCATTCTGGTGGAGTGGCCCGAGCGCGCCGGCACTCGACTGCCCGAGGACCATCTGCCGATCGACCTCGATTACATGCAGGGCGACCCAGCGCGGCGAATTCTCCTCGCGGGATGAACAAGAGAGAGAGCGGTCCAAAAAGCAGCAAAGGAGCCAACCGCTCGTACACCTTGGCGCTCGATGGGGCCACCTACCAAGGCAGCGTGGCGCTGCTCGCCGATTCAACCGTGATCGCTGAACGTACCCTCAGCCCTGACGACGGCGGAGCTCCTCGCATCGGAAGGGGTGAGAGACTCATGCCGGCCGTCGCGGAATGCCTGGAGGAGGGGGGCGTAAAACGCGGTGAGATCACGCGAGTGGTTTGTGGAGCGGGACCTGGCAGCTTCACCAGCCTCCGCGTTGCCGGATCGGTGGCGAAAGGCCTCGCGGCTGGGTATGGAGTGGATCTGTTCGCAGTCTCGTCGCTGCTCCTGACCGTGAGCGGCGCCCGTCCTCCGATTGTACCGGGACAATACCTTTCTGTTCTCGACGCCATGCGGGGAGAGTACTTCGCGGCCCGCGTGCTCCTCGAGCCGGGCGGGTTGGCGATCCAGGCTGAGCCCGCAACGATTCTCAGCGCCGAACAGCTCGGCGAGATCGCAGCGATGGAGCGTGCTGTGAGGGTAATCGGACCCGGCCAGCAGAGCGATGCACACCCGCACGCGCGGGGTGTCGCCGCGCTTCTCTCATTTATCATCCGGACCGGTCCGGTTGACCTTGCCTCGTGGGAGCCGGTCTACGGGCGTCTGGCGGAGGCTCAGGTGCGCTGGGAAGCCGCGCACGGGCGTCCCCTTAGCCGATGACTACGCTCCTCCGGCCCGCTGCCGAAGGCGATCTCGTCGAGGTCGTGCGAATCGAGAGAGCGTGCTTCGCCGATCCGTGGACCGAGGAGTCGTTCCGGCGTCTCCTTGCCGGTCAACCCGCTATCTTTCTGGTAGCGGTTATTCCGCCCGACTCCGCGATTGCCGGATATGCAATCGGGTTCTCGATTGGTGAAGACGCCGAGGTGCTGAACGTCGCGGTCGAGCCGAGTTTCCGCGGGAAAGGATTGGCCGGGCAGATGCTCGACGCGGTTCTCATCGAGCTGAGCGCTCGCGGAGTTCGGACGGCTTTTCTCGAAGTGCGTGAATCGAATCGTGCCGCCCGGGCGCTTTATGGCTCGAGGGGATTCAGCGAGATCGGACGAAGGCAGCAGTATTACCGGCGGCCCGTCGAGGATGCGCTGGTGATGCGAAGGATTCTGGAAGTGGCCGAGGGAGACGAGGAACGATCCGCGGGAAGTTTTGCTGACCGTTGAAATTGTTGGTTTGCCCGGGCTCTGAGCCCACCTATACTATTCTGGGCGGGAAATGAACTCTCGCCAGGAGGCAAAGTGAGCAGAAGTCTGAACAAAGTGATGCTGATCGGAAACCTGGGCAGCGATCCTGAGGTCCGCTCGACGACGGGGGGCAACAGGGTCGCGTCGTTCTCCCTCGCGACGAGCCGGCAGTGGAATTCGCCGAGTGGCGAGAAGCAGGAGAAGACAGAGTGGCACAAGTGCATCGTGTGGAACACCAAGGGCACGGGGCTCGCCGATGTGGTCGAGAAGTATTGCAAGAAGGGCGACAGGATCTACGTCGAGGGTCGCATCGAGTATCGCCAGTGGCAGGACAAGGAGAACCAGACTCGGTACGCCACCGAAATCAACGTGCGCGAGCTGCTCATGCTCGGCGGCGGACGCGGGGCCTCGGGTGATTTCGATGGCGAGAGCAGTGGAAAGAGCCGAGCGCCGGCGACGGCGGGAGCGAAGGCAGGCGCGGCGAGTACTGGGGGAGCGGACTTCGAGGATTTCCCCGGGGCGCTTCAGGATGGGGATGACGATTTGCCATTCTGAAATCTCGTCGCGAGCTAATGAGCGGCCCCGCATGCGGGGCCGCTTTTTTTATTTAAGCCAACTGAACGGGCTGCCCGCTACCAGAGGCACAGCTACCAGCTGAGAGCTGCAAACGTCGGGACGTCACTAAGTGGCGCGATGGCACAGGCAGTTGATTGTGCCCTGACCGGCGCCAGTAACGTCCCGACGTCGTGAGGCTCTGAGCTGACAACTGCGCTTCTGTCAGCGGGCAGCCCGTTCAGCCGCAGTTCAACAGTTCGAGTCGCCAAAGAGGACCTTGGCGTGACTTTAGGCCGCCACCCCCCGTCCAATGGTTGACCCGCGACAAGCGGAGTCTTATCCATCCGTCAAGTTCCGGGAGCACGAGTGATCGGTCATTTCCTGAAGGGATCGTCAAGAACCGCAACGAGATCTAGCGTTCGCGCCTCCATCATCGGTGCCGCCCTGATTCTTTCGGCAAGCGGCGTCAACAGCGCATTCGCGCAGGTGCCGAGCACTCGCGACACCGTTCGACCCGTCCGGACCGACACGACGAACAACCTCGTCATGACCGCCGACACCACCCAGGAAGTGAAGCACGTGGTGAAAAAGGGCGACACGCTCTGGGATTTGGCGAAGTTCTATCTCAAGGATCCGTTCCGCTGGCCGGAGATCTTCCGCCGAAATACGGACGTGGTCGAGAATCCGCATTGGATCTATCCCGGCGAAGTCATTCGCATCTGGGGCCATGAAGTGAGGGCTGAGGCTCTGGCCCATGCTGACAGCGCTGGCGAGGTCGTTTCGCATATACTGACGCGTCCTGCTCCGCCGCCGCCGATAACGACTGCTGGTGAGCGTTCGGATCTATCTGTCTTCGCATCGCCATTGAGCCGCGCGGCCGCGGCCATGAACGAGGACGTACTGGGTCGCTCACGCTCCGGCGGGGTTCGTCGCGGTGAGATCGAAGCCGCGCCATACGCCGATCGCGATGGAGGGCCGAGAGGCTCGGGCAGGCTCGTTGCCAGCGTCGATCGTCCCGGCATCAAGACCAGCATCGTTCAGTCGAGATACCAGCTGAACGACGACCTGTACATCGATCTTCCGCGCGGTTACGTGGCACGCCTCGGAGATACTTACATGTCCTACGTTCTGGGGCCCGACCTCGGCGATTTCGGACAGGTGGTAATTCCGACCGGTATCGTTCGCGTCGAGTCGCTTCCTTCGGGGCAAGGCGCGGTCGCGCGCATTATCCGTCAGTTCGCGGAGATCAAGCTCGACCAGCGGGTCATCCCCGCGCCCGATCTCCCGTCCCCGACGGGCACATTGGCGCCGGTCATTGGTGGAACGAGAGGCAAGGTCGTCTACGTGCACAACGAGCCGGTGCTGCCTTCGATCGGCCACTACGTTCTGATCTCGCCCAACGCAAAAAACGGAGTGCATGTCGGAGATGAGATAACCTTCATCGACAACTCCACCGGACGTGAGGACGAGGATCCCGCTCCTCCAGTGATTGCCGGCATCGGTCAGGTCGTGCGCGTGACTCAGTATGCCGCGACGGCGATCATCGTCAGGCAGGTACAGCCAACAATCCGTGACGGAATGCCGGTGCGATTGACCGGCAAAATGCCCTAAAAGAGCAGCGGGGAATTAAATTAGGGCGATCAGATGATTGCGATCGCCCACTTCATTGCCGTCACTTTTTACCTCGGCGCCGCGGCAGTCGCGGCGCTGCCCTTTGCGCGCCGTGTAAAGGCGCCCGTTGGCGCAGTCGTGGCAGCTCTGCTGCTCGGCATCGGAGCCCATGCGACCGCCCTCGCCGGCCTCACGAAGCAAACGGGCGCTGCTTCCCTTACGGGGCTGGGGCCAGGCCTGTCGTTCGCCGGTCTCGTACTGGCGGTGTCCCTGGTAATTGTGGAAAGCCTGGCCCGTGAGGTCAGTCTCACCCTTGTCGCGGCGCCGCTCGCGGCCGTGGTGACAATGGCCGGGAATCTCACCGGAATGCATCCATTCCTCGAGCCGCAGGGCGCGCGAGCGGTGTGGCTGACGATGCACATCGTACTGAGCTTCATCGGCATTGCGGCGTATGCCACCGCCGCCGCGGCGGGAACGATGTACCTCGTGGCGCGGCGCGAGCTCAAGTCGGCGCAGTTCGGGGCAATCTTCAGATTCTTTCCTCCGCTCGACACGCTCGATCGCGTGAATCATCTGGCCTCGATCGCCGGCTTTCTGGGACTCACACTCGGACTGGCTCTCGCTGCCGCGTACTCGTTCCAGTACCACGCTCTCGTCCTTCCGCAGATCATCTGGGGACTCGGCGCCTGGGCCGGCGTGAGCGCCCTCGCACTCGGCAGAGTTTTGCGCGGATGGCAGGCGCGGCGCGCGGCATTGATGTCGGCGGTGAC
>JALYKM010000254.1 GCA_030774785.1 Gemmatimonadota bacterium
AATACGCCCTCGCTTCGGTATCTGAGCTCGAGGGCCACATTCAGCTGGCGCGCGATCTTGAATTGATGACCGAGCAGGATTTCACTCCCTTCCTCGCTCGCATAGTCGATGCGCGCAAGATGCTGCAGGCTATTAAAAAAGGTCCGGGCAACGGGCAACGGGCACCGGGCACCGGGCACCGGGTAACGGGCACCGGGTAACGGGCACCGGGTAACGGGCACCGGGCACCGGGTAACGGGCACCGGGTAACGGGTAACGGGCAGCGGGTAACGGGTAACGGGCAGCAGAAATGCTGCACCACAACCCGCAAAGAACTTTTTTTTGACTCACCTCGCCGGATGCCGCCGCCCGGCTTGCGACTCTCACCGGCGCCGAATCTCTCCGGCTAGCGAGCACTCGATCAGGCCTAGGATCTCAAGGGACGTCACAGCGGCAAGACACTCGGCTATAGAGAGGCCGGTCGCGCGGGGGAGCGAATCCATCTCCGCCACTCCGCCTAAGAGCGCGTCCCACACCCTTTGCTCGGTCTCGGGCAGCACGGGTCTCGCTTCTCCCGACTCCTTGGGCGCCGAAACGCCGAGCAGAGCCAGTGCATCGTCGGCCACGGCGATCACAATTGCTCCGTCCCGTAACAGCTGATTCGAGCCACGACTCTGCTCAGAATCGATCGGGCCGGGGACGGCGGCGACAACCCGTCCGAGCTCCAGTGCCTGTGACGCAGTATTGAGGGCGCCGCTCCTGAAGCCCGCCTCGATCACGATCGTGACCGGCGCGAGCGCGGCGATGATCCTATTACGCTTGGGGAAGGCGCCCTTGTGAGCCTTCATCCCTGGCGGATTCTCGGAGACCACCAACCCACGCTCGGCGATCGCCCGGTGAAGTTGCCGATGGCCGGCCGGGTAAGGCACGTCGATCCCGGTCCCGAGGACCGCGACAGTATTGCCGCCCTCCTCGAGCGCGGTACGGTGCGCGGCACCATCTATCCCACGCGCCATCCCGCTGATGACGGAGACGCCCGCCCGTACAAGTGTGCGCGTAAGACTGCGGGTGATTCGCTCCCCGTACGCGGTCGAGTCCCGCGTGCCGACTATCGCTACGCGCGGCTTGGCGAGCGCCGACGCGCTGCCCATCGCATACAGCTCAGAGGGCGGATGCTGGAGGTCGAGCAGCTCGCTGGGATATTGCGCCGAGTCTCGCCGCCAACATTGGATCTCGACTTCGACCCTGCTCGTGGGTGCTCGAAGTGTCAACACTCAAGCTCAGGGCAGAGTTAGTGTTACATCCTGTGGCCTGACAGTTTGCTTTAAACGCAGGAGCTCCGTCCACCACGCGGCGGTGAGCGCGTCCAATCCTTCGCGCGCTGCTGCGCTGACAGCGAATAGTCCGAACGCTCCCGGAGCGTCGATCGGCGGCGCGTACTCCTCGCCCAGCAGGTCCATCTTGGTGAAGACGACGCAGTGCGGCTTGGCCGCGAGGTCGGGCGAGTACTCAGCAATCTCGCGCCGGAGCTGGTCGTATTCCGCCTGCCAGTCCATGGCGTCGATCGGGATCAGGAAGGCCAGGATTCGGGTGCGCTCGATGTGGCGGAGGAACTGAAGTCCGAGGCCCTTTCCCTCGTGGGCTCCTTCGATGATGCCCGGGATGTCGGCGACCACAAAGGTCCGGTGGTCGGACAGTTGGACGACCCCGAGGTTCGGCTGAAGGGTCGTGAATGGGTAGTCCGCGATCTTGGGCCGAGCGGCGGAAATGACAGACAGGAGCGTGGATTTCCCCGCGTTCGGCTGTCCGACCAGGCCGATGTCGGCAATCAGCTTGAGCTCCATCTCGAGCGTGCGGACCACGCCTTCCTCGCCAGGCTGCCACTCGCGCGGAGATTGGTGCGTGGCCGTCGCGAAGAACGCGTTGCCCTTCCCGCCCCGGCCGCCCCGCGCAATCACTACTTCCTGGCCATCCTCCAGAATTTCCGCGACGATCTCCCCCGACTCGGTGTCGCGCAGGATCGTGCCCGGAGGAACGGGCATCACGATGTCCGCCCCCGAGCGGCCGCTCTTGTTGGCGCCCATGCCGTGCTCACCGCGCTCGGCCACCCAGTTGTCGCGATAGGTGTAGTCGAGGAGCGTGGCGAGATTGGAATCACCGCGCAGGATGACGCTGCCGCCCCGCCCGCCGTCGCCGCCGTCGGGGCCACCCATCGGTGTTCGCCATTCGCGGCGGAAGGAGGTGCAGCCCGATCCGCCGGTGCCTCCCTCTACTCTGATTACCGCGCGGTCGATGAACATTTCTAAACTACAACTGAACGCGCTGCGAGCTGTCAGAGGCACAGCTGCCAGCTGGTAGCTGCAAACGTCGGGACGTCACTAATGGCGTGATGGCAAAGGCAGTTGTCTGTGCCCTGACCCGCGCCAATAACGTCCCGACGTAGTGAGGCTGATGGCTATCAGCTGCGCCTCTGGCAGCGGGCAGCCCGTTCAGTTGCCCTTCCCGGTCAAAAATCGATGTCACTCCCCCACCACCTTCTGCAACAACTGCCTGTACCGAGCGAGATCATCCCGCGCGATTAGATCCGTGAGCGCGTCGAAGACCCCAGCCAACTCGCCCGCCGAAGCGCCGGCATTAAAAGCCCCGTGAAGATGAGAGTGAAGCTGCCGCTGCTGCCCCGACACGGCGCAGGCAGCCACAACGCACAGCTCACGAGTGCGTAGGTCCACTCCAGGCCGCGACAAAACTTTCCCGTAACCGTCGACGATTATCCATTCGTCCAGCGCCGGGTGTAGCTCGCGGACATTCTGGCGAAGCTTTTCGTAGGATTCCCCGTACACGATCGCACACGTCCTCTCTCCCCGGTCGCGCCACATGGCGAGATCTTCGGCGGAAGCTTCCGGATCCGCGGCAGGCGCCG
>JALYKM010000255.1 GCA_030774785.1 Gemmatimonadota bacterium
ATCACAGTCAACGCCGTCGGTGGACACGGCTGTCAGCGCGACCGCAAGGACGGGGAAACCGTTCTAGGCTGCGGTCATCGCACCTGCCCCGACTGCGCCGCGCGTGAGCTCGTCGCGGTGCTCAAGCGACAGTCACAGTCGATCGTGAGCGCCGAGCTGCAGCACTGGCCCGACACTCCGAGCGAAGTCAAAGACAACCTCCTGACCGGCGTTCGCACCGGCTCTTTCTAAGGGATCCCAATGCACACACGCAAATTCTTCAATCCCGCGATCGCTGCTCTCGCAGCCGTCGCAGTTCGTACCGGCGCAACGATGGCCGCACCCACTGACAAACCGATCAAGCTCTCCTGTCTTCCGGAGAACGAGCTCGAGCAGCTACGCGTGCAGGTCAACAACCTGACCGTTGCACTTCGCGGGATCGCCGCGAAGCTCGACCTCGACGCCACAGTCACCGACGTCAACTACTTCTCGCTCTGGATGGACTCCGCGATTTCAACTGCACCTGTAAAGCTCACGGTTCTCTAGTTGGAACCTCTCGCTTTACAACGAGACATAGATCCGGCCTGGGAGGAGAAGCTCATTGAGCTGACTCCCAGGTCTGATCGTCTCTCCTACCTTACGATCCGCTGGCATCCTGGCTCGCTCCGAGCTGCGCGCCACTTCCAGGGCGTCACGAAGAGCAAGGCCGCATGGCAGCCGATCGAGCGGTGGGTGATCTATAACGTCGTGCCGGATCCGTCGAAGTATCCGCCGATACTCTTCGCTCCGTTCCGGCTCTCCGAGCTCAATACCGAAGGCTTCTGCCGGCCGGTTTTGGATCTCGATCGCAAGGCGATGGACGCCAACCAGTGGGCGATCTACAAGGAGACTGGCCGCTACGCGCAGCCCTTTTGGGTCGTGCAAGGCGATCGCGGCGGGCACCGGCGGAACTACACCGCGGTCATGTCCAAAGTCTCCGTCTTGAACGGTGGCAGGGGCGATCCCTTCGACATGGGCGAGCTCCGCTACGCAGAGCCCGACGGCCGCACCTGGGAGAAGCTCGCCACGCTCGATCTCGCGCGCTTCTGGACGCACTCGCTCTCGCTGTTTGACAGGAAGCCCGAGCTGTTCGACAAGCTCGAGGAAGAGGCGATGAAGGACTATCGCCGGCTCCTGTGGGACTGGATGGACGAGAAGGCATACGAGTCCTGCTCGGGCGTGGCCGACATGAACGCCTGGCGCGGACTCACGGCGCAAATGCCGGCCAAGCCGGTCGGCTTCCAGGACACGACCGACTACGAAGCGGAGCACAAGGCGTTCATCGAGGAGGCTCCGTGAGCGATCACGAGTTCCGGGTCGACGACGACACGCCGCTCTTTCGCGGCCGCACTCGCCAGCAGGGCACACCGAAGCCCAAGCCGAAAGCCAAACCCAAGCCGAAGGCCCCAGCACCGGACGCGATCGACAGCGCGATCGGTCGCATGGCCGCCGATACCAAGTCAGGAGACAGGAAGGGCGCGATGCAGCGGATGATGGAGTTCTCGCGCCAGAACGCACTCAAGAAGAAGTAACCCCAACCACACTCAGAGAGGATTTAGATGCCGAAGGTTCGCACGCAAGCCGATAGACGTCAGCACGCCACCATTACCGATCGACACGGCCGGAAGTTCTGGACTGTGATCGAAAAGGACACGATGCGGTCGTGCTCCGCTCTCATACCCAAAGGATGGGAGCCGCCGAAACTGTTCGGAAAGACGCCCTTCGTGCCACCCGAAGCATACATCACCTACGCCGTCGACGATCCGTTCGAGATGACGGTCAATTATGATCTTTGGATCGCCGACACCGAGCGAGAGCACGAGGCGTACGCGCAGCGCATGTCAGCTGCCGCGATCATGCTGTTCGGCTCCGGCGCGGCCGAACAGGTAAAGAAGCAGAGCCCCGAGCTCTTAAACTACGTCGGGAAGCCGCCGACACCCGTCGCACCGATCAAGGCCGCTCGCGCGGGCAACCTCTTCGTCCTGGGGCTTTCTCCCAACATGCCGAAGTGGGCGGCCGAGTTCTTCACCGCTCCCGTCAAGGTTGAGGAGCTGTTTCCGAACGCCGAGGACGACTATCCCGACGAGGAAGCGCTCTCAGTCGCGATGCGAGCCGATGAAGCGAGCGAGTTCCCAGACGTCGAAGAGCCGGCGGATGCGATGAACATAATCGTCGACGAGGAGCTCGAGCGAGCTCTGGATCTCGAGGAGCAGCACGATCCCAAAGCCACCGGCGGAACGAGCACGGATCCGCGCGCCGAATCACGTCGCGTCCCGATCGAGAAGCCAGTCACCAAACCAAAGGCGAAAGCCAGAGCGTAACCATGCCGCAAAAACGAGTTGGGCCGCTCTCGGCCTCTGAAAACACCGACTACGGCGACACCGGGCCTCACTCCGTCGGCAGCCACATGGTGCACATCTCCGGCACCTGGACGGGCAACTTCGTCACGAAGGGCTACCTGAAGGGGAACGGGCTCGGGGTCGCCGACCGACAGCCGGTCGCTTACAAGAACATGAAGACCGGCGTCGTCACGGATCCGACCGTGACAGCGATCACAGCCAACGGCGTCTACGAAGTAGTCACTGACGGGTTGAATCTCGTCATGGACTTCACGTATGCGACGGGAACAGGGCCGATCGTCGATGTCCAACCGCTCCGCGGCTAGTCGAGCGCGGGCATGGCTCGCGTTTCATCTCGTGCGGCTCGCGTTCCGGATCTCCGCTCCGGACGCGAGTCTCGCAAGCGCGACGTCTATAACCACTGGCGTCTCCGGTACGACTTACGTCGTCCATCGCTCGATGCAGGGCTCCGAGCCCTGGGATCTCTACACAGGCCGTGATCCCGGCGAAGCTCGCCGGATCTTCGAGGGGATCCGGCACAGGGGCGAGCGGGGAGAGATGACGCTCACGACGAACGACGGTTCGCTCGAAGTCGTTCGGGGCCGCTACACGAGCTCGTCACCATGAATCTCCTCGCAGCTGCGCTTTACGATCCTGCGACTGCCGTGTCGAAGGTTACAACGGCGGCGCTGGCAATGACCGCGATCGACACGACGAATCTGCGGCTCCCCTTCACCGTCCCGCAGTCGGGGAAAGTGCGCGTGCGGATGATGGCCTGTCTCCACGGCGCGGCGACCTATCCGTCGATTCTCTTGGGAGTGATGTCCGGCGCGACGGTAAAAGGCCGCGTCGCTCCGGTGCAGTCGTTGGGCAATACCGCCGTCGCTACCGCGCTCGTCAACGTCGAGGCCGACTTCATCGTGACTGGTGAAACGCCAGGCGCAGCGGTCACTTGGGACGCGGCCTACGCCGTCGAGACGCTCGTTGCGGCGACGGGGCTCAAATACGGCGGCCCGAACAACGCGACCGCGAACGATGCCTTTGGTGCGTTCGTGTTCGAGATATGGGATCCGCAGCCCATCACTGTTGACGCCGCCGGTCGCGTCGACGTGGGCAAGGTCTTGGGAACAGCGCAGACCGCCGGCGATCTCAAAGCATCGCTGAACACGCTGCAAGCTGACACCGACGACATGCAGACTCGGCTGCCAACTGCGCTCGTCTCCGGCCGCATGGACTCGAGCGTCGGCGCGATGGCCGCCAACGTCCTCACCGCAGCTGCAATCAATGCCTCCGCTCTCGCTGGCAAAGGCGACTGGAACATCGGGAAAACCGGCTACGCGCTCTCAGCTGCCGGCGTTCAAGCGATATGGGATGCGCTGACGTCGGCGCTCGCGACGGCCGGCTCGATCGGGAAACTGATCGTCGACAATCTGAATGCGACCGTCAGCTCGAGGATGGCGACGTTTACGTTGCCATCCAACTTCTCGGCACTCTCGATCACCGCCGGCGGGCTCGTCGATATCACTCAGGCCGCGGCCGACAAAGCCTGGTCTACGACAACGCGCACGCTCACCGCACTCACCGCTTCGCTAGTACAGGAGATATGGGATCGCGCGACGTCTCTTCTCACGGTGGCGGGCTCGATCGGGAAAAGGCTCGCTGACGACATCGACGCGACGATTAGCTCGCGCTCGACATTTGCCGGCGGCGCGGTGGCGAGC
The DNA here is from genome assembly GCA_030774785.1 of Gemmatimonadota bacterium. Lineage (GTDB taxonomy): Bacteria > Gemmatimonadota > Gemmatimonadetes > Gemmatimonadales > Gemmatimonadaceae > UBA4720. The sequence continues at coordinate 4,079 of JALYKM010000255.1, forward strand.
GTCACCGGCTCTGTGGGATCGGTCGCAACGGGCGGCATGACCGCTGCCAGCTTTGCCGTCGGTGCAATCGACGCGCTTGCGCTCGATACGAGTGCATCCAACGAGATCCGCGATGCAGTTACCGGCGCTGTTGTAGACGGCACCACCACACTCGCGGAGTCGCTCCGCCTGGCGAATGCAGCTCTCGGTGGGAAGTCCTCCGGACACGCTGTCGGCTCTCCCGTCTATCGCGATCTCGCCGACTCAAAGAATCGGATCACGGCGACTACCGACGTGGACGGCAACCGAAGCGCCGTCACCACCGACCTGGCCTAGCCGTGTTTGCAGAGCGGTTCTTCCCAGGGCGGTTCTTCGCCAAACGCTACTTCCCGACCAGCTCCGGCTCGGGCAGCAGTGCCCCAGCCGCCGAGTCGCGACGTCGACGCGAAGTCGGCTCGTCGGCCGTAGGCATCACCTTCTTCTTCATCCTGGGAGCTCCGTTCAATGGCTAGTCTCGATACGGCAGATCTGCTCGCCAAGTGCAAGCGATACGCTCGACGTCCAGCAACCGATGAGTCGTACTCGGCAACCGATTGGTACGCATCACTAACGGAAGCGCAAGCGTTCGCGATCGCGTGGCTCACAGCTCGCGCTCCG
>JALYKM010000256.1 GCA_030774785.1 Gemmatimonadota bacterium
GACTGGAGGAGTCTCGTTCCGCAGGGAAAGCGTTCCCAGAAGCTCGAGGACCAACATTTTTCCTCTGAGCGAGCTTTGTGAGTTTTGTGTGAGGTTCCGTTGAGGGGGCAAGCCTATCATGGGGAGCAGTGTCCGCCGGGTCAAGCGCGAGTGCGTACCTGACGGCGAATCTCAACTTGAACGGAGGCCCAGGATGACGTACAGAATTGCTTTTCCTCTACTGGCTTTGCTGGTGGCGGGCGGGTGTAGCGCAAAGGATGCTACAGCCCCGATGAGTCAGACAAAAAGTCCAGGTGCGAGCGCGGCGCTCCAAGCGGCGGACAACGACGGGGCGACCTCCCCACGAAGCGGAGCTCTCCTTGTGACGAAGGAGTGCTCGGAGTACACAGGCCTCGCTGGTCAATTCTGCACGATCACGGCCTCGAACCTCAAGGCGATCGAGGTCGGCTCGAGGGTCGTCTATGCAGAGGCGCCCGTCGCTGGCGTGTTAGACACTGACATCATCCTCGACCCGCCGGGCCCGGGCAACAACATCGCGTTCGGCCATGTCGTGCTCGATTTATCGACCGGGACCGGGACGGCCACGTTCTCGGGCGGGACCGGGAAGTTCAGGGGGTTCCATGCGAGTGTGGCTGTCTCGTACCTGGGCGGGTTCAACTGGCTTTGGAACGGGACGTACACCTTTTAGCGACCGCGGCGACGAGGACTAAGAATTCTGGTGGCCGTCACGGGGATATCTTGTGGTGGCCATGCCGTATCCAGACCTGCTTCGGCAAGAATTCCCGGAGATCTCCGAGAGCAATCTCCGGGACTTTCTCGCAGATCCAAGAATGTTAGACAGTCAGTTCATTTGTCTTGCATTGCGTTAGATAAATCGGGATGTGGGTTTTGAACCCAGGACCAGTTTGCTCACTCAGGTCAGAGGCCTACCGCCTCCTGCTCTTGGAGCAGGAGACGCGCCTCGACATCCCTAAGCTTGGGGCGACGAATTCATGCTGTCTTAAACGAGCATAGCTGTGGGATTGTTGCGCGCCACTTGATCGCCGGGATGTGCGGGTTCGGCGTCTCCACGAGTAGTCTTGCCGTATTGACGCGAGACCAGGATGGCGGCTACGAGATCAGCAGTCACATTGCCAGTCGTTCTTACTGCGTCTGGAAAGACATCGACCGCTATCAGAATACCGACCCCCTCAGCGGGCAGTCCGAACGACACAAACACCGGCGCCATAATAATGAGACCACCCATGGGAATTCCCGGCGAGCTGAAGCTCAAGACAATGGAAAGCCCTGTGATCATCAACAGCTGCACTGCTGTTATCGGAACTCCGTAGACATGACTCAGAAAGAGTGCGCCACAAACCGACGTTATCGGGATGGTGATCTTGAATATGGATACGGCGAGCGGAAGCACAAAGGCGCTCACGACGGAGGGAAGTTGAAGTCTTCGGTCGGCGGCATCGATCAGGGCCGGCAAAGAGGCGAGCGATGACCGAGTGCTGAAGGCCACAGCTTGGGCCGGCGACAACGCTTTGGCGAAACTGTGAAGCGGGACATGTCCTCCGAGTGTTGCAACCGAATAAAGAAAGAGGATCTGTGCCAGATACACAGCGCAGACAGTTACGACATAGAATCCGAGAACGCCGGCGGCGGCCACGCCCACTCTCGTGGTCAGGCCGAGAGCTAGCGCAAACACTCCTATGGGCGCAGCCTGGATTACCCAGCGCACTAGCACGAGCATAGCTTGGGCGACTGCACGAAAAAACTCGAGAAGAACTTTCTTGGTTTCTGGACCGGTCTGCGTTATCGCAACGGCAAAGAGTATCGAGAAGACAACTAGCGGTAGCATGGCGCCATCCGCCGCGGCCTTTATGGGGTTTGTAGGGACGATATCCGTAAACCACTGGCCGAAACTCGGAAGTTGGCGAAGGCCCTCCGACGTAGCCGCAGCCGTCGCGGCTGCCACGTTGTGCAGGCCCGCCGTCGTGGCCGGTTCTATGTGAAGGAGAGAGAAAATCGGAGGCGCCGCTACAAAAACGAGCGCCGCTGACACCAACAAGAGGAGAACGAAAGTAAGAAGTGTACGCGCACCTAAGCGCCCCACCGTAGTAAGGTCAGTGACGGAAGCGACGCCGCCAATGAGCAGTGACACAACGAGAGGCACGACGGTCATGCGGATCGCGTTTACCCACAATCCGCCAAGAGGCTCGATCCACCCCACGGCCCAAACGAGGGCCGCGTTCTTGGATGCAGACACGAGAGCCCCCACGAGGAGCCCACCAGCGAGAGCTGCGACTATGCGGCTAGTCAACGACATCCGGGCCCCCTATTAACCAATTTCTTGGCTTACGAAGGCCCAAAGCTCGCGAGCCTGGGCGAAACTAGCAACCGCTGCTGCTGAGCGATGCCGGCTTAATGGTTGTGAGGACTCGCGTTGTGGGAGCCGGAGCTTCGCACTTGGCGGCTATTCACTAATCAGAATCGTTCCTGCTCTCGGAGCAGGAGCGCGACAGAGTGGCGTCATGGAGGACTCACACCCGATGAACGTGAACGTCTTTGCGCCGAGACGTGACTAATTCGTTCTCTAGTGCGGAGTCTCCAATTCCTGCATCTTCCTCTCCCCGCAAAAGCGATAGTTAAGAGCGTTTACGACGACTTCTTGCTCGCGCTCCCGGACTGACTTGTCTTTATAACGGAGCAGATCGGTTGTCACCACTTCTTCGCACAACGCTGCTCTATGCGACGATTCCAGTTGTCTTCACGGTAATCGGAGCGGGATTAGCGGCGTACTGGCCTCGCGTCGCCGGCTGGCGGACGTACGTCTTGCATCTCGCCGCCGGCGTTGTGTTCTCTGTAGTCGCGGTGGAACTGCTGCCAGAAATTGCGCGACGCGGTCTGGTAGCCGATGTCATCATAGGCTTTGCGGCCGGCATCATAACTATGGTCGCGGTAGACGAAGTGATGGACCGCATCAGGGCGCGCGGTAAAAGAAACTCAGCGGCTAATGCATCAGTTGAGAGCCCCTCAGAGAGTAGAACGGCCAGCGAACCCCGCGACGTGACTGGGCTCGCGGTTGCTGTGGGAGTAGACTTCGTCCTCGATGGACTTCTGCTTGGCGTAGGCTTTGCCGCCGGCGCTCGTATCGGGATTTTGCTCGCGCTGGCTGAAGCCGTCGAACAGCTCGCAGTCGGCATGGCGCTCGCCGTCGAGCTCCGGGCTGCCGGGTCGACCGCTGTGCGCGCGCTGTTGTTGAGCGGTGCTTTGTCGCTTCTGGTTTATGTAAGCGCTTTCGCCGGTGGGACCATCCTGAGTCGTTTGGGCGGCGCGCCGATGGAAGCCATCCTCTCATTTGGTCTCGCGGCTTTACTCTACCTGGTCACGGAGGAACTCTTGCGCGAAGCACACGAAGAGGGTGAAACGCGAATAGGCACTGCACTCTTTTTCGCGGGGTTCCTCCTGTTTCTGATCGTCGGGATGACGCTCGGGTAGCAACATATGGAGCGGTGTTGGAGGGGTTGCTCACGTCCACCGCGCTGACCTTGCTGTTACTACCAACGCTCTACGCCTGGTTCGAAGGTGCGCACGCGCCGCGAACCCATCCCTCTCTTAGCCAAACCACGCTTGCCAGTAACACTGTGAGGAAAACACCATGACTTACACAACAAGCACGAACGCCACGCGAATCTTTTCAATCCTTCTGCTATCCGCGCTTTGTGCGTGCTCCGCAGGGGAATCCGACCGTCACGCCGAGAAAAGGCAGAAGAAAGAAGAAAAGAAGCTGGCGAAGCAGGAAAAAAAGGAGAGGGCGGAAAAGCAGGATGGCGGTAGCGGCAAGACGGCGGATGCTTCAAACACGGGTGCTTCGACGGCCGATGCTTCACAGTTCGCGGCGACTGGCTGCGATGCGTCACTGTGGACCCATGTTTACGATCCGACTCGCCTGCAGCAGCTTTCGGCATGCGTATCAGTCAGCGGCATCGTTCAAGAGTCGGCCCCAGACGATGACGGCGATCAGCACTTCCTGCTCAAGCTCGATCCTGGGCAAGACGCCCTGGTGAACAAGAAGAATCAAAAGAAAAAGAACGGGGCTCTCGTAGTCGAAATCGTTTGTGCGAATCCCATTACTCTGCAGAAGGCGAAGTCGGCCTGCGCCGGTTACACGAATCGAATTGCGCTGCCACAGATAGGGTCGCACGTCAAGGCAACGGGCACGTACGTGATTGACTCGCACAACGGCTGGGCGGAAATCCATCCCGTGTCGAAGCTGCAGAAGATGTGAGTAGCGTCCCGGATTCAGGAGTTTGTCCGCCCGATCCACCCGACAATTGAGGTCATCCGCGCCATCTGACTATACGCTCGCCGAATCCGCCCTCCGCGCGCCACGTGTTTCACCCTCAATTTCCGCTTTGTTACCGGCTCGGCGGGAGCATAAAGAAGATCGCAATCGTAATCGGGGTTTTGAGCGTAGCTGCTTTGGCGCTCGGATTCACGCAAAGCCGGCTCGACTCGAATCCGGCGCACTACGCTGCGCACAACACTCTCGCCCGATCAAGCGATCAGGACACCATCACCCAGGTGTCCATGCGCAATGTCAACTTCTACCTCATGCCCAACGGCGCACTGCGGATCCGCAAGCTGCGCGGCACCATGCGCTCGTTGAAGGGAGGGCCGGTCGTATTCGACGACAAGAACTCTTTCGTCATTCACCTCACTTACGCGGAGATTGGTTTTAACGGGAAAGACATCACGACGCTGATGAACAAATACATCTTCGCCTATCCCGGCGCGCCACTTAAACGGCTTCAAGTTCACACGTCGGGGTCCCAGCTGGTTCAGACCGGCGTGATGCACAAGATCCTCGACATTCCTTTTCAGATCACGGCCGATGTATCTGTCACGCCGGAAGGACTCATCAAGCTGCATCCGGTGAAGACCAGGATTCTGGGCGTCGACGGGAATAGTCTGATGAAAGCGTTCGGGCTCAGCCTCCAGAAGATTCTCGACCTTAGCAAGGCGAAGGGCGTCACGGTGAAGGGGAACGATCTCTTTCTCGATCCGGTGCTGATCCTGCCGCCACCTGCGATCGAGGGACATGCGACTGCAATACGAGTCGACGGCGATGAGCTGGTGCAAACCTTCGGCACCGTGGCGGAGTCAACGCCGCTTCCTCCGCCCGACACATCCGCGTCCGCCTATATGTTCTTTAGGGGCGGTACGCTCCACTTCGGCAAGCTGTTGATGCTCGATGCGGAGATGCAGATCGTGGATCTTCGCCCGACGGGCTTCTTCAACTTCGATCTCGACAAGTACAAGGACCAGCTCGTGGCCGGGTATGAACGAACGCTCCCGAGCCTCGGCCTTCAGGTGTACATGCTTGGCCTCGAGAAACTGGCGTCAGGGAAGGCCACCGTGGCAGAACTACCACGGTAGCGGCGAAGCTAAGCGTGGAAGAGGCTGAAGATTTCCAATGTGGAGACCTCAGCAGATTCTCCCGTTAGGTCGCTTGATTCCTGATGGGGTTAGTTTGGGGTGAGTTTCTCCCGGCAAATCCCGATATTTGCGTTCTGAAGAACCGGCACCGACGCTCGATTCCTCTATAAAGTCCGGCAGAATGTCGTGATTGGTTTAGTAGTTTTCCCGTTTTGGGAGCAGGAGGTCCCCGGTTCAAATCCGGGCGCCCCGACTGTCATAGGTGCAGCCTCTGCGATGATTACTGTTGCCGGGGCTTCTCGCGTGAGACCGTCAGCTGGCGACCGTTACCAAGCTTTGTCATGGTTATTGCGTCAGCGCCGGCGCCCCCCTACTATAGGCAAGCGCTCGCCAACCGACGATCGGGCTGTGAACTCCGCGCTCGCCACACTGACTGTGAAGCACCCGATCCCATGCTCCTGGAGGAGTCTTCATGCGAAAAGTTGCTCTGGTAGGAATTCTCACGCTGCTTGGTGCCACCGCTTGCATCACCAACGACGGAACCGGGCTTCGCGCACCGGATTCCCCACGTCTGAGCGGGACGCCCGACCTCCTTGGTACCCCCGACCTCATCGTCGATTCAGATAAGCTCGCAAGCTCCTGGATCATCCACGACGAGCTCCTGCCCGCCTCTTTCTGCAGCGTACTGGAGGCCGGTATCACGCCCGGTGAGCATCGGACTCTCCGCTTCACGGTGACGACACCCAACATTGGTGACGCGGACGTCTACATTGGCGATCCCAACACCCATATCGATCCGAATGGCGACGGCAAATACAAGGATAGCGATGGGCTGTTCGAGTATGCGCCCTGCCACAATCATTTCCATTTCCGGAATTACGCCAGGTATGAGCTGTTTCCGGTTGCCGCTGACGGGAGTCTGGGTGCGGCCATACAGGCGAAAAAGCGCGGGTTCTGCATGATCGACGTAACGCCATACCACGAAACGTCGAAGGGAAGTTGGGTTTATCGGAGCTGCGGTCGCGCCGGCGTTCCCGGCAACCAGGGGATCTCGACCGGGTGGGCCGATACTTATGTCAAGTCACTCGGCGGTCAGTACTTCCTGATGGATGATCCTGCCGCTCCGATCGTCCCGGGCAACTACCTTATCCGGATCACCGTCAACCCACCATTTGTTGCTTCCACCGCGGAGCCGTGTCCGGCGGTTGATCCGAGCGGATTCTGTCACATGTTCAGGGAGAGCAACTACTCCAACAATGTCGGCCAGGTCTACATCACCGTGCCCGACCACGTTGGGAAGACCGGTTGGGGCCCCGGCGGGAACGACGGCAACTTGACGTCCGAGCCGAGCGACGACGAGGATCGCCCAACGAAGTAAGTGAGGAGCTCCCACACCTCTGGCAAAGGGCCCCGCCGCGGTCGCGGCGGGGCCTTTTTTTTTTCGTCTTCCAGCGCCGCGCACCAACACTCGGTTCCCCCATGAAGTCCGGCAGAATATCGTGTTTGGTTTAGTATTGCGCTGCTCTGGGAGCAGGAGGTCCCCAGTTCAAATCCGGGCGCCCCGACTGAGTTAATTATCGCCCGACAATCGCCTGCGTTGTCGGGTTTGTATTTGCCCACTTTTCTCATCGAGCGTACGGTAGTGTACGAAGGACGCGTTTTGCCTCCCTCTGCCGCAGCTCTCGCCCTCGCTCGCGCTCCTGAAATGCCGCGCCGGTTGCGACTCCGAGCGCCTCGGTCGATGTGACCGCCAAAGGCTGGGCCCGAGTCTATGGGATAGTGCGTGTAATACAAGCGTTTATCGCAACCCATTTGAATCTTGCCGACAGCCTCGCCCAACGCCCCTCCCACAACCCTCACCGAGCGTCGTTCCGCTCGCGCGATGGGTCACACTCCTCTCGCGTCACCGAGTGCGGTCAGGCCGCGGCGTACCGCCCCTCTCACCGTGATCGTGCCGGCTTATAACGAGGCCAAGTCGATCGCCGATACTATACGGAGTCTCCAGGCGCAGACGATTCAGCCCGAGGAGATCGTCGTCGTCGACGACTGCTCCTCCGATGATACGGCCGCCGTGGCGCGGTCGCTTGGAGTCACCGTGATTCGCCCGCCGGTGAATACCGGTTCCAAAGCAGGCGCCCAGGATTTCGCGCTCGCTCGAGTCGAGACGAAGTTCACGATGGCGATCGACGCCGACACCACCCTCGCCCCCGATGCCATCGAGAAGCTGCTCGGCGCGCTCGACGCACCGGGCGTTGCCGCCGCCTGCGGATTTGTCATTCCGCGGAGCGTGCGCACGCTGTGGGAGCGCGGCAGATATATCGAGTATCTCTTCGCCTTCACCTTCTACAAACAGGTGCAGGAGTATTACGAGAAGCCGCTGATAGCTTCCGGATGCTTCTCGATCTATCAGACCGACGCTCTGCTTGCCCATAACGGCTGGAAGACGCGCACACTGGCCGAAGACATGGATCTGACCTGGTCGTTCTACGAGGCGGGTCAGAAGGTGCGCTTCGTGCCCGATGCGCTGTGCTATCCGATCGAGCCGCACACCTATCGGTTCATGAGCCGTCAGCTCAAGCGTTGGTCACATGGCTTCGTGCAGAACGTTCACCTTCACTGGCGCGGAATACTTGGTGTTCCCTACCTCCGCTCGGCGGTCGCGGTATCTCTCTGGGACGCGACACTGGCAGCGACGATCTACCTCGTTCTGCTCCCGCTACTCGCGATCTACTTCGGCAGCCCGTGGATTCTTCTCGGGTACATCATCGACGCACCCGCGCTGATGGTTCCCGTCCTCGCGGGCGCAATCCCCCGCGGGGAAGCGAAGCGCGCTATCGCGAGTATGCCGGCTTTCTTCGTTCTGAGGACAGTGAACGCAGTCTTCTTTCTACGCGCCGTCTTCTCCGAGCTGCTCGGGCGGGGGTTTCACACATATGAGAAGGGCCATTAACCGATGACTGCGGGTTTACCGGGCGCTGGAATTGGCGGGGTGTTCTACATGTTGAGCGCGATCGCCATGCCCTTTCACGCCGCTTACCGCGAGGTGAAGGGGCGGCGCGATCCGCGCTGGGCGGGTGAACCGCCTGTGCAATGGCGGCCGGTGTTCCGCCAGTTCATGATCGCCGTCGGAATCATTGTGGCTGTCTGGCTCACCGGCTGGGCACTGAGCACCCTTCTGACTGCACATCCGTCGGCGCTTGGCGAGATGCGATCAACCGTTCCAGGGCGTACAGTGCCGAATGTCATCAAGGTCGGGGCGCTCTTCCTTTCCTTCGGCACCATGTGCGTCGTGCTGATCGCGGTCCAGGTCGGACGGTTGGTCGTGAATCCCAGCAGCACGGGAACGGCCGCCATGCTGGTCGGCGCGGTGGTGTTACTGTCCGCATCGAGCGCCCCCGGGCAGAGCCCTGACGTGAGATCGCACGGAGCGCTGGAACCTCATCTCGCAGTTGCGGAGAGTGCATATCAGGCCGGCGACACTGCGGTAGCTGCCGCACAATACGGAGAGGTTCTCGCTCTCGATCCGAACAATTCGCGGGCGCTCTTTCGTCTCGCCCAGCTATGGCGTCACGATCCGAAACGCTCGCTGCCGATGTTTCGCCGCTATACCTCGATCGTGCCGAATGACCCGTGGGGCTATATCGCCCTCGGAGATCAGCTCGCCGTGCAAGGCACCTTTTCGGAAGCGCTCCGGCAGTACGACGAGGCCGGGCGCCTCGCTCCAGCGGAACGCGATGTAGCGCTTGGGCGCGCACGCTTGCTGGCTCGAGCCGGCCGCACCGATGATGCAATCGCGGTGCTCGAGAAGTGGACGGCGCTTCATCACGATGACGCCGAAGCGTTGCGGGACCTCGGGGACCAGCGGAGGCGCGCCGGCCGCATTGGCGAAGCAGCCGCGGCGTACGCGATGTCTGCGCAGCTGGACCCGACTGCGGGCACGCTGCGCAGGCTCGAAGTTGCGCGCGCCACGCATGCGCCGGCAGTAGAACTGTCGGCAAATGGCGGCGGGGATTCGGATGACAACCGCGCTTATCGCCTGGGAGCCCTGATCAGCGCACCAATCACCGACCGCGCCCGACTGACGGTGAGCGGTGGCCGCAATAGAAGCTCTGGGTTTCTGGATGCGCTCTATTACGATGGGACGGTTGGAGTGACGATGCGGCCTCTCTCCTCCTTCCGGGTGGAAGGGGCAGCCGGCGCCGTCCACATAAGGAGTAACAACGCCGTCAGCTATCCCGATACAGCCCGGTTCGTTTCCGGCAACGGTCCCGGAACGCGTCCAGGAACGGGGCCGCCGCCGGGCACAGTCGTGGGGACCGCCGCGCCCGTTGCGCAAAATCTCGCCATCGGATTCGTTCGCGGAGTGTGGAAGCAGCCGGGGACTGCGGCTCTCCTCGATCTCCGAGCGTCACGAGTGCTTCTCGATGCAACACCAGTGCTGGTCATCAATCGGGTCATGCGAAACGAGATAGCTGCTCGAGTCGATCTTCCGGTGACGCGAAGAATTCGGCTGCGAGGCGGCGCCAGAGCCGCCAGCTATGACGCGATCGGTGAGAGCAACAGCCGCGCTTCGCTACTCGGCGGCATCGCGGCGTCGGTCGCCGACGCGACTGAAGTGGCTGCAATCTTCCAGCAGGTCGCTTTCGATCACGCGACGACGAGTGGCTATTTCGCGCCGCGTGTTGCACAATTGGCCGAGCTCGCGACATATGCGGAGCTGGAAAGTGAGAGTGGACGTTTGCTCGTGGTCGACGCGGGCGCGGGTGGGCAGAGATTTGCCGAGTTCGGCTCGGGTGTCGGGAAGTGGAAGCCGGTGTTTCGCGTAATGACACAGCTTACCATTCCTCTCCGCCCGGGGAGTGAGCTCCGCGCCGGGCTCGACAGCTACGATTCGCGCCTCGCAAGTGAGGCAGCGCCTGGAACGAGCTGGCGGTATGCTTCCGCGTCCTTGTCACTTCGTTTCGCACTGAGGTAGGATCAGCGCAACCGCTGGGGCTTTTTGTATTTGTGCATTCCGGCACGTCCTTCCTTTAAGAGCAGCATATTGCATTGTGCCTCGCAATTTGCGGCGTTTAGAGCTCTGAAAGCCCTTGAAGGTAATGGTATAACCGCAAGCGACGTAAGGAATTAGACTTAACCCCACCTGTGGCAAGCTCGTTGCTTTATACCCTGTTGCAGAACTGCGAAACGTTCCGTCTTTTGAATGTTGACGGCAGCGTCTCGCCGTCGCCATCTGAATCAGGAGACCAGAATGTCACGCAACAAAAAGGGTTTTACACTTATCGAACTTCTTATCGTCGTCGTGATCATCGGCATTCTCGCCGCGATTGCGATTCCGAAATTTGCAAATACGAAGGACAAGGCTTACCTCGCGCAGATGAAGTCGGACCTCCGTAACATCGCGACCTACGAAGAGCAGTACGCTGCCGACAACGGTGGCGCCTACTTCGGTGGAACCGCGACGATGGCTGCGCCCCTTCAGGGGTTCACGCCGTCGCAGAACGTCACGATCGTCGCGGTGAACGCCGCCGGCCCGCCGCCTTCATGGAGCGCGACCGCTACCCACTCACAGTCTGCCAAGACCTGCGATATGACCAACGGCGTGATTACCTGCGTGTAATCAGCCTGACCGATAAATACGAAAAGGGGAGCGCCGAAAGGCGCTCCCTTTTTCAATTCTCCAGCGTGGGGTCAGCTCCGGGACCGGCGGCATTGGCGTCCTCGTGGGCGAGTTGAAAGAGTCGAGTATTCAGCGAGCAGCACTTCATGGCTTTCTCGCGTAGAGTCGCGGCAAACGAATTGCACCGTTCCCGTCCCGTGCGCAATCTAGCGGTGGACCCCGGAGGCTTCAGGTGAGATCAACCGTTCTCTGTCTGACATTGCTCGTTTCCGTCGCCGCCTGTGAGACCAGCACCGATCCGTTTATCGGCTTCGGAGGATCCGGTGGAATCACAGTGGCGCAGGTCACGGGTAACTGGTCGTTCACGGTGCACCCGACGAGCGCACTTGCCTGTTCCAGCGGATCGCTCGCTGACGGCCAGGTGTTGACCGCGCATTTGGACGTGCTCGCGGGCGGTACTCTCAGCAGCGGCACCAGCTTTTGGCAGGGTCCTTCATCGACGACCCTCTTCCCGCTGAGCGGCTCCGTAAATCTCAGCAACGGCATTACTGCTCTTATCCTGGCCGCGTCTTCGGGATCGGCAATGGATCTGGCCGGGACGATGACGTCCGCGGGATCCTTCAGCGGAACCCTCGGGGACCCCAGGGCCGGCTTCCTCCCAGTCTTCGCGGCTTGCTCGTACACCACAACAGGCTCCAAGACCAGTTGATCGCGCTCAGGGCAGCCTGCCCTGATTCTCCGCATCTTTCCGCGGAATGAACCCGCCACGGAAAATGGATCCACAAGACATCGTCTATGTAAACGGCAGCTTTCTACCGCGGGCGGAGGCTCGTGTATCAGTGGAAGACCGCGGGTTCGTATTCGGCGATGGCGTGTATGAGGTTCTCCGCGCCATCAATGGGAGGCTTTTCGCAACCCGGTTCCACAATCAGCGTCTCGAGCGGAGCCTCGACGGCGTGCGGATCGCGCTCACGGGGGATGATTCGCCAGCGCGTTTCGTCGAGATCGGTAAGCAGCTGCTGAAGGACAACAGCCTGCTCAGCGGCGAAGCAACGGTCTACATGCAGGTCACCCGAGGAGCCACGACCCGGGCCCACACCTTTCCGCCGCCCGACATTATTCCGACCGTCTACATCTCGGCCGCCCGCTTTGCGCCGTACGCCGATCTCGCCGAGAGCGGGGCGTCCGCGATCACACACCCCGATCTGCGTTGGGCTAGGTGTGATCTCAAGACGATCAACCTGCTGCCGAATGTTCTTGCCTCTCAAACAGCGAAGGAGCGGGGCGCGTTCGAAGCCATGCTGATCCGTGATGACGTCGTGACTGAAGGCGCGAAGACGAATTTCTTCGGCGTCGTCGACGGATCGCTGCGCACCCACCCGTGTGACAGTCACATCCTGCCCGGGATCACTCGCTCGGTGCTCCGCGATCTCGCGCGGGATCTGAGGATCGAGCTCGACGAGACGCCGATCGAGGTGGACGAGATTCCGAAGCTGAGCGAGCTATTTCTTACAGGCACCACGACGGACGTAATGCCGATCGTGAAGCTGGACGACCAGCCGGTAGGGAAGGGCAAGCCGGGCGAGCTCACCCGCAAGTTGCAGCGCGTTCTGGCAGAGAGTCTTGCATCGGGCGGCGACTGATTGATTCAAATCGCGGTCTTGGCTAGCTTTCGCTTCGTAACGCGCCAGTAGCTCAGTTGGATAGAGCAACAGCCTTCTAAGCTGTGGGTCGGGGGTTCGATTCCCTCCTGGCGCGCCAAGCGACCGCATTGCGCCGTTAGCTCAATTGGCAGAGCAAATGACTCTTAATCATTAGGTTGCAGGTTCGATTCCTGCACGGCGCACTATGGGCCTGACAACTGAGCCGACAAGCAGCGACATGAGACGGCCACTTAACCGGTGGCCGTTTTCGTTTGCCGAATCGCGACTGAATCCGTGGCGCGGGCTTGGCGGGTTGCCGCGAGAACTGTGGCTCCTCTTCGCCACCAATCTGATCAACCGCGCCGGGATGATGGTACTTCCGTTCCTGGTGCTGTATCTCACGCGGGAGCTGGGATTTTCTCTCGCCCGGGCAGGATTGATGCTTGCCGTCTACGGAGCGACTGCAATCGTCTTCGGCCCCATCGGCGGGCGTGTCAGCGATCGCATCGGAGCGCTCCCCATAATGCGCGCGTCCTTGATCGCTTCGGGATTCGTGTTGCTGCTATTTCCGTTTGCAAAGAGCTTCACTGCCGTCGCCGCGATGACCGTACTCTGGGCGGGCTGCGCGGAGATGTTTCGCCCGGCCAGTCTCGCTGCCATTACTCACGTCGTCGCTCCGGAGTAGCGGCGGCAGGCATTTGCGCTCAATCGGCTCGCGATAAATCTCGGCATGAGCATCGGTCCCGCGCTTGGCGGCTTCCTCGCCACTGTGTCGTTCCGCGCAATGTTCGTCGTCGATGCGGTGACGACGCTGCTCGCCGGGATGGTGCTGGCACTTACTCCGTGGCGTGCGTTCAGTGGCGTGAATTCCCGGGCCGGCATTGGAGACGGCGAGCGCATCGGGCCAGCGACCGTTTTTCACGACACGGTTTTTCTCGTTTTCCTGGGCGGCGTGTTGCTGGTGGGCATTGTGTTCTTTCAGCACGAATCGGCTCTCCCGCTCTACCTGGTGCAGTACCTCCGCCTGTCGCCCGCGTTCTACGGGATGCTTTTCACCATCAACACGCTGCTGATAGTAGCACTGGAGGTCCCGCTCAACACGGCGACCGCTCAGTGGCCGAATACGCGATCGCTCATTATCGGTTGCATGTTGTTCGCGGTCGGGTTCGGCGCCCTGAGCGTGATCGCCTCGCCGGCCGGAGTCATCGCAACGGTGGTCGTGTGGACATTCGGCGAGATGCTGCTCTTTCCGGCGATGGCCGCGCACATGGCCGAGATAGCGCCCGAGACCAGGCGCGGCGTGTATATGGGCGCCTACAGCATGTCACTGAGCGTGGCCCTCACGCTCGGTCCGTGGATGGGAACTCAGCTTCTCGGGCTGTTCGGGCCCGTCGCGGTATGGTCCGTCATGTTTGGGCTGGGGGCGCTGGCCGCTGTTCTGATGGCGTATGCCGCGCCTCGCGTCCGCCCTCAGCTCGCTGCAGCCGCCGCTGGATCTTAGCGACGATCATCTCGATCGCGATCGCGTTGTGTCCTCCGCGCGGAACGATCACGTCGGCGTACCGCTTGCTTGGCTCGACGAACTGGAGATGCATCGGCTGCACGGTTGAGAGGTATTGCTCGATGATCTCGTCGAGCGGCCGGCCACGCACGTGAGTATCGCGCTCGATGCGACGAATGAGCCTGATGTCGGCGTCCGCATCGACGAATACTTTCACGTCACAGAGCTCGCGCACGCGGTCATCGACGAAGAGAAGGATGCCATCGATCACTATGACGTCGGCGGGCTCGACGCGCGTGTGCTCGGCGCGACGGAGATGCGTCACAAAATCGTATTCCGGTTTCTCGATCGGTTGGCGCTTGCTGAGGGCGTCGAGGTGCGTGCACAGCAGGTCGTAGTCGAAGGCGTCCGGATGATCCCAGTTGAGTTTCCTGCGCTCGTCGAGAGAGAGCGTGGAAAAGTTCTTGTAGTACGCGTCCATGTCGATGAACGCTACCGACGAAGTCGTCAGGAGCTCAGCGACGTTCCTGGCGACGGTAGATTTGCCTGACCCTGAGCCGCCGGCGATTCCGATTATCAAAGGTTTCAGCATCCCGCTCCAAAGCTACGAGCCTCAAGTCTGGAACGCATTATGCCGCCGTGAGAAGCGTCTCGAACCGCTGCGTACAGCAGACCCTGGCATGAAGATCCGATCGATTGTTTTCGCACTTCTGTTCCTTGGCGTCGCTTCATGTAATGCTTTCTCACGAGGTTCGGGAACTTCCGATCAGAACCAGCCGACGGTGGTTGAGGTGGATAACCAGGGTTTTCTGGACATGACCGTTTATGCGGCGCGCAGTTCGCAACGCGTCCGTCTCGGGAACGCAACCGGAAACAGCAAGACCAACTTTACCGTCCCATCCAGTTTGCTCGGTGGCCTCACAACGCTGCGCTTCATCGCCGACCCCATCGGGGGCAGGCGAGCTTCGGTGAGCCAGGAGATAACGGTCGCGCCGGGTGATACCGTCGTACTCACGATCCCGCCGGTGTAACTAGACGAGCGCGCAGGGCGCGGCAACGATGGCCAGGGCGTGGGGAACACATTCGATCTTCACCGTCCGCGACGTCGCCTGTCGCAGCTCGCCATCCATTTCCATCGCAGGACTATTCGCGAAGGTAAGCGTCAAGCCGCTCGCTTTGATGCTCGTCACGGCAGGAAGAGCAAGGTGTGTCCCGCGCAACGCTCCGGCGAAGAGTCTCACCCTTCCGACGACGTTGCTGTCTGAGAACAGGCAGAAATCCAGTTTCCCGTCGACAACGGACGCGCTCGGCGCTATCCGGAACGCTCCACCGAGTGAGCGCCCGTTCGACGCTACCGCCATCAGCATCTTTCCGCTCTTCATCTTGACAGCGCCGTCCACCCGGATGTCGATCCCGCGATAGGTGAAGAGCTGCGCGAGCGCGGAATAGATGTAAACCGCGTCGCCTCTGAGAAAGCGAACATTCTTCGTAGCCTCGAGGACGGAGGCATCGAAGCCAAAGCCGCAGCTGTTGAGGAAGTGGTGGCCGTCGGCGAGGCCGACATCGATTCTTCTCGGTTCTCCACGCAACACAAGGTCCGCTATCTGCTGCGGGGTGTAGCCTTGAACACCAAGAGTCTTGGCGAAATCGTTTCCGGTGCCGCAGGGCACCACCGCGAGGGCACACTCTCTCTGGCTCTGCAAAATAGCATCGGCGACTCGGCTACACGTGCCATCGCCACCAACAACAACAATGAGCCTCGCCCCTTTAGCAATCGCTTGCTTCGCAAGCAACTCTTCGTGACCCGGCCGACTTGTTTCAACTGCTGTCGGAATGCCACCTCGTCGGAACGCATTGAGAACGTGCACGCGCAGTCGCGCACCACGCCCCCTGCCCGCTGCCGGGTTGATGATTAATTCTGCGAGCAGGAGCGAGCGCGCAGGAGGTAGTATCGGTCGTCGCAACCAAGCGCAGTCCGCTCGGCCTCGGCCTGCACATTAATTGATAGCAATCGTTGCCGACGAGGTGCAACAGCCGCTAGCGCACGAAAACCACGTAGGATCGTCAGCGTCAGAAGCGGACATCCAGGTCAACATACTCGTGAACATTGTCGGGCTGCTAAGACTTTTGGGCGCTGGCAACCCCCCAAAACCGCGGTGGTAACCACAGACCTGATAATCGGCATCGGAAATCAATTGTTGGCCGTAGTTGTGACACCGGTATACTCGCCCGTAAGTGGTATCTCGAGCGGGAGTCCCTCTAACTGCTCTCTCACCCGGGAATGCGACCAATAGGATTGCTGGATTGACGCGGGGCAGGGTATCGACAACTAGCGCGTATCGAGCTATCCCCATGGGCTCGATACCGTCGAAGGTCACAGCGGTGCCGAGATTCTCGACCCATGCGATGAGCTGAGGCTTGTCTGGAGCTTTGTCGGCGTCAATAAATTTTGCTCCTTCTACTGCTGTGATGCGGACATCCGTTGTTTTCGTGCAGGAGCCGTCCTTGCTTAGGGTTGTGACGCACCGAGCCCGGATGTGTGATAGAGTGCGCCGGCCTTTGTAATAACTCTTTCGAAGTTCATCTACGCTCATGGCGGTACGCTTCGGCAGTTCTACGTAGATGTTGTGCTCAGAGACCCGTAAACGAATATCGATTTCCGGAGCGATTTGCTTAGAAGTACACCCCAATACGGTGAGACCGCACACCCCGACGAAACCAAGCGCTGCACTGAGACCGCCGGTCGCTTTCCTCATTGATCGTACCTCCGGAGAAGAAGTTGCGTTGCGTGATCTATTGTGCCGGCCCAACTCGTGCCCTGACTTTCACCTGCTCAACGACGGCCCGCAGCGGGCGATCAGCACCCGCCCAGAGAGAGTCGATCGCTCGGGACCATCGCGCGGCTTTATCCCACTCTCCGCGCTTCACAGCGAGGTCTGAACGGAGTGCCATAGCCCGCCCGAACGAAGCGGCGCTCGCGGCGTCGTCGAACATTGGGGCGCTGAAGGCTGGCAGGGTTTCCAGCTCCGCATCAAGTGCCGCGACCGCATCCGCCGTATCTCCAACCTGTGTTCGTAACCAGGCGTCCTGAAATATGTAATCTGGAGAAAGATCTCCCGGACGATTGTTGCGCCGAGCCCTTGCTGCGGCATCGAGAAATGCAGTCGTTGTTCTCAAGTCTCCCCGCGCGAAGGCCTGCTGCGCCTTCTGAAGCAGATCCGTCGGCGTTCCGATTCGCAGCGCACTAGAGCCGTTCGTACATGGCGTGGCCAGGCTCGACGCACGGGCGGCCATATCCGCCTCGACGCCGTGTCTAATATCGTTATCAACGTAACGCCGAATTGCGACGTCCAACTCCTCTCGAGCGGCAGTTAAGGGGGCGCCGCAGACACCAAGTGCCGCGTACGCGAAGAATCTGCTCGCGTTCCGTGCAACGACTGGAGCGACCGCACCTCCAGTGACTTTCTCGGACCCAATCGATGAAAGTCGATACTTGGCCATAAGATTAGCACGACCTGTAAGTGCCGCTATCCATTCGAGCTGGTCGGAAGCACCAGCTTCATCTCCGGCGAATTCTAAAATCGAATCTGTCAAGTAGCGCGCAGTCGCAAATTCTCCCCGTTTGAAGTGCAGGCGGACCTGACGCGTTTTCAATCGGAGAAGGTCTCTTTTGTCGTTACTGAGTGCCAGCGCGGAATCGACTGCTCTCAGAGCTGGGCTTTTTCGCCGCGAACCGTCGTCTAAATCTCCTCGAGTCTCAAACGCTTCCGCGAGCGCCTCTTGAGCTGCGGCGCTCGACGGAAACCGTTTTGCCCAGTTGGTCGCGAATGCGATGAGTATTTGCGCATCTTTGCGGAGGGCCGCCTCTGTACTCGGTCCGCGTTGGAGTTCTCCAAATCTTGCTAATGGATATGGCACAAACCCAACGGTGTCAGCTTCGAGAGTAGGGAACGCAGCAAACCCGAGGCTGCGGTCCGTCTGCGCCACACCACGACGAGCTTTTGTCGCCGCGATCGGCAAGAGACGCTGCAGTTTCCCTGCTGAAAAAATCGCGTGGGCTCCTGGATCTTCTTTCAATGCGCGGAGGAATGCGCGTGCAGCAGAGTAGTAGCTGCTGCGAAAGGCCCACCCCGAAGGCGAACGTGCATTCCGCACTACGAGGCTGTCCTGCAACTGACACTCGCCCAACCCATACCAGCCCAGAAAGCTCGACGAGTCAGATCGAATGAGTTTGGAATAAACCGCGCATGCAGCCGGGAAGCGACCATCCGCTAGAGCCGAAAGCCCTGCAGCCAATAACTGATCGCGAGGGTCGAGTCGAGTCACGTCGACCGCGGCGCGAGCCGCCTCATCGACCCATTCTCCTCCTCTCTGCGACGAGCGCCACGACATGACCTGGGCTAACCAGAGACGCGCCGGCTGGTAATTGTGATCCGCGTTCATCGCCGTGCGAAACTCGCGCTCTGCCATGAGAAGATTCCAACGTCTCAGCTCGGTGTGGCCTCGCCCATACGCTTGCCAGGCAGCTAGCGAACGCGTCCTACCGTCACCGCCGATCGCCGCGGCCACCCGGTTGCGAGCACCGAGCAAACGAAGTATTGCTGGCCCGTAGGCGCTGGCATCAGAAGCCGAATCCATCAACACAAACGAGTCCCTGCTTTCGCCCGTTGCGACGTCGTATAGGTGGACCCTGACTCGCGTGCCCTGAACATTGTCCAGTGCCTGGCCCCAAACCAGTTTACCTGCACCGAGACGTCGCGCGAGAGCCAACGCTTCTCGCTCTGTCGAGGGCGGCGCACCCGCTTCGACGACCCCTTGAGCGACTTTAGTGTCTGGTACGACTGTTAATCCTTCCCACTGGGAAAAACCATCATACAACCGATCAGCAACCCGATTTCCGATATGCGACGTATCCGTTAAGGCTGACGTCGAGAAAGGAAGAACAACGAATCGGGACGAATCGAATTCTGCTTCGCGTGAGAAAAGCTTCGTGACTCCACCCGTACGCGCGCCTGTGGCGAACCAAGAGACTAGAGCTACCAGCGCGATCGCGATCGCAGCGGAGAGGCGGCCATGTATTCGAGCCTGCTCAATCAAGCGCTTCGCTCGAGAAGGTTGAACATCGTCGCCGAACTCCCGGAGTTCAGGTCGATCGACTTGAAGGGAAGGTGTTACGTCAGGCGCGCGCGGATGCGGCGACGTATCGACGGAAGATTCCCTATTGCGTGCAACAGTCCGGTTTTCAAGCGGGACATCGACCGAGTCCGCGCTCGCCATCGGCCCCCACAATGCCGCCACGAACTGCTGCGCAGTCGGATACCGTTCATTCGGGTTTCTTGCCAAAGCTCTCTCGATCACCGCGTCGATCCAAACAGGTAAATTTCGGCGAATTGCCGACGGCCTCGGCGGGGGCTCCGTGAATCTCTTTACGAATCCTTCCTTGCCGTTGAACGGAGGCTTCCCGGTCAGCATTTCGAACAACACGCAGCCGAGACTATACGTGTCGGTCCGCCCATCGATTTCGCGGTCTCCGAGGAGTTGCTCGGGACTCATATAAGCAGGGGTGCCCGGACTTTGCGTGCCCGTGCGCGTTAGCTGCCGAACCCCCGCGAGATCTAGCACGCGCGCGATTCCGAAGTCAGCGATGATGGGATGGCGGGCAGAGAGGAGGATGTTCTCGGGCTTGATGTCGCGGTGGATGATTCCCTGCGCATGCGCATATGCCAGCGCGTCAGCGACTTCGCGCGCGATAGTGCACGCGGTGTCAACCGGGACCTGTCTCTCGCGGTCAATTCGATCGCGCAACGTCTCGCCGTTCACGTACGGCATCACGTAGTACAGAAGGGCGCCGACGTGACCCGAGTCGTGGAGCGGAAGGATGTTCGGGTGTTGAAGCCGAGCGAGCGTCCTGATTTCGCGAATGAATCGCAGCTCGCCGATTTCGGAGGTCGGGTCCGCGTTCAGAACTTTGAGGGCTACTTTCCTTTCATGCTTGAGATCGCGAGCAAGGTAGACAGTAGCGAACGCTCCTTGCCCGATCTCGCGCTCGATGTCGTAGTGTCCACGGAGGGCGGCTCGCAATGGCGCGATAGGGTCGAGCGGGGGTCCGATGGGAGAAGGATCCGCTGCGTTGGGAGGCTGGTGAGGCTGGAGCATTCCACCCGCTTGTGAAGCTGCGCAAACATACGAGCTATCATCGTTTGCGCCAGCGTTTCCTGCTTCGAGGCGTGAGGATGGAACTCGTCTCAACAGATTGTGTTTCAGTTCGTCCAGGCGCTCAGGGCAGGGGCCGAATTTTTCGCGAGCGCGGGGGTTGAACTCGCTCCCTGCTCGCGCTAGCTTGAAAAGCCCCTTCCGACCGGTCACGCGACCAGCTCAGGAAGTGCGGATGAGCCTCGAAAGGCTGAAAAACTTGCTTCCAATCACTTGACGGATGAACCTGTGTGGTTTACTCTTCAAGGCTGCCAAAGAATCGGCAACAGACTTGGAAAACTAAAGCCGCCAGATGGATGGCGTGCGAACTGTTTGAAAATCGAAATTGAGATCGATGGATGTGCGAGGCGAGATCTATGATCCGGGGTCCATTTCAGTATCCCGGGGAGATTTCAAAACCTGAAACATTCAAAGTGATTCCGGACGTGGAGTCGAAAGACTACGTCTGGAGACGACCGCGTTCGGAAGAGCAATCAAATCTTCAAACTATTGGAGAGTTTGATCCTGGCTCAGGACGAACGCTGGCGGCGTGCTTAACACATGCAAGTCATGGGGGCCCAGCAATGGGCAACCGGCGAACGGGTGCGTAACACGTGAGCAACCTACCGAACTGTGGGGGATAGCCGGCCTAACGGCCGAGTAATACCGCATACGCTCTCAGCGAGGCATTTCATTGAGAGGAAACCTACGGGACAGATCGAGGGGCTCGCGGCCTATCAGCTAGTTGGCGAGGTAACGGCTCACCAAGGCAACGACGGGTAGCTGGTCTGAGAGGATGGCCAGCCACATTGGGACTGAGATACGG
>JALYKM010000257.1 GCA_030774785.1 Gemmatimonadota bacterium
ACGAGCACGATGGCTCACAAGACCGGCCAGGATCTCATCGAAGAAGCGAAGCAGCAGATCGAAGAAGTCACGCCCGAACAGGTGCGCGAGATGCAGGCGCGCGACGAGCGTGTGGTTTACCTCGATGTGCGGGAGCCCAACGAGTGGAATCTCGGGCGCCTCCCGCACGCCGTGCACCTGCCGCGCGGCAATCTCGAGACGAAGGTCGAGGGAATCATCGACCGTGCCCAGAGAGTGGTGATCTACTGTGCACGTGGAAACCGCTCAGCGCTCGCGGCGCTCACCATGAAGCAGATGGGATATGAGAACGTCGCATCGATGGCTCGCGGATTTCAGGGATGGGCGGACATCAACGGCGAGGTCGATGGATGACCGAGGTGAGCCCAAGGAGTCCGGAGGCGTTCGAGATTCCGTGCAAGGACGGTTTGTCGATTCGTGGAGAAGCTTATCCGGCCGAATCCCCGCTCGGTGCGGTAATCGTCTGTCACGGCTTCAAGGGGTTTGCACACTGGGGGTTCTTCCCATACCTCGCCCAGACGCTGGCGGAGAATGGGCTGAACGCCATCACGTTCGATTTTTCCGGAAGCGGCATTGGATCCGATCGCGAGTCGTTCACGGAACCAGGCGCGTTCGCGGGCAATACGCTGTCGAGGGAGCAGGAAGATCTGGAGAACGTCGTCGATTACGCGCGGCGCACGAAGTTCATCAACGGAAAGTTCGGGCTGTTCGGCCACTCGCGCGGCGGTGGAAGCGCCATCCTGTTCGCAGCCGCACCAGACTCCGAGGTGAGCTCGCTCGTGACGTGGTCCGCGATTTCCTATCCAAATCGCTGGTCGAGCGAAGATGTGCTCACCTGGCGCAGGCAGGGATACGCCGAAATAACGAACTCGCGCACCGGGCAGATCATGCGTCTCGACACCGATCTTCTGGACGACGTCGAGCTGCATGGGAACACGAAGCTCAACATCGAGGCCGCCGCCGGAAAGATCAAGATGCCGTGGCTGATAGTGCACGGAACGGCTGACGAGACCGTTCCGAGCTCGGAGGCGGAGCGGCTGCACGCGTTGTCGTCAGGAGTGAGCACGCTTCGTCTGATCGAGGGCGCGAACCACGGCTTCGACGCGAAGCACCCGTTGAACGACGTCCCACGTGTTCTCGAAAAGGTCGTGCTGGAGACGGTGAAGTTTTTCGTCCGCAACGCGACGCCGAAATGATGTGAGCAAGAGCAGGCGTAAGGGCGGCGATGGGAGCAGGCGTAAGGGCGGCGATGGTCTGGCGGTGCTGCTCGCCCATCCGGACATCGTGAAGCTCCGCGCCGCGCTCGAGTCGCACCGGGCGGTTGGCGCGGAGAAAGAAGAAGGAGCTCGTCGAGCGGCCGTGGCGTTGATCATTCGGGCCGGAGAAGATGGCGCGCCGGAGCTCTTGTTCATCAAGCGGTCCGACTATCCAGGCGATCCGTGGAGCGGGCAGGTCGCGTTCCCGGGGGGAAGAGAAGAGGGTGCCGACCCGACGCTCACGGACACGGCGATCAGGGAGACGCGCGAGGAGACCGGGATCGATCTCGTGCGCGACGGGACAGTGATCGGAGTGCTCGACGATCTGCGTCCGCAGACGGCGAGGCTTCCGGCGGTGATCGTGCGGCCGTACGTAGTGCTGTTGAACCGATTCGAGCCGCTGTTGCTGAGCGATGAGGTCGCGCTGGCGTTCTGGGTTCCGCTCGTAGCGTTCACGGACGCGCCCTCGTGGCGGGACACGAATGTCCTCGCGCGCGGGGTTCAGATGAATAGGCGCGCGTTTCATCACCAGGGTCACGTGATTTGGGGCATGACCGAGCGGATTCTGGCGCAGCTTCTGGCATTGCTCGACTGACTTTTTTCGCGGGGGTGTTGGTCGCGCGTTTCAGTTCAGCGCGCGGTCGGTCGGCGCGGGTATCCTCTTCGGGGCAGTGTCCTCGCCTGGGACGAAGCTTGCGCTTCGTCCCACCGCGCCGCGAAAAACTATAGCGGCGCTGGCTGCGGGTGCCCCTGCGAGGACACCCGCACCTCCCTCCCACCGAGATCTAATCGAAGCGGCGTCGCGGTCCGCGTCAAAAACCCCAACGGCGTCGCGCCGTGGTTCCTCTTCTCGACGGCGCGAAGTCGCAGATGCAGCCAGTCCGATCGCGCGTGGCCTGCCGAGCAATCTCGCGCGTGATGATGGCCGCACGCCGCGGTACGCGTGTTCCGATGCCAAATGGGAAGGAGGCGGAGTGTCCTCGTAGGCGGCGTGCTCGCGTAGCGAGAGACCGGCTGCCGCTGCCCGCAACCGGGCACCCTCCGCATACGCGCAAGCGCAGCGGCTGACGGGCTCGATGCGTGTAAGCGAGCTAGCGGCCGAAGAGGATACTCCGCCGACTGACCCGCGCAACAATCCAGAACACGCAGGGCACGGGGGCGCAGAAGCTGCTCTCTGAGCGCGATTGTCGTGTAAGTTTCACGGGAGAGCCGCTCCGTGAATTCCCCATCCTCCCCAAGCCAATCCAGCTCCGGGTCTCCCGCAGTCGTTCTCCTGAGCGGCGGCCTCGACTCGACCACCGTACTGGCCATCGCGAAGAGCGAAGGTTTCAGCGTCCACGCGCTGACCTTTCGCTACGGCCAGCGCCATTCGGCGGAAAGTGAGGCCGCGAAGGCCATCGCTCACCGCGCGGGCGTCGTCAGGCATCACGTTGTCGACATCGATCTCACCGTCTTCGGCGGCTCGGCGCTCACCGCCGACATTCCAGTCCCCAAGAATCGCGATCTCGCGCCCTCGTCGGCGAGCACGAAGGAGATACCCGTCACCTACGTTCCGGCGCGCAACACGATCTTCCTCTCCTATGCGCTGGCGCTCGCCGAGGTTGTCGAGGCGTCCAACATCTTCATCGGCGTGAACGCGCTCGACTACAGCGGATATCCCGACTGCAGGCCGGAATACATCCATTCCTTCGAGAGAATGGCGAATCTCGCCACTCGAGCCGGAGTCGAAGGGCGGACGCGTCTCACAATTCGGACTCCACTCATCTCGCTCAGCAAAGCGGCGATCATCAGGCTCGGCGCCTCACTCGGCGTTGATTATTCGGCGACAACGAGCTGCTACGATCCGGGCGCGAATGGCGCAGCATGCGGGAGGTGCGATGCGTGTCAGCTGCGGCTCAAGGGCTTCAGTGAGGCGGGGCTCGAGGACCCGATCGCATACTCGACAGCGCGCAGGCGCCCGGTTGCCACCAGGGGAGCGCCATGAGGCGGAGCACGCGCACAGCGGGCACCGCGAGGGGCAACGGAGTCGCCCGATGAGCTACACCGTGAAGGAGATCTTCTACACGCTTCAGGGCGAGGGCGCGCAGTCGGGGCGCGCAGCCGTGTTCTGTCGCTTTTCCGGCTGCAATCTGTGGTCGGGGCGCGAGGAGGATCGCTCGCGCGCGGTCTGCCAGTTCTGCGACACCGATTTCGTGGGGACAGGACCGGACGGTGGCAGGTTCTCGAGCGCGACGGAGCTTGCGGAAGCGATAGACCGATGCTGGGTTGGACAGGGGGGCGATATCGTGCAGGGCGGCGCCCGAACCTCGAGCGCTTCCGCTGATGGCGCCGGTCGCAAATACGTCGTCTGCACCGGAGGGGAGCCGCTGCTTCAGCTTGATGAGCAGTTGATCGAGGTACTTCACCAGCGCGGCTTCGAGGTCGCGGTCGAAACCAACGGAACGAAGCCGGCACCGGCGTCGCTCGACTGGATTTGCGTCAGCCCAAAAGCCGGTGCGCCCTTCGTGCAGACGAGCGGAAGCGAGCTGAAGCTCGTTTATCCCCAGGAAAACGCGCCGCCCGAAAAGTTCGAGCAGCTCGATTTCGAGCACTTCTTCCTCCAGCCGATGGACGGACCCGAGACGGCTCTCAACACCGGGCGGGCGATCGAGTATTGCCTCGCGCATCCCAGGTGGCGCCTCAGCATCCAGACCCACAAGCTGTTAGGACTGAGATAGAAAAGGCGCGGTTGGGCGGCGACGCGCGATTCACACATCGGCACACCAAAGATCCGTTATGACCGGTGCCGCGGCGCCGACGGCAGCCGAGACCACAATCGTGAATCTATTGCCGTAGCGCCGGCCCCAACGCGCTCTTCGGTTGACCCTTCGGGGTCCGGCCTTTCAGTGTTTTCTCGAATGCATCCAGGTACTTGATGCCCGAGCCGGTGTTGAAGAGCACGACTCTTTCATTCGGCTTTACATCGCCTCGCGCCAGCAGCTTTCGCAGAGCCGGTACGCATGCGCCCCCCTCGGGCGCGGCAAAGATTCCTTCGGTGCGCGCCAGCTCCCGAGCGCCTTCGATCAGCTCGTCGTCCGTCACCGCGATCGCGGTCCCGCCGGATTCGCGGATGGCATCGAGGATGAGAAAATCGCCGATCGCTTTTGGAACGCGCAACCCCGACGCGACGGTTGCCGCGTTCTCAAACTCGTCCGCGAATCGAGCGCCGGCCTCGAACGCCCGCACGATCGGAGCGCACCCGGCCGCCTGCACCGAGATCATCCGCGGACGCTTCTCGCTGATCCACCCGAGCTGCTGCAGCTCGTCGAAGGCCTTCCACATCCCGACGAGTCCCGTTCCACCACCGGTCGGATAAATGATCACGTCAGGCAGCGTCCACCCCGATTGATCCGCGATCTCGTAACCGAGAGTCTTCTTTCCCTCGACCCGGTACGGCTCCTTCAGCGTCGAGACATCGAACCACCCCTCGGTCTCCTTTCGCCTGGCAACCTCGGCGCCGCAATCGGTGATGAGGCCATCCATCAACGTCACGTGCGCGCCGGCAACCTCGCACTCGATCACGTTGGCGCGCGGCGTATCGCGTGGCATGAAGAGGTACGCGCCGAGTCTCGCGTGAGCACAATAGGCGGCGAGAGCGGCGGCGGCATTGCCCGCCGAAGGAGCCGCCAGCTTCTTTACTCCGAGCTCTTTCGCCATGGAGACGGCGACTGACATTCCGCGTGCCTTGAAGCTCTGGGTCGGGTTGAGCGATTCATCCTTGACGAAGAGCTCGCTCACTCCGAGAAAGGCACCGAGCGTCTTTGCGTGGATCAGCGGCGTCCATCCTTCGCCGAGCGTCACGATGTTGTCTTCGCGGCGGACGGGCAACATCTCGCGGTAGCGCCAGAGGTCGGAGCGGCGCGCGTACAGCGCCTGTCGCGTGAGGAATTTCGCGATGCGCTTGAGATCGTAGCGCACGAAGAGCGGCTTCCCGCACTCGGTGCAGACGTTGTGAAGGCGTCCCGCCTCGTATTCGCGATGGCAAAACGAGCACTCGAGATTCTTGACGTGCATTCAGCGGCCTTGCCGGGAAGGCGGGACGATCCGACTCACTGTAACTTTACGGAAAGTTACCAGACCGTCGGACCCTCCGCGCAAAGAATGCGTACTCAGACTCATAGATGCTGAGCGCCTACGTTCTCCCGGTCGTCAGGGTCGTAGTGACCCAGGCGGAGGCCGGCAGCGCTGAATTCTTCACCAGTCACTTCTACTACGCTTCGCGCGTCCTCGGAGCGCTACTGATCGCGACATTGGTTCCGCTCCTGATCGATCGACGCGCCCGCCGCTCCGACCGCGTCCGTCACTAGATGTACATCGGTCACGTAGGCGCCGCGCTCGCCGCGAAGCGTGTGCGCACGAGCATCGGACTGCTCGCCCTGCTCTTGGCGACATACGCGCCGGACTGGGTCGATACCGGACTCTGCCTGGCGGGAGCCCACAATCCGCAAGGGATGCTCTCGCACTCCATCCCCGCGGTCCTGCTCTTCGCGCTCGTCGGATTCGCGATTTACGCGCTCGAGACCCGCGACCGGACCGGTGCCATCGTCGTTGCGGGAGTGATCCTCTCACACATGCTCCTCGACTGGATCACTGGATACAAGCCCACGTGGCCCGGCGGTCCGATGATCGGACTCAGGCTGTACGGACACCCCGTCGCGGATTTTATCGCCGAGGGATTGGTGATCGTCGTCGGCGTGGCGCTCTATGGGCGCACGCTTCCCTCGCGCGGCCGGCCGTGGATCGATGTGTCGGTCATGCTCGGCGCGCTGCTCGCACTGCAGCTTGGAATCGACATCGCGCAGATGATGTTGAAGTCGCTGCCCAAGTGCTGACGCAGGACCTCCTCCTCTCGACAAACCCGAAGCGGGGCTTGATAGATTTCGGAAGAGTCGGCACCACCCAAACGCCGCACCCACCGGGTAAGCGATGACAATCCCGTCCAGGGCAGACACGCTCGAGCTCATGCACGAGTACACCGCGAGCGAGTCGCTGCGCAAGCACATGCTGGCGGTGGAGGGCGCGATGCGCGCCTACGCGCAGAAGTTCGGCGAGGATGAGGAGCGCTGGGGAATCACGGGACTCATTCACGATTTCGACTACGAGCGCTTCCCCAACAACGCGCACTCACCGACAGAGGAGCATCCCGCTGAAGGCGTACGGATCCTCAAATCGAAGGGTTACCCCGACGATACTCTCCAGGCGATACTCGGTCACGCCCACTACACGAACACTCCGCGCAAATCGCGAATGGCGAAGACGTTGTTCGCGGTGGACGAGCTGACGGGGCTCATCACCGCGACGGCCCTGGTGCGCCCGAGCAAGAGCGTCCACGAAGTCGATGCGAAATCGGTGCGCAAGAAAATGAAGGACAAGGCCTTCGCGCGCGGAGTGAGCCGCGACGACGTGATCAACGGCGCAACCGAGCTGGGCGTCGATCTCGACGAGCACATCAATTTCGTAATTGGCGCCGTGCAGGCGCGCTCGGCCGACCTCGGCCTCTCTGGATCATAGCGGTGTAACAGCCGCGCCGGCTACGCATCCTCGCGCTCCTCCTCCTGGGCGCGCTTCTTCTGGATCTCTTTGTGGGGTCGGTGAGGGTGTCCTCTACGGCCGCAGTCCTCGCTTGCGGCTTCGCCGCATCGCGCCGGGGCGGCGCTAGCTGCGGGATAGCGGCCTACGAGGACACCCTCGCCTCCCTCCACAGATCCTTAACCGCGCGCGCCTGGCGGCGCGTGATGCATAGGACTGCACGCCATTCTCGCGCATGCTCCGCGCGGCTGTCTCAACGCTCACCGCGCCGAGTTTAGAAGCGCGATGCCGTTGGTGCGAGGCGAAGCGTGCGAGCGATCTCAATCGCTCACCGATCGAATGAGTACGCGCGCAGTTCGAGATTGTGTGTGGAGGGAAGTCGGGAGGGGTCCTCGTAGGCGGCGTCTCGCGTAGCAAGAGACCGGCTGGGTGCCCGCGGAGCGCAAGCGTAGCGGGCTGCCGGGCTCGATGCGTGTAAGCGAGTAGCCGCCGAAGAGGACCCCTCCCGACTGACCGAAGCGCAGAGATCTATAAGCCCGAGCGGGCTCACTCCATCGCGAATTCGCGATTGAAGATCACATCGAACGCGAAGCTCTTGGGCTTGGTCTTCTGCTCCATGACGTCCGCGATGCGCTCGAGCCGCGCTGGAATGGCCATGATCTTCTCCTGCGCCTTGCGTCCGAGATCATTCAGACCGTCCATGGTGTCGATCGACCAGAACTTGATCAGCTCGTCGACGATCTTGAGATAATCCCGCGGGCCGTAGATCCCGGCGCGTCTCACCACATCGGCGAGCTCGCGGAAGTGCGGCATGTTGACGCCTGGCATGTCGATCGCCGGCATGATCTTGGACGCTGCGATGAGTCCCTGGTTCGGATCTCTGTCCAGCACTCCCTTGAATACGGAGCGATAGAAGGTGTAGTGCCGCGCTTCCTCCTTCGCGACGTTCTGCAGCACCGTCCCGATCATCGGCTCGTACTGCGAGGCGAATTTGCCGGTGTTCGCGTGTGAGACCTGCGTGGCTCTCTCTTGCAGAGAGGTGTAAACGAACACCCTGTACGGATCGCGGTCCCATTCCGGCTCGAAGCCGGCCTTGATGTACTCGAACTGCATCTTCTCGATCACCACTGGATCGAACACGCCCGCGTCTCGCGTGTAATCGTGCAGAATCGCGCCGTGACGGTCTTCCTCGGCGGTCCAGAGGTTGTTCCACTTCGCCCAGATGCTGTCGGTGCCGAGGTACACCGCGAGAAGACGATGAAAGTGGGGCAGCCCTTCTTCGGTCAGGAGGTTGAGCGCCAGCGCGACGCGTGCTGGATCGCTTATCCCTCGGGCGCGCTCTTTCAGCGCCTTCAAGTGGTGGTCTGGATCTTCGCCCGGCGGCGGCTCCAGCAGCTCGGCGGGGAACCACAGCACCCGCTTGGCTTCGTGCGCAGCCATCAATTCATTGACGAGAGGCTCGAGATCAGCGAGCACCTCGATCTTCGACAGCGTCTCTTCTTCCACTGGATTCACTCACCACCCCCGGGACGGTGTGAACTACGCCGCAAAGGCTGCGGAGCAGCAGCGAGAGTGCTCAAAAATCTGCAAACGCGTTGCTGTGCGCCAGCCCGACTCGGCTCCCAAAGACACCGGATTTATAAGTTAAGGGCTCACACACGTGAGAGAAGTGAAGAAATCCACAATTTTGATGAATAGCTGGCGGTTCGTCCTCGCCCGGAATTTGCGGCCTGACGCTTGCGCATCAGAAATGCGCTCAGACGCGGCCTCGCTCTGACCGAATCACCGCTCGCGCGGTGCACGTCCAGCAGCCGCGATCTCAATAAGACTCGAATATCGCGGCAGGGAGATCGATAATGGCGGACCAGCCGAACAACCTAGGGGAGAGAATGGACGAGCGAAGCGGGAGCAGCGGAGGGGGTGGAAGCAGTGGCGTAACGAGCGGAAGTAGAAGCGACAGCGGAGCGGAATCACGAAGTACGAGCAGCGTCAGTCGCAAGACGCCACGCGGATTTGCGGCAATGGATCCTCAGGCCCAGCGTGCAATCGCGGCCAAGGGGGGACGAGCGGCACACCAGAAGGGAACGGCCCACGAATTCACCAGTGAAGAGGCGCGCGTCGCGGGCAGAAAGGGTGGCGAAGCATCTCGCGGCGGACGAAGGTCAAGCACGTCGAGCGGCAGTAACACCTAACCGACCCAAGCCGGGACGGAGTCGAACGAGGCACGGTGCGAACCGTGCCTCTTCGTTTTCGTTAGGCCCTGGAGTTGCATAACGGATGTTCCGGAGCGCGCTCTCGATCCCTCACAGTATCGCAGACGATGGAGTCCAGGCAGGAACAGGGAACGGCTGACCTCCGCGGAGTACCGCGCAAAGCACGCGAGACGAGCGATCGCTTCGCCGACGAAGATCTCCGTTTGCAGAACCGCCAGCTCCTCTCCAGTCACGATGCGCTCGACCGCGAGCGACAGAAATACTTCGAGCTCTTCCAATTCGCGCCCGACGCGTACTTCCTTACCGACACGCACGGAATCATCCGCGAAGCGAACCTCGCAGCCAGCCAGCTGCTGGGCGTGCCTGCACAATTTCTAGCCGGCAAGCGACTGCCCAACTTCTTCGAGGAACAGGCCCGAAAGGCGTATCGGCACCAGCTCGACCAGCTCTGTGGGTCGGAGAGATCTGAGGACTGGGAGATCGACGTCCAGCCGGCGAGCGGCGAGCTCACTGCCGTCTCCATCTCGATCAGGCAGATCGCGCGCAGGGACAGGAGCATTGGTGGCTATCGCTGGATCGTGCGTGACATCACCAAGCGAAAGCGGGCGGAGCTCGCGGTGCGAGAGCTGAATCGCGATCTCGAGCTTCGGGTCGCCTCGCGAACCGCGCAGCTCGCCGCGGCAAACCGGAGGAAGGACGAGCTGCTGGTGAGCGAGCGAAAAGCCCGCGAAGAAGCGGAGATGACCAATCGAGTCAAGTCTGATTTCCTCGCGCTGATGAGCCACGAATTCCGCACGCCGCTCCAGGCGATCTTCGGGTACACGGAGCTGCTGGAGCGGGAGATCCACGGCCCGCTCAACGACCCGCAGCGGCGTGACCTGCTGCGCATTCAACAAAGCCAGCAGCTCCTGCTCGGTTTGATCACTACGGTCCTTGACTTCGCCAAGCTGGAGAGCGGACAGCCCGTCGATTTGTCTCTGCGCCCGACCCTCGTGCACGAGATTCTCCTGCACATTGAAGGGCTGGTCGGCGCGCAGCTGGAAGAAAAGGAAATGAGCTACGAGTATCGGTGCGACGACCCATCGATCGTTGCCCACGCCGATGCCGGGAAGGTTCAGCAGATCGTCCTGAATCTCCTCGCTAACGCCATAAAGTTCACCGCTCAGGGAGGAAGCATCACCCTCGTGTCCGAGGCGGAGCCGGATGCCGTCGCGATCCGCGTCAGTGATACGGGCCGGGGAATACCGGCCGACAAGTTGGAAGCGGTCTTTCAGCCATTCGTCCAGATCAAATCGAAAGGCTTCGTAACGAATGGAACTGGACTCGGGCTCCCGATCAGCCGGAGGCTCGCGACCGCAATGGGGGGCTCACTGACCGCGACCACTGAGCTTGGGCGAGGCTCCACTTTCACGCTGCGCCTGCAGCGCATCCACAGCGACTAGGCCGGCCGGACTTTTCCGGCAACACTCCTCGAGCATCGCGGCCAGCTCGCGCATCGTCGTGAGCCCATGATCGCGCGCGTAGAAAGTGCGGATCTCGCGATACCGCTCGTCCTTGGGGAGCAGCATTCCCTTCTCCTTCACCCACTTCTGCAGCGCACGCGGCCGTGGTCCCCACCAGCCGCACTCCTGGAACTTGTGATTCAGCAGGATGACGATCGGTATCGATCGGGATGTCCCCGTCAGGTGCGCATCCATGATGTCGAGATTCTCGTCACGCGCGAGAATCCGCATGTCCATGTTGCTCACCGACTCGGTGAGCTTGGCGACTATGGGGACGATGTTCACCGAGTCTCCACACCAATCCTCGCTGAGCAAGAGCAGGTGCCAGTGTCCGCCGAGCGCTTCGACGCGCGCGGCGATCTCGAGGGCAATGATGACGCGCTTGTACAGCGCGATCCACAGGTCGTGGTTGGTAATCGGCCGAGCCATGAACTCGGAGAATGTCTCGCCCTCGCAGTACCGAGCTTTGGTTATCACGATCAGCTGGAGCTAGCGAAGCATGTCGACGTGAATGATTCCATCTTCCTCGTAGGGCGCGGACACCGTCCTGAAGCCGAGCTCCAGGTAGAATCTCTCCAGCCGCCGCTGAGCGGCGATCTTGATAGGCTGTCCCGGCGCGAGACCTTCGAGACGGCGCAAGGCTTCAGCCATCAGCGCCCTTCCTGTTCCGGTTCCCCGAATCTGAGGTGCCGTGACGACGCGGCCGATGGAGCCTTCGGTGTACCGCACTCCTGGCTCGAATATGCGCGCGTAGGCGACGAGGCTCCGTCCGCTCTGCCCATCTGACCAGCCGAGGAGGTGCCACGCTTGAGGATCGCGGCCGTCGGCGTCGTGGTAGGCGCACTGCTGCTCGACGATGAACACTTCTTCGCGAAGACGTACGACCGCATAGAGATCTTCCGGCCTGAGCTCGCTGAAACGCGACCACTGCCAGAATGGACTTGTGGCAGGTGTCGCTTCTTCTCTGCTCGGCACGTTGCGCTCGCTTGTCTTGCTCACTTCACGCCAGTATTCTGAGCCTTCGAACCAGTCCTCATCAGGATAAAAATAACATGCACCGACTCGAGCTCGGCTCTCTCGCCGTGGCCACGGTTTTCTCCGCCACGTGCACGCCTCTCCCGACACAACGGCCAGCCTTTAGTCCGGCGATGCCGGATGTCACGATCGGCCTGACACGAGACCCCACGCTCGCCGCCACCATCGCAGACGTCTCCTCGGCGCGCATCCGCGAAACCGATTCAGCTCTCGTTTCTTTCGGAACGCGCCACACGATGAGCGATACGCTGAGCGGTACGCGAGGAATCGGCGCGGCCAGGCGCTACCTGTTCGCCAAGCTGAGCGGATACAGCAGTGCGTGTGGCGGATGTCTCCGCGTCGAGTATGATCCGGCGATGCTGGAGATGCGCGGGCATCCAGCTCGTCCGATGGTGAATGTCGTGAACGTGCTCGCCTGGCTGCCGGGCCGCGACACCTCGAGGGTGCTGGTGATGGGCGGCCACTACGATTCGTGCGTCTGCGCGCGGACGGATCTTGCCCCGCTCGCGAGGTTCGAGGCAACTCAGGATGCTCCCGGCGCGGACGACGATGGATCGGGAACGTCGGCCGTCGTCGAGCTGGCGCGGGTATTCTCGGAGCATTTCCCGCGCGGTCTCGAGGCGTCGGTGATCTTCGTTGCCTACGCCGGAGAGGAGCAGGGTCTTTACGGCTCGACGCACCTGGCGCAGCGACTGCACGCAGCGGGCTATAAAATAGTTTCCGCCTTCACGGACGATATCGTCGGCAACGTCGTCGCGGACGATGGAACCGTCGATTCGACCAGCGTCCGGATTTTCGGCGCCGAGCCGGACAACGGTCCGAGCCGTGAGCTTGCGCGCTACGCGTGGGCGACAGGAACGATCTATAATCCTGGGTTTCGAATCCTTCCCGTGTTCAGGCTCGATCGAATTTCGCGGGGAGGTGACCACAGCCCTTACGTCAGTCTCGGAGATCCGGGCCTTCGCTTTACCGAGAGACTCGAGAACTACAAGCGCCAGCATCTCCCCACCGATGATTTTGCGCACGTGAACTTCGGCTACGTCGCCAACATCGCCAGGCTCAATGCATCGGTGGTCGGCACGCTCGCCAACGCCCCCGCGCCGCCCTCCGCTTTAGCGCGGCGCGACCAGGCGTCGGGCGGAGCCAAGTGGATGATCAGCTGGCGTCCCAGTACTGGAGCGGCGAGCTACGAGGTCCTGTTCCGTCGCACGACTTCTCCGACCTACGAAAACGTTTACGAGGCCGGTGCCGGAACCTCGTTCCTTCTTCCCGACCAGCTCGATGATGGCTGGGCGGCCGTCCGTGCGGTGGGAGCCAATGGACATCGCTCTCTGGCGACCGCTGTTCCGCCTCCGTGCCCGATTCTAACGACCCGTGCCGATTCGGTAGCGGCGGGCGACATCATCCGGAATTGCATTCGGGCGCCGGGCCGGTGACGTGTCCAGGGCGGACACACCGAAATTAGAGCCCTTGGTAAGAGCTATACCTAGCCTGGCCGCTCCGTGAATTCAGCGAATGATTTGACAGCCTGTTGACATGGAAATATGATTGGCTCCCCCGCATAGCGCGGACACTCAACACAAAGTCGCGCAGAGAGAGTGGGTCGACTGTACTTCGCGCCACGTAAGCACCACCATTTACAATCGTTTTTTGGAGGCACCATGCCGTTGCGTCGGGTTCTGAGTTTTCTCGCACTCGCCTTCCTTGCGTCCCCCGCACTCGCTATTGGGCAGGGCGCCGGCATCATCCGCGGGCGCATCAGCGATGCCGCGACCGGTGCGCCCCTCTCCGGGGTGCAGGTACGCGTCGACGGAACCCCAATCGGCGCGCTCACAGGGGCGGACGGTACTTACGCGATTGTCGGAGCTCCGGCGGGATCACAGTCCGTGAGCACGCGGCGACTCGGCTACGCGCCGCAGCGCGTCACGGTAACGGTACCGGACGGAGGATCCGCCGCGCAGGATTTCGCGCTTGGCAAGGTTGCCACCACCCTGAATGAAGTGGTGGTTACGGCTCTGGGACAAACCACTCAGCAAAGGGCTCTGGGAACCGCTCAGCAGAGTGTGCGGGGCGAGGCCATCGCCGAGACCCAACGAGAGAATTTCGTCAACGCGTTGCAGGGGCGTATCGCCGGCGTCGACGTGACCAGCACCTCGGGCGTGCCGGGCGCTTCATCGTCAATCACCATCAGAGGCATCAGCTCCATCAGCAGCAGCAATCAGCCGCTGATGATCATCGATGGCCTTCCGATGGACAACCGGACACTCAATACGGGAGTGCTTGCGTCCGATGCTCCGGGCTCGTTGACGGCGTTCAGCAACAGAGGTGTCGACTTCACAAACCGTGCTGCCGACCTCAATCCGGAGGACATTGAAAGCCTCACCGTGCTGAAGGGGCCGGAGGCCGCCGCCCTGTACGGCATCGATGCGGCGAATGGCGCCATCGTGATCACGACCAAGCGCGGGAAAGCTGGCGGCGGCTTTACCTACAGCAATAGCTTCAGGATCGAGAGCACCAGGGCCAAGCCCGAGCTGCAGCAGGTTTATGGCCCGACCATCTCGTTGAGCAGCACCGGTCTCGCCTCCTTCTTTTACTTCGGTGGGCCGTACGCCCCCGGAACCGTCTTCTATGACAACATCGACGGCTTCCTCAGGAAGGGCTCTGCTCAGACCCACAATCTCGCGTTCAGCGGAGCAACGGCGGACGGCAGAATCAACTACCGGCTCGCTACTTCTTCGGACAAGCAAGCGGGGGTCGTTCCGAATTCAGATTACGGTCGGATCAACCTGACCGGAGCGACCCAGGCGCAGATCAACTCCTGGTTGAACACCGATCTTTCGATGGCCTATACCACCTCGACCAATAATCAGGTGTACAAAGGAGACATCGGCCCTCTCATCGGCTTGATGCTCTGGCCACAGTTTGACGACGCCAGCGACTACCTCACTGCATCCGGAGTCAGGCGCAGACTGACGAATCTCGCCGGGTCAGCGGAGGCCGATAACCCGTACTTCAACGTCGCCAAGAACAATATCAATTCGAAGAACAACCGCATTCTGGCCAACGTCGGTCTCACGATTTCGCCGTTCTCATGGGGTAACCTCAAGACCAATATCGGTGCGGACAACTACACTAACCAGAACCTGATCCTGCGAAATCCGGAGAGCCAGGCCGGGTTCAACAACAACGGAATCCTGGATCTGGCAGACCTGATCACCAGAAACATCAACGTGCAGACGCTGCTCAACTTCAACAGCCATGCCCTCACCAATAGCATCTCTGTCAGTGGACTGCTGGGCAACGCGATATCCGATTCCAAGGCGACGACGGACGCAGCGGTCGGCAGGGATTTCCTGGATCCGAACTTCGTCTCCATCAACAACACCAATCTGAGATCGAGCAGGACCACCATCGAGCAGCGCCGCCTGGTCGGTGCCTTCGGGCAGGCCGTAATCGATTTCAGGAAATACCTGTACATCACTGTAACAGGTAGGAACGACTGGACCTCGACGATCCCGAAGGGGCGGAACTCGTTCTTTTATCCCGGCGTCTCCTCGAGCTTCATCTTCTCCGACGCATTTCCGGGTATCGGCCGCGTCATGACCGGCAAGCTAAGGGCTGCCTACGCAGCAGTAGGTAAGGACGCCAAGCCTTATGCCTACCGGCCTTCGCTCGAATACAAATCGACTTCGTATGGGGGATATGGCTACGGATTCACCGGACCGAATCTGGACTTGAAGCCGGAGTTTGCCAGATCCTACGAGTTCGGCACCGAGCTGAGCTTCCTCGGCGACCGGCTCGGTCTCGACGCTACGGTTTACCGCAAGCAGACCAAGGACCAGATCGTCAACGACATCAGAGGCAGCTACGGCACCGGCTTCATTCTGTTCAATCTGAACGGAGCTGAAACGAGAAACACCGGTGCGGAGCTGACCCTTCGCGGAACGCCGATACTGAGAGACGGTTTCTCCTGGGATTTCCAGGCGAACTATACGAAGGCGAGAGGAAAGGTCCTGAAGCTCCCAAATGCCTTGCCGGAATCCTATGTCTCGGATACGTGGCTATACGGGAACGTGCGGAACGGGACCGCGCCGGGCTTATCCACGATGTCGCTGACGGGCCTGTTCTATCTCAGGAACAAGAACGGCGACCTGTTGATCGATCCGACGTCGGGCCTTCCGATCCGATCCCCCTCCTTGTTCATCGATGGGGGTTACGATCGCCAGCCCAAGTACACGGTGGGTCTAACGAACACCTTCAGGCTTAAGCGGGTCTCCCTGGATTTTCTGCTCGATTTCCGGAGAGGCGGAGATGTGTTCAACGCGACTGAGCATTACCTGACGACGAGGGGTCTCGCCATGTCGACGCTGGATAGAAACACCCCGCGGATCATCAAAGGTGTGTTGAGAGACGGGAAGGAGGACACCGCGAATCCGACCGTCAACAACATCGTGTTTGTCCCGGCGGCTCAGATTAACTACTACACCAACATGAGCGAAGAGCTCTTCATCGAGAAGAACATCAATTGGGTAAGGCTCAGGGATATCCAGGTGACCTTCGCTCTTCCTGAAGGATTCATGGGCACCAAAAACGCCAGCGTGTTCGTCAAGGGCACAGACTTGTTCCTCATCACCAACTATACAGGCCTGGATCCGATCGTGAACGGCAACAGCGCGGCCGTGGGAGGATCCGGTGGCACCGGCATCGACTTCGGCAATTTCCCGATCCCGCGCGGTATCAATTTCGGAATGAGGATGGGGTTCTGATGATGAAAAAAATAAATGTGCTACTGCTCACTTGCTCACTGAGCCTCTCTGCCGGTTGCAGCGACTACCTGGATGTAAATACCAATCCGAACGCGCCCCAAGCCGTTTCGGCGAATCTGTACTTGCCGGCGATGCTGCACTGGATGGTATCATCGCCCCAATTCGACGGCCGGTTCGTCGGGCACTATACGCAGGAGTGGATCTCGACATCGACCAACCTCAGTCCGGCTGGAACCTGGGGCCGGATGGGGTACGATCCTGCCAGCGATAACGGCGCCCAGCAGTGGCGGGATGTCTACTGGTCGTTGGGCCAGAATCTAGTGGACATGACCACCAAGGCCGAGGCCGAGCAGCGGTGGGATCTCCTGGGTGTCGCACTGATACTGAAGGCCTGGGGCTGGCAGGCGCTGACGGACCTCCACGGCGAGATCGTCATCAAGGAAGCGATCGACCCTTCAAGAACCGCTTTCGATTACGATCCCCAGGATTTTGCCTATCAAGAGGTACAGCGGCTCCTGGACAGCGCCGTCGTGCTGCTTCAGAAGACCGACGGGGCAGTTGATGCCAGCTATCTCGCCAGAGGAGACAAGATCTACAACGGGGATCGTACGAAGTGGTTGAAGCTGGCGCACGGACTGCTCGCCCTCAACCTCAATCACTACTCGAACAAGTCTTCGTACCTCCCTGCCCGGGTGATCGCCGAGGTCGACCTATCGTTCGCGAGCAATGCCGACGACGCGCTGATGCCTTATCCCGGCACCAGTCCCGACAACGCCGACCGCAATTTCTGGGGGCGCACCAGGGACAATCTCACGTTGTACAGGCAGACGCAGTTCGTGGTCAATCTGATGAATGGGACCCAGTTCGGTGGCGTGGTCGACCCACGCATGACCCGAATGCTGTCCCCGTCGCCCGACGGCGGTTACCGCGGTCTCGACATCAACGTGGCCGGCTTCGGGGCACTCACAACCGCGCAGCAGCCGAACAATTTCTTCGGCTATGCCGGTACTGGTGGTTTGGGTTCAGCCGGTCCGTTGGCCAGCCGGTATCTCTTCAGCGACAAGTCAAAGGTCCCCTTCATGACCTATGCGCAGCTTCAGTTCGTGAAGGCAGAGGCCGCGCTGAGGGCCGGAGACCAGGGGACAGCGCTGGCCGCCTACAGGAACGCCATCTCATCCCACATTGATTTCGTCAATGCGCGGAATCTCGATGATAATCAGTCACCCACGCAGATC
Source organism: Gemmatimonadota bacterium (assembly GCA_030774785.1). GTDB lineage: Bacteria > Gemmatimonadota > Gemmatimonadetes > Gemmatimonadales > Gemmatimonadaceae > UBA4720. Next base: position 17,594 of record JALYKM010000257.1, read on the forward strand.
TCGGCGACGGACAAAAGTACCTTCCTTGCCTCTCCCGAGATCATCCCTGCTGTGTTGACGTTGTCGCACATCATGTCCCAGAAGTACATAGCGCAGTGGGCGTGGGGACACAACGAGATGTGGATGGATATGCGGCGCTTTCATTACACGGATACCGATCCGGTAAGCGGAGTGGAGGTATTCCGCGGTTTTTCGCCCCCAACGAATCTCTATTCTGATAACGGGGGCAAAGTCGTACAGCGCATCAGGCCGAGATACAACTCCGAGTATGTGTGGAACAGGGCAGCCCTCGACGTCATCGGCGGGCTTGCTCTGGATTATCACACCAAACCGTTGTGGATCATTCAACCGTAACCCGACCATGAACAGATATACATCTCTCGCGGCCCTGCTATGTGCCGGCCTGCTGTCAGCATGCGGAGAGGATGCCGTCCAGAAAATCATAACGGCACCCCTTCCGGCTTCCCGCATCCGATTCTTCAACTTCGGCGTAAATGCACCCGGAGTGAATTTCTACGCGAACGAGACGAAGATGACGGCGATCACCTCGGCCACCGGGACCGAGTCAACCACCGGAACCGTCTACGGTGCAGTGGGCGCCGGCGGAGCCTATGCGGCCATTGATCCGGGGCAGTACACATTCACAGGAAAGATCGCGGCGACAACTGACAAGGATCTGGCCATCTCGCCGCTCACCACAACGATCGCCGAGGGGAAATACTACTCGTACTATATGAGTGGCATTTACAATACGACGACGAAAACTGTGGAAGCCTTTATCGTCGAAGATCCGATCGTCGAGCCAACGGATTTTTCGAAGGCGACTGTCAGATTTGTGCACGCGATCTCCAACGCCAACCCAATGACGTTGTATGCGAAGAACACCACCACCGGAACGGAGCTCGCGGTCGGCGGTGAAGTGGCGTACAAGAACGCAGGCGAATTCGTCACGGTTCTCCCGACCGGCATCTATGATCTCAGCACGCGATACGCCGGATCGGCGACTAACGCGATCACCAGACCGACTGTCACCTTCCTGGGAGGAAGGATCTATACTGTTACCGCCAGAGGTGACATCACTGTCGCACCATCAACAGCCTGTGGAACTGCGAACCGGACTTGCCTGGATAACACCGCCAACAGGTAAAGACCGATCAAAGGAACGATCCAAGAAAGCCCCGGCTAATCCCCGGGGTTTTTTGTTGAGTCCAATTCTCCGGCTCCCGCCGTTGACAAGTGTCACGCACGTTCCTTCTATACGAGATCATGCCTCTCAATCCGAAAATCGCCGTCGTTACGATCGTGTTCGCCTGCGCCCCTGCGCCGTCGTTGATCCAACCGACGGTCGTCCCCGGCGTCGACGCCTCGGCGCGCCGCCTTCTCGGCGCCGCCAGCCCCGGTGCCTCCACCCCACTCTCCCCCGCCGATCAGCGCTGGGTCCAGCGGACGCTCGCCTCGCTCACGCTCCGCGAAAAAATTGGACAGCTGATGATGCCCTGGGTCGGCGGTGACTACGCCGCGGTAGGGTCGGCCGAATTCGAGCAGGTCCGCAAATGGGTGCAGGAGGATGGCGTTGGAGGGCTCGTTCTCTCGATTGGCCTTCCCCTCAGCTACGCCGCCAAGCTGAACGAGCTCCAGGTCCGCGCCAGGGTTCCACTTCTCATTGCCTCGGACATGGAGAACGGGCCTGGTATGCGCCTCGGCAACATCTACGCGCTCCCCTCGCTCCTCCCGCAGGGAGGCGGGACGGTGTTTCCTCCTGTCATGGCCCTCGGCGCCGCCGGCTCCGACGATCTTGCGTTCAAGCTGGGCCAGGTGCTGGGCACCGAAGCGCGGGCGATCGGAGTCCACATGGTTTTCGGACCGGTGCTCGACGTCAACTCGAACCCCCTCAACCCGATCATCAATACACGGTCTTTTGGCGAGAGCCCGGCTCTCGTGAGTCGTCTCGCCAAGGCCTATATCCGCGGTGCGAGATCGAAAGGCCTGATGAGCACCGGCAAACATTTTCCCGGTCATGGCGACACCGATGTCGACTCGCACCTCGACCTGCCCACTATCCGCGCCGACCGCGCGTACCTGGATTCCGTGGACCTTCCTCCCTTCCGGGCGGCCGTTGGTGAAGGGATCGATGCGATCATGACCGCTCACATCGCCGTTGTAGGCGTCGAAGGCGCGAACGCGGGACCGGCCACGCTCTCGCACGGATTCATGACCGGCATGCTGCGCGACGAGATGCACTTCGGCGGCCTGCTGTTCACCGATGCGATGACGATGGGGGGTGTGGCCAAGCGTTACGGGGCGACCGAGCCGCTCATCATGGCGCTCGAGGCAGGCGCCGATGTGCTGCTCATGCCGCGCAGCATTCCCGACGCGATTGAGACGGTGATGACGGCAGTGAAGAGCGGACGGCTGAGTGAGTCCCGGATCGATGCATCGGTGCGCCGGATTCTCACCGCCAAGGCCCGGGCCGGCCTTAGGCAAGGCCGCCTCGTCGATCTGAACGCTGTAGATCGCATCGTCGACATTCCCGAGCACACCAGCATCGCGGAGGACGTTGCAGCGCGATCCATCACGCTCGCGCAGGACAAGCTGAATATCGTTCCGCTCGCGCGCGATTCGACGAAACGCATTCTCATCATCACCTACGCTGATGCGTCGGACCTGGTCGCGGGCCGCGCCTTCAACTCCGTCATCACGGAGCGACTCCCTGGCGCAATTACGATCAGAGTGGATGGCCGGACCAACGATGCCGAATACACGACCCTGGGAGCCCAAGCAGACTCAGCCGATCTCCTTCTCGTCTCCGCGTACCTCTCGCCCCGGGAGTTTACGGGGACTGTAGGGGCTCAGGCGGGTTTTTCCCAGTTCGTCGAGAAAATCGCGTTGTCCGGGAAG
>JALYKM010000258.1 GCA_030774785.1 Gemmatimonadota bacterium
ATGAGCGCACTGCCCGGATAAATCACCCGCCAGTACCGCGCGAACCTCCGGCGAGCGGAGGCGCTGTTGGCAAAGACGCGCGTCTCAGTCGAGACTATCGAGGCGTTCGGGCCGTCGGGCGTAACCAGAAAATTCATCGCCGCCAGGGCAAAGCCGGGAGGGAGGGGGGTCTTGAACGTCTGCGGCGTCAACGCGCCGCGCCCTTCCGGCGGAGCGACGACTACCGTGCCGACGACAATTTCTCTCGAAGAGTCGTCGGCCAGGTACATGAATCCGTTTCTCGTCGCGACATCGAGCAGTGGCGTGCTGTCTCCAGCATTCAGGATGCTCTCCGGCGCGCTCCGCCCACCGCGTCGAATCCAGGTCAGGGTGTTGAAGAGCGAGATCTCGTTGGCGCGGACATTCCGGATCGCCTCGAACACCCGCGCTGGCGGCGCATCGATTCTGATCATATGCCGTTCCCTGAATTGCCAAACCGGTACGAATTCGTCGAGGCGCGTCTCCGCTTTTGCGACTCTCGACTCCGGCGCGGGCAATGTCAGCCCGACTCCCGCGAGCACCGCACCAATGCCAACTATCGCGAGCGCCTGCGAGCGCGACCTGACGTGAAGGCGCTCGATAGGCTTGATGAGCAGAATTAATCCCACCGCCGTGATAACGAGACCTGAGTAGACGATCGTGGAGCCGAACATGTTGGTCAGTGACTTGTTTGTGGGGGAGCCGAACCATTCACGATCGCCTTCAAGACCGATTGCTGAAGCGGGCCGACATCAGGGAAGTATCCCCGCGCATCAGGTCCCATGTTCTGCCTGTTGGTGAGCAACACGATCGACAGCTTGTACTTCGGAACTCCGACCACGTACGTGCCCGTAAAGCCGGTGTGCGAGAAACTGCCTGCGGGCAGATCACGCGGAGATTGCCAGCCCAGGTAGTTCTGGTACTTGTCACGGGTGAGGAACTGGTCGACGATCTCCGGGCGGATGTACTGCCTGCCGTGATATGCGCCGCGGTTGTTCAGTACGTCGAGCAGTACCCGCAGATCCGCGGCAGTCGAGAACAGGCCAGCGTGGCCCGCGACTCCGCCATTCGCGTAGAACGCGTTTCCATCATCGACTTCGCCATTCAGCACGTACTGCCGCCAGCCGTTCCACGCGGTTGGGTCACCTTTGTACAGGTAGCCGAAAGTGGAATCGTCGACCATATGCCGCTCGTAGACGTTGCCCTGTTCCGTCGCGGCGAATTCAGGGAAGCCGTGCGCTCTGGGATTGAAGGTCGTCGACCTCAGGCCCAGTGGCCGATAGAGATTCTGCTCGAGGAACCTGTCCAGCGGCTGCCCACTCACGCCCTCGACGATGTAGCCGAGCAGCATGAACCCGAGATCGCTGTAGTGCCTCGCATCTCCGACGTGCCAGCCGAGGGGCATCTCCCGTATCACGCCGTACGTCTGGGCGCTGTTCGCGGCGTGGTAGTAGAGAGGCTGCCACTGCACGAGACCGGAAGAGTGCGTCAGCAGATGCCGCACAGTGATGCTGTCCAGATGCGGTCCGCGGAACTCCGGGAGATAGCGTGACACCTGCGCATCGACGTCGATCTGCCCGCGATCGGCGAGGAGCATCAGGGCGAACGTCGTTGCCATCACCTTTGTCACCGACGCGAGATCGAACATCGTCGATGTCCGCATTGCGGGTGGGGACGCGAGCCGGTGCCCTTCGTAATCGTTGAGCTGTGCATAACCGAAGGCGCGCTCGTGGATGACACGACCATCCTTCGCTACCAGGAAAACCGCACCCGGGATCAACGTCCCGATCGACGCATTGATGATCGAATCGGCAGACGCGATGCCCCGCGCGAGTTCGGGCTCGGCGACAAGGGTTTCCCCGACCGGAGTGTATGCCCCGGCGCAGCCGACGCAGGCCGCGATGAGCGCAGCGGTAATGAGAGAACGCATCGCTGTAGTATGGTTGCTAAAAGGTGCTCGGCCGGCCCGCTAAAGGTTAGATTAGCTGCCCATGGCGACCATCAGCACGGCCGACACCGCGTGGATGCTGATAGCCACCGCAATGGTGCTCGTGATGACACCAGCGGTGGGATTCTTCTACGGCGGAATGGTGCGGGCGAAGAATACGCTCAACACCATGATGATGAGCTACGTCGCGATCGGGTGCGTCGGCATCGCCTGGGCGCTCGTCGGCTACTCGCTGGCGTTCTCCGAGGGTTCCGGCCTGACGGGCGGGCTGCGCTTCTCGTTCCTCAGCAACGTACGACTCGAGCCGCACGGCTCCATCCCGCATATCCTGTTCGTGGGATACCAGGGGACATTCGCGGTAATAACCGCCGCCCTCATCTCCGGCGCGATCGTCGAGCGGATGCGCTTTGGCCCGTATCTCTCGTTCATTACTCTCTGGTCGATCTTCGTTTATGCTCCGATCGCGCACTGGGTGTGGGGCGGAGGCTGGCTGGGAAAGCTGGGAGCGCTCGACTTTGCCGGAGGCACCGTCGTTCACATCAACGCCGCAGCCGCCGCCTTCGTCGTTGCTATCGTGTTGGGCGCGAGGAAGGACTACGCGCGAACCGCCATCATTCCGCAGAATGTCCCCTTCACCCTCCTCGGAGCGGGTCTCCTCTGGTTCGGATGGTTCGGCTTCAACGGTGGGAGCGCGCTCGGCGCAAATCAGTCCGCGGCGCTGGCATTCGCGAACACGATGTTCGCTCCGATGGCGACTCTCGTCGTGTGGAGTCTTCTCGATTTGACGCGGACAGGAAAGACGACTGCGATCGGAGCCGCGACCGCGATCGTCGTGGGACTCGTGGCGATCACTCCTGCAGCCGGCTTCGTGAGCCCGCTCTCGGCAATAGCGATAGGCGGGATCGCCGCGGCGCCCAGTTATTTCGCGCTTCTCTGGAGAGCCCGCACCCGTCTCGATGACTCCCTCGATGTCGTGGCTGCGCACGGAGTAGGCGGAATTCTGGGCGCGTTGCTGACAGGCGTTTTAGCCGAGCGCAGCTGGAATGGCGTTGCTGACGGTGCGCTGTTCGGGAACGGGCGACAGCTCTTGGTTCAGCTCGTCGCAGTGGTGGCGACGATCGCGTACAGCGCGATCGCGACGCTCGTGATACTCAAGGTCATCGCGTTCGCGTCGACCCTCCGCGCGAGCGCGCGAGAGGAGGGAATCGGACTCGACGTCACTCAGCACGGGGAAGAAGCGTACAGCAGGGGTGAAGGCGCGATTCTCGTTCAACCGGATCGGGGCTGACAGATGAAACTCGTCGTGGCGATCATTCGGCCGGAGAAGCTCAACGAAGTGCTGGAAGCGTTGTACCGCGCCGAGGTGAGAGGTCTCACCATCAGCAGAGTGCGTGGACATGGTGGGGAGGTCGAGGATGTCGAGACCTATCGCGGCATGACGGTGAAGATGGAGCTGCACGACAAGGTAAGACTCGAGATCGGCGTCTCCGACCCCTTCGTCGAGCCAACGGTGCGCGCGATTCTTTCAGCCGGCGCCACCGGAGAGGTGGGGGACGGCAAGATCTTCGTTCTTCCCGTCGAAAAGGTCTACCGAATTCGCACGGGCGAAGAGGATCGCTCCGCCGTCACTCCGGTAATGGGCGAAGAAAGCGGCGTCTAGCTATTCAGAAGCCGGAACACGCAGAACCCGTAGGGAGCAATCTGCCCCAACGCGACAGAATTGTTCTCGCCGATGGATACCTCGGGCGAGCAGCCGCTCGACGGATCCTCGTAAATCCGCTCGAATTGAGCTATAGACGTCGCCGCGCCGCCCGGACTCAGCGTCAGATTCACTTGTGGAATGGCTCGAGCCCCAAAATTGAGCACCACAATCACAGTCTCGCTCGGGGAGCGTCGAAGGAACGCCGCTACCGCGTTGTCGCTCGCCGACCCAACGGTGAGATCGCCGCTGCTCAGTGCGGAGTGCTCCTTCCGCAGGTGAATAAGCCGTCGATAGTGATTCAATAGCGATCCGGCATCACGGTCCTGCGCCTGTACGTTCGTGACGCTCCAATCGGACTGCGGATTCTCCCACGGCGTGCCCGTCGTGAATCCAACGCCGGGCTCGCTGCTCCACTGCATCGGAGTGCGGATCTGCTCGTCGGGCTTCGTGCCGATCATTCCGATCTCCTCTCCGTAGTAGACGAACGGAAGTCCGGGCAGCATGAGCATCGCGCTCGCGGCTATTCTCGCTCGTGCCCGATCGCCGGCTAGCACCGTCATCACGCGAACATGATCGTGATTGGTCAGAAAGGGAGACCACCGGCCAGCGGGAAAGCGTGAGTTCGCTTCTCGTACCGCATTGAGAAATGGAGCGGCGGCTCCCGTACGTGCCGTTTCCATCGTTCCGGCGGCCACCCCGAACGCGAAGTATGCGTCGAGCTGGTCCGGATAATAGGACGAGAGGATCTGGGCAGATTCCTCCGACATTTCTCCGATCGTGAACGCAGACGGAGATGCCCGCCGAACGGCATCACCAAGCTGGCGCAGAACGTCATGAGTGCCGCGGGTATGCGCTAGCTGGCCTCCCTCCTCGACCAGATATGGAATGGCGTCGAAGCGAAACCCATCGGCGCCCATGTCGGTAAGCCAATGGAGTGTCACCCTCTTCATCTCGTTCAGGACCGCAGGCGTCTGGTAGTTGAGATCCGGCATCCCACCCCAGAAGAGCCCGTAATAGTACTCGTCACGCACTGGAGACTTGTGCCACACTTCCTGTCCCCACGGTCCGGTCTGATTTGGCTTCACGGCAGACCAGCGGTACCAGTCCCGGTATGGGCTCGCCGGGCCCTTTAGCGCGGACTGGAAAAAGGGGTGCTCGCTCGAGGAGTGGTTGGGAACGAAGTCCACGATCACGTGAATCCCTCGGCGGTGCGCCTCGCGCATGAGCTGCCGAAAATCCTCATCGGTGCCGTAGTGTGGGTCGACGTGGTAGTAATCGCTTACGTCGTACCCGTGATAACTCACCGACTTCGAGATCGGCATCAACCAGATGCAGTTGGCGCCGAGATCCGTGGTGCTCTGCGGATTTCCATCGTTGATGTAATCGAGACGGGAAATGAGTCCACGCAGGTCGCCGATCCCATCGCCGTCAGCGTCCGAAAATGAGCGAACGAAGATTTCGTAGCAAACGCCGTCCCCCCACCACTGCTTCCCGGTGCTCGCCATGCTGGCCTCGACGGGGGAGCTCCCGCAGGAGAGCGTGAACGATCCCGCGACCAGTGCCAGCCAGCCTAATCTTGCTGCCGGACCGGTCATTCGCATGAGCATGGATAGTTCATCGGCGGATCCACGTGCTGTGAGGAAGCGGGTCGGCATTTCGGGAATGCTTTAGGCGTTCGTTGCCCCCGGGCGTAAATTGCCGGTGGGTGGCAGGCTTCGTTAGGCGCCCGAACCCCTGCCCAACGGTGGGTGAGGCTGGCGACGCTGGCCCATTCTGTATTACTCTCTACCGGAGTCGCACGTCGATGCCAGGAGTCCCCATGACCCTGCGGCGCCGTCCGTTCCATCAAGCCGAGGAGGGCTCTCTGGTGCGTTACTGGTTCCTTTCGCTCGCCACGATTGTGTTGAGCGGCGCTTGCTCGCACTTCAAGTCCGCTGCGCCACCTCCGGCTCCGCGGGTGGTCCGCGAGACGGTGACTGTGAGAGATCCAGAGCTGGACAAACGACTCGCGCAGCTCGACCTCCTGCTGCTCGCAAGGGACGCGCAGATCGAGGATCTCCAGTCAAAGCTTGACGACACCCGCGCCGAAGTCGTGCGCGCGATGGCCAAGCTTCAGACGGTGGCAAGCCGGGCGCAGGCAGCGTCGGCGATGGCCGAAGCCGAGGTCTCTCTCCAGTCGATGAAATCCGGATCCTCGCAGGACCCGCCCGAGGCCGCACAGGTGACGAGATTGGTCCGCCAAAGCGCGACCGAATTCGATAAGCAGAACTACGCTGGCGCGCTCTACCTCGCTAATCAGGCGAAGACTCTGGCTTCAACGTACCGTGGACGCCTGTCGGCAGGAAACCGAGAAGGGACACGTCCGGGGGAGATTCCGTTCGCAGTGCCCATTCGCCTGAAGATGACTACTCGCGGAAACATCCGCGAAGGACCGGGGACCGGCTTTCCGGTCTCATTCGCCGCGGAAGCAGGGACGATGTTGACCGGCTACTCGTACGCGGATGAATGGATTCGGATCAGCGACGAGACCGGGCGAAGCGGCTGGATTTTCCGGAGTCTCGTCGGCCCCCCTGACTAGCTGGCGGTCTTTGCCAACCTTCGGGCGCGGACGATTCGGTCGCGCCCTTCGCGTTTCGCCTGATAGAGCGCTTCGTCGGCGACAGCGATAATGGCCTCCGCGTCGCCGGCATCTTCCGGGAACGCTGCGACTCCGATGCTCAGGGTAATCTTCCGGCCGAACTTCTGCGCCGCGACCCGCCCGCGGATGTGCTCGGCAACCTTGAGCGCCTCGCCCACGGCCGTGTCCGGCAGCACGATGACGAACTCTTCACCACCGTAGCGCGCGCAACAATCCACCTTGCGGGTGGACCCGCGCATTATGTCCGCTATCGTCTTCAATACTTCGTCACCGGCCGGGTGGCCGAATGCGTCGTTGTACTGTTTGAAGTGATCTACGTCTCCAACCAGCACGGAGAAGGTGCGTCGCTCTCTCGCAAAGCGGGCTTCCTCGTCGTTGAGGCGCTGCATCAGTGACCGGTGGTTCGAGAGGCCGGTAAGGCTGTCGGTCGTCGAGAGCAGCACGAGCTCCTCGTTTTTCTTGCGGAGAGTCTCGTGAATTTGATCGAGCTCGCGCCGGCCTTCACGAAGGCGCGATACCATATGGTTGAACACATCAGTGAGGTAACCGACTTCACCGCCACCGGGGGCCTCCGGGAGGTCTACCGCGAGATCTCCGGCCGCTACTTCGCCCGCGCCCTTCGTGAGCCGGTCGAGAGGACGGGCGATGAGCAGCCCGAGTCGATATGCCGTTACCGTCACGACTATGAGGAGCAGGACAATCACGAGGAGAGCCATGTCGCGGAACCGGCGCACCTGGAGAAACGCTGATTCAGCGGAGACCTCGGATAGCACCGCCCAGTTCACTTGGGGGACGTACTCGAGGGTGCCGATGACCGAGCGTTCACCGAAGCTGGTGTAGGGGAACGGCGCTCGCGCGCGCTCGCGCAGCTTCTTCATCGTGGGAGCCGGTAATGGCGTCTTCACCAGCTGGGAGGTGATCGGGTCCGAGCTGGCGATCGCGGCGCCGCTGGTGTTGACGAGATAAATCGCGCCGCTGCTGTTCGGCGTGAAGGAGCGCAGCAGCAGGTGCACGGGCGCGAGATTGAGCTCGGCGGCGAACGCCCCGATCAGTCGCCCATCGGCGCGCTGTGCGGGAACAGCGACGATCAGCTTCGCCCTGCCGGCCCTCTCGTCCCAGTATGCCTCACCCACGATCTGGTTATCCGCTCGCAGAATCCTCTGCCAATCGGCTGGAAGACGAACGTGGCTGACATCGTTCGCGCTGGTGGCGATGACGTTTCCATTCAGGTCGACGACGGCGAGCTGCTCGAAGTCGCTGAAGCGCTCGTGCAGCGAGAGCAGATAGTCGCGAAGCCGGCCCCCGCCCCGAGAGCTGGTCACGGCGCGCGGTGCACGGCCGAGCGTATTTCCCACTTCGTCCGAGCCGGCAAAGATCCGCAGATCGTAGAGGCGCTCCTTGAGCCAGACGCCAGTTGCCCTGGCGCCTTGTCCGCTCTCCGAGAGGAGATCTTCGTTGATCTTCTTCTCGAGCGCGTGCCTGTTCTGCATGTAAAAAACCCCCAGCATTGTACCGGAGGGGAGAAGCGCTACCGCGACGGCGAACGCCAGGATTCTGCTGCGGATGCTCTCGAGGCGTGGAAAGGGGAGATACCTAGGGCGCGGGCGAGGCATGGCTTTGACCACACCGAGGGCGGCCTTGAGCGTCGCGACGGGAGTCTGTGAATTGGAGGGCATCGTGTAAAGACGATTAAACG
>JALYKM010000259.1 GCA_030774785.1 Gemmatimonadota bacterium
CCTTGAATCTGTCTATTGTCTGCTCAGCCGGTCCTTGCTATTTTTTCCGCCAAGTCGAGCTGGGCGGGCGCAGGGTCCGTAAGGGCCAGGTATCTTCCCACTCAAATCCAGTGCGGGGTTAACGAGACCCGCGTATCAGATTGTCGAGGGTCGGGCGTGTTCCGCTCCCCAAGACACAAATTTTCCAGGAGTAGGAAATGCGTACGACCGGCAAAGTGAAGTGGTTCAACGATGCGAAGGGCTTTGGTTTCATCACACCTGACAACGGGCAGAAGGATTGCTTCGTTCACTACAGCGCGATTTCGGGCTCGGGCTTCAAGTCCCTGGCCGAAGGCGACGCGGTGGAGTTCGACATCGTTGAAGGTCAGAAGGGTCCGGCTGCCGAGAACGTGACGAAGGCTTCTTAAGCCGCGTCAGCTTCACTGGCACAATCTGGCGGGGCGTCTCAGTCGAGGCGCCCCGTTTTGTTCTCAGGGGGACGCCCCCGCCTGGGGATGGGTGCTATCTCTACTGCGCTTTCCAACCGCTCGAGCAAGCGGATTTGGAACGCAGCGAGGTCGATCTCGATGTGCAACTCTTGTCCAGCGAGGTATCGTCCGCTGCCTTTGATGATTTCCTCAGCCACGATGATGGCCCTTGCGGTGGACAGGCCAAGCTCATGAATGAGCAAGGCCGTGAGGGCGAGAACCAGGAGGCCCTCAATACTGAGACGCCGTGCTATTCCCTGTCGCTCTTGGCGTATTCCCGAGACCTTATTATGGGAGAGGATATTGTCCACCCACTTTGCGGGCATTTCCAGCGCAAGCGCAGCTGTGGCAACAGTATAGGCCCGTGGCATTAATAATCCTATCCACAAAGGATATTTAAGGCAATGTACACTTCGCCTACCTGCGGCCACCTTCCTAGCTATATTACGCGCTCGCTGAACCGGCCAGCGGACCCAACACAACATCAGGCAGCCAATCAATCATGAAGCAGTGCTATCGAGTAGTAGGGATTGCTCTCCTCCTCTTCCTGACCTTCTCTTATTCAGCGCTGGGTCAGAAAACGTACGCCCTCGGCGTAGGCGGTGGCGTTGCCATCCCGGTTGGAAAACTGAGCGACACCCAGAAAACGGGCTACAACGGCATCGTTGCGCTGGCGATAGGAGTGGCGGACCTCCCAATCGGAGTACGCTTTGATGGGATCTACAACAATTTTTCATTTCGTACTGGCCCAGTTGGCAGCTCGAGCTCCTCCGACCTCCGTGTCATGGGAGCGCTAGGTAATCTGGTATTTGCATTTTCTGGAACGAGCGCAAAGCCTTACGTAATTGTCGGCGGTGGGCTTTACAACACCAAAGGCGACGTTCCCGGTGAAAAGTCCGAGAACGACTTCGGATTCAACGCCGGGCTCGGCGCAACTTTTGGGGTGGGCCCGTTCGCGACCTTTCTCGAATCCAGATACCACAGCATCTCACGAAATGCCGCAAAGGGCGGAGTGATACAGTTCGTTCCCATCACCGTCGGCTTGATGTTCTGACGCGCGCATAATGAAAAAGGACGCACTCGGGCCCGAGTGCGTCCTTTTTCATCATGCTTTTCTGTACGCTTTACATTACGCGAAGAACGAGCTCGTTGCCGCGTGCGGCTTCAGTAATGGGACGGAGCGCTTCTCGCGCAAAGCGGAGTTGAGCCGATACGGCGGAAGGCCCGGTTCCGCCTGGCACGTCGCGTCGGGCTACGGAGCGCGAGGGCTCGAGCCAGTCGAGTACATCGTCGCCGAAGAGCGGATGCGCTGACTTGAAGGATGCGAGTGGCAGAGTATCCAGCTCACAGCCATCGCGCTCGCCCTCACGAATCAGCGATCCGATTGCGGAGTGGGCATCGCGGAAGGTGGCTCCCTTCTCCACCAGATAATCAGCGAGATCGGTCGCCATCATGCTGCTGGAGAGCGCAGCGCGCATCCGCTTTGCGTTGAAGCGAATCTCGTGAAGCGCCCCGGCTACGGCGGGAAGAACGAGAAGAATCGTATCGACAGCGTCAAACAACACGCGCTTGTCGTCCTGAAGATCCTTGTTGTAGCCGCTCGGCAATCCCTTGAGCGTCGCAAGCAACGTCGCAAGATCGCCGATTGCACGGGCACCTGAGCCGCGCGCAAGCTCAAGCGCATCGGGGTTGCGCTTCTGCGGCATCATGCTGGAGCCCGTGGTGAATGCATCTCCGAACTGAATGAATCCAAACTCGCTGGATCCGTAAATGATCAGGTCTTCGGCGAGGCGCGAAAGGTGAGTCGCCATCATCGCGACGACGAACAAAAGCTCCGCGACAAAATCACGGTCGCCAACGGCATCGATGCTGTTCTGTGAAACGGAGGTGAAGCCAAGGCTGCCCTGCAGAAGTACACGGGAAATCGGAAACGCACATCCGGCAATTGCGCCGGAGCCCAGCGGCAGTACCGCAGCGGCGCGCGAGGCGGAAGCAATTCGGGCTCGATCGCGCTCGAGTGGCCAGAAGTGTGACAACATCCAGTGCGCCGCGGAAACGGGCTGAGCACGCTGCATGTGGGTGTACGCTGGCATCAACACATCTTCCAGCACTGCAGCCTTATCGAGCATTACCTGTTGTAGCGAGCGGGCAGCTGCATCGAGCGTGGAGCATGCATCCATGGACCAGAGCCGGGTTGCCGTCGCAACCTGGTCATTACGGCTACGGCCGGTATGCAGCTTCGAGGCGACATCGCCGACCTCCTCGTGAAGCATCCGGTCGATCATCGTGTGCACATCTTCGTCCGAGGGCAGGGGCTCAGCCCCTCCCGAGAGCTTTTGACCGACCGCGGCAAGACCACGTTCGATCTTCTTGCTCTCCTCGAGGGTGAGTACGCCAGCGCCCCAGAGCGCCACGGCCCAGGCCTGAGATAGATTGATATCGAACGGCCAGAGCCGGTAATCCGTCCCGATTGAACGATTGAGCGCGTCAAGCGCGGCGGCAGAGGGAACCGCGAACCTTCCGCCCCAGAGTTTGTGCGAAGTGTGGTCGGACATCGCTAGTGCGTTTCGCTCAAGCTATGGCGAGCGCTGCCGGCCCACGCGAGTCGGACTTCGCCTCGCGCTCGCGACGCGCAGCAGCCATTTCCTGGTCGCGGATAGCGCGGACCCGGGCGGACAATCCATAAAGCCTGATGAACCCCGCGGCGTCGCTCTGCTGGTAGACATCGTCCTCACCGAAGGTGACGAAGCGCTCATCATAGAGAGCGTAATCGCTCTCGCGCCCGACAACCGACGGAGTGCCCTTGAACAGTCTCAAGGTCACGGATCCAGTAACGCGCTCCTGCGTGGTGTTCACGAATGCATCGTAGGCTTCGCGCTCGGTCGTCCACCACCGGCCCTCGTAAACGAGATCGGCGTAACGCGGGGCGATCAGATCCTTCGCGGCCAGCGTGCGCCGGTCCAGCACGAGCTGCTCCAGCTCGCTATGAGCGGAGTAGAGCAGGGTGCCGCCCGGAGTTTCGTACACGCCACGCGACTTCATTCCGACGAGTCGGTCCTCGACCAGATCGATGCGTCCGATACCATGACGCCCTCCGAGAGCATTGAGCGCGACTACCAAATCAAGCGCATCGAGCTCGACGCCATTTACGGACACCGGAGTCCCGGAATGGAACCCGATCGTCACTTCTTCGGGCTGATCGGGCGCATCCTCGGGTGCTGTCGTCAACATGAAGACGTCGGCAGGAGGCGCGGTTGCAGGCTGCTCGAGTACTCCTCCCTCGTGCGAAATGTGCCAGACATTGCGGTCTCGGGAATAGATCTTCTCTCTCGTCGCCGCAACCGGAATATTGCGGGACTCGGCGTACGCGATTGCGTCTTCACGGCTTCGAATGTCCCATTCGCGCCATGGCGCGATGACCGGGAGATCCGGTGCGAAAGCGGCGTAGGTCAACTCGAAGCGAACCTGATCATTTCCCTTGCCAGTGCAGCCGTGGGCGAGTGCATCGGCGCCAACTTGGCGAGCGATCTCGACCTGGCGACGCGCGATGAGAGGACGACCCATCGATGTGCCGAGCAGGTATTTCCGGCCGTAGATGGCTCCGGCACGCAAAGTGGGCCAGACGAAATTCTCGACGAATTCCTGGCGCAGGTCCTCCACGTAGCATTCATCGGCACCCGAGGCAATTGCCTTGGCGCGTACGCCCTCGAGCTCGTCGCCCTGGCCGATGTCTGCCGCAACGCAAATGACGCGTGCGCCGTACTGTTCCTTTAGCCACGGAACGATGATCGACGTATCGAGCCCACCGGAGTAGGCGAGGGCAATGGTACGAATCACGGGCGCCTCAATAAGTATTCAGGATTACTGAATATTTAATCAGTCGGCCCCGGTAGGTCAATACCGGGTCAGGGTTCTCCAGCCATCGAACGGAGTCGCCGCATGACGCGGTCACGGGCGGCGACCGATCGGCAGATGATCAGGATGGTGTCGTCTCCCCCGACGGTACCCAGGATATCCGACCAGCCTTCGCCATCGAGCGCAGCGGCAATGGGTTGCGCACCCCCGGGCACCGTTCGGAGTACCAGCATCTCGCTGACGCCATCGAGACGAAGAAAGAGTTGTGGCAGGAGCGTATCGAGCGCGACGCGGCTCTCTTCTATACTCCCATCCGTGATGGCGTATCTCGCGCCTTCCGGTGTAGGGACACGGGCCAGCCTCAGCTCGCGCAGATCGCGGGAGAGTGTAGCCTGGGTAACGTCCCATCCCCGCTGGAGAAGGAGCTTCCGGAGATCCTCCTGACTGCTTACCGCCCGGGAATCGATGATCTCGAGGATAGTGTCGTGCCGTTCACGCTTGTTGGCCATTGTGGGTGAGTTTAGCACGAGATGGCGCGCAGCGCGAGCGACAGGCACGGATCATTGACGTGCAGCCAGTGTAATGTTATGCATTCCTTATGCATAAAGTTCCAGTTGGGGTGCTTGGCGCCAGCGGCTACGCGGGACGGGAACTGTGCGGGTTGATCGCACGGCACCCGGCGCTGGATCTCGCGTTCGCGTCTGCCAACGAGCAGCGCGGAAAGCGCGCGCGCATTGGAGCCGCCGAAGTGACATATGTCGCCACCGAAGATGCTCCGTTGAACAGGGCCGAGATCGTATTCACAGCCCTTCCCCACGGTGCGTCGGCCATGTGGGTAGGTAATGCTCGTGCGAGCGGAGCTCGCGTTGTCGATCTTTCTTCCGATTTCCGTCCCGGAGGTGGGGAAGGTGAAGCGCCCTATGGTCTGACCGAGCTGATGCGGGCGAAAATCCCTGGCGCCGAAATCGTGGCTAACCCCGGTTGCTACCCGACAGCCGTTCTGCTGGCGCTCGCGCCGTTGCTGAAGGCCGGCTGGGTCGTACCGGGCGCGACCATCAACGTATCAGCTGCCAGCGGTGTGACCGGGGCTGGCTACTCAGCGCGTCCTGATCTCCTTTTTGCCGAAGTCGCCGAGGATTTTCGCGCGTACGCGGTGGGCAACGAGCACAGGCATCTCGCCGAGATGCAGGCAGTCGCCAAGGAGCTCGGGGGGAGAAACAACGATATACTCTTCACGCCACACCTTCTTCCAGTGGCGCGCGGGATCCTCGCGACGATCACGGTGCCGGTCAACGAGTACGCCGACGATCCGTCCGCTCTCTGGCGCGAATGCTATCGTGGAGAGCCATTTATCGAGATCGCGGATCAGCCGCCGGCTCTGCGCGACGTCGTGCGCCGGAATGTGGTGCGGTTGAGCGTGACCAAGGCTGCGAACGTTCGCCAGCCAACGCTCATCATCATATCGGCGATCGACAATCTGATGAAAGGAGCGGCGGGCCAGGCTCTGCAAAACGCGAATGTTCTGCTTGGCCTGAGCGAGCAGGCGGGGTTGCCGGCGTAATGCGCGTCGTGAAGATCGGAGGTCGCGCTCAAGCTGATCCTTCTGTTGCCGCTGCGCTTTGCCAGGCGTGGGACAACTCGGCGAACGGCCTGTGTGTCGTGCACGGAGGTGGTGATGAGATCTCCTCGATGCAGCGCGCGCTGGGCAGGGAAGCCGCATTCGTCGGCGGACGCCGCGTCACGTCGCAGAGCGATCTCGAGCTCTTGCGAATGGTGCTCTCGGGTGTGGTGAACAAGCGGCTAGTGAACAGCTTGGTCGCGGCGGGCGTTCCCGCTGTCGGTCTATCGGGAGAAGATGATGCCCTGATTGGGGCAGAGCTGATCGATGCGGCCTCTCTCGGCTTTGCCGGCCGCCCAACCGCCATCAATGTGCAGCTGCTTTTGACTCTCATGGATGCCGGGTATATGCCTGTCATTTCTCCGGTCGGATACGATGCGGCGAGTGGAAACGGTGGCGCGCTAAACGTGAACGGCGACGATGCCGCCGCGGCTATCGCCGCGTCGCTCAAGGCCGAAGAGCTGCTCCTGATCGCGGATGTCGAAGGAGTACGTGACGCCGGAGGCGATTTTGTCCAGCTCCTCAGCGTCGAATCCGCTCGAGAGCTGATAGCGAGGGGTATTGCGGCAGGTGGCATGGCCGCGAAACTCGAGTCGGCGAACGCGGCACTCCTCGCGGGGGTCGAGCGCGTAAGAATCTCTGATCTGGCAGGTCTCGTAGACAGCGAGCGTGGCACCTTTATCACTCAATCTCAAAGCGTCGTCTCATGAGCGCAGTCACATTACCCGTCGAAGAGGAAGTCATGCCGGCAGCTTCTCCGGAAGCCAATGCCCTTCTCGCTACCTACAAACGTGCTCCCATGGAGTTCGTGAGGGGCGAGGGAGTTGAGCTCATAGACTCAGATGGCAAGCGGTATCTCGATTTCGCCAGCGGGATCGCAGTGAATGCCCTTGGTTACGGAGATGCCGGGATAGCCCAGGTAATCGCCGACGCTCTGAGCACAGGAC
>JALYKM010000260.1 GCA_030774785.1 Gemmatimonadota bacterium
CTGGCGAGGACGATTACCAGAAAGATGATGCGGTACGACAGCTCGTCGAGGCCGCTCTCGAGCCGGCCATGCGGGATTTCAACCTGGATACAAGGCGAGCCGCGGAGCTCGATCCCGAGACCCTGGGGGTATTGCTTTCTACCCCGCCGATGATGGCGGAGCGAAGGGTTATCGTACTTCGCGAAGTGAACGCCCTCAGGAAAGATGCGCGCAAAGCCCTCGACCAGTACCTGCAAAGCCCCGCGCCCGATCTACTCCTCATCATGACCGGAACTGCCGGGACCAAAGCAGATATCATCCTCTCCGGTTCGGCCACAGAACTCAAATTCGACTTTCTGACCGGTGACAGGATCCCGAAATGGATCGCGTACCACGCCACAAACGATCTTGGTATCAGGATCACCCAGCCCGCCGTGGAGCTGCTCCAAGCTGCCGTCGGAAGTGACCTGCATCTGTTGTCGGGAGAGCTGGATAAGCTCGCCAGTTACGTAGAAGGCCGGGATGAAGAAATCGGCGAGGATACCGTTGCCGCCATAGTCGGGGTCAGACGCGGCGAAACGCAGGCCGATCTGCTCGATGCAGTCGCTGAGCGGAACGTATCACGCTCGCTCGAGCTGATCCCCCATGTTCTGGCTCAGCCGAAAACAACGGCGGTGTCGGTCGTCATGGCATTATCGACACAGATGCTGGCAATCTCGTGGGGGCGCGCGCGACTGGACGATGGTCATTCGAGAGCCCGCCTTGCGCAGGAATACTTTGATCTTCTGAAGGAGACTGGAGCATTTACAGGCCGGTCATGGGGATCCGCTACCGCCGTTTGGGCTCGGGCGGCAGAACGCTGGAGCCGCGAAGCACTCGACCGGGCACTCGACTCCCTGCTCGAAGCGGATATAGCTCTCAAGGAAAGCAGAGTCTCGTCCGAAGAACAATTGCTGGCTACAGTAGTACTTAGCCTGTGTGCAGCCGACGAAAAAAACGCTGCCGCATGAGCCAATAGGAGAGTGGTGAGATGTTCAGATGGGCATATGTTCATGGCGCACTTCTATCTTGTGCAGCCACCCTGGCGGTCGCGCAGACCCCGACTCGTCCGACGGATCCGGTTTTCGTACGGGCTCAGGCGCTGGTAAGCGATGGGAATGGCGCGGCAGGGAGAGCACTGATCGATTCCGTAATTGCAGCGACGTCGCCTACAGCTCGGTTGTACCCTGAGGCGCTGTTCTGGCGAGCCAGCCTTGCATCAAATGCGGCGGATGCGGAGAGCGACTACAAGCACATAGTAGTCGACTATCCACTCGCACCTCAGGCCGAAGATGCCTTGCTGCGTCTGGCGCAGCTGGAGCTTGCGCGCGGGGACCGAGAGGGCGCGCTTGGCCATCTTCAACGGATCCCGCGTGATTACCCGCGAAGCAAATCACTCGCCAGGGCAAGCTACTGGACCGCCAGAGTACTTTTCGAGAAGAACGATATTCCGAACGCATGTGCAGCGAATGCAAACGCGCTCGCACGGGCGGGAGACGCGGAAATAGAGCTGCGGAATCAAATACAGTATCAGGGTCAGCGCTGCCCATCGATCGCCGCAGCTGTCGCCGCCGGAACCAACCCCGTTGTCAGCGCGCCCTCCGGTAATCCAGTTACGCCAACGACAGTGTCCAGTACGCCCGCGAGGGTTGTTACAGCGCCGACAAACGCGGCCGCGTCTCCGACTTCTTCTAGTACCAAATCTGCTGCCAGCCTCCCTGTGAAGGAGAAGGCAGTCGTCACCGATACAGTTTCTACTGCTGTATCCGTCCTGCCGAGGACGATCGCCCAGAATCAGCGACCGAAGCCTCCTACCGAAGGCAAAGACACAAAGCCGAGCATCGTCGATCCGACGAAGTCACCAGCAAAAGCGGGCGTAAAGCCGCCGACCAAAGTAACTGGAGCCACCTCCCGTCCAAGTGGCTATTCCGTACAGGTAGCGGCGTACAATCGCAAACCTGAAGCGGATAAGCTTGCGTCCAGCCTCACGAAGCGGGGCTATCAGGCACGAGTCGACGGAACTGTCGCACCGTTCCGAGTGAGAATCGGCCGTTATACCACGACCAAGGAAGCCGAAGACGCACTGAGAAAAATCAAGGCGAACCACATGGCTGGCT
>JALYKM010000261.1 GCA_030774785.1 Gemmatimonadota bacterium
GCGCTCAGGATTGCCATCGAGATCACCGCCGCGGGGATCGACGAGGCGAAGGTGAGGCCGACCTTGAGACCGAGGTAGACGTTGGCCGCCGTGAAGACCGTCGTGATGAGCGCGCCGAGAATCAGGCCGCGTAGGGTGAGTTCTTTGGGTTTCATGAGCCCAAATCTTACACCCAAAACGCTATGCGCGACGAGTGCCCTTGCCGCCTCGCCTGGCCTTCCGCGACCGCGCCGCCGATTCCACCAGCCTCCAGAACTGCCTCTCCCCGATTACAGTCACTGCGTGCCCTCTGGTGGCGAGTCGCCGGACCTCGCGCAGCTTCACACCTCCGGCCGCGCCGGCAATCTGCTGCGCTGCTTGGCGACCGTCGTGGCAGTCGCAGCTTTTTTTGTCGCGAACCCATGTGAAGAGACACTAGTAGTTGGGGCGCGTCACCCCAACCGTCAAGACTGGTGTGAAATTATCCACGCGAATGGACAAGGCGTGCGATACGGCGCTACAATCGATCATCCATGCCTCGACTGGACATCTGCAATCAGCGGCTCGCCAACCAGCATCTAAGCAAGCAAACGCTCGAGAAGCCGAGTGAGGTCGTCCGCCTGTTGGGCGCGGTACAGGCACAGGACTACGGCGTTGCGAAGTGGGGCGTCGCCCAGCGCACGCGCAACGCTACGGACGCGGCGGTCGAGAAGGAATTGAGCGAAGGCGCGATTCTGCGGACTCATGTTCTCCGCCCGACGTGGCATTTCGTGGTCGCCGCTGACATACGCTGGATGTTGGCGCTCACGGCGCCACGAGTGAAGATGATCCTTGCGCACCATGATCGGACGCTGGAGGTGGACGAAGCTGTGATCCGCCGAAGCAGAGCCGCGATGACGAAAGCGCTCGAAGGTGGCAAGCAGCTCACGCGCGCCGAGCTGTCGAAGGTTCTCGAACGAGCCCGGATCCGGACGGAAAGCACGCAACGCCTCGCGCGCCTCGTAATGCACGCGGAGCTGGACGGGGTTGTCTGTAGCGGTGCGCTACGGGAGAAGGGGTTCACTTATGCATTGCTCGAGGAGCGTGTCCCACGAGCGAAGCCGCTGGAGCGCGACGAAGCGTTGTTCGAGCTGGCGAAGAGGTACTTCAACACTCGCGGTCCTGCGACGGTGGACGATTTTGCCTGGTGGTCGGGCCTGACGAAAGCGGATGCGAAAAGAGGATTGCAGGGAGCGGAATCAGGGCTCGAGCAGCAGATCATCGAGGGACGTCGATATTGGTTTCCGACGCCCGCACGACTCAGGACGAAATCACCCGTAGCGCGCTTGCTTCCAAATTTCGACGAGTACTTCATCGGGCTCAAAGACCGGAGCGCAATGCTCTCGACGATCACGACCTTGGGACTCGAGGGGGAAGTGGGTTTCCTTGGTGGCCACCTCCTTACGATAAACGGGCAGGTGGTCGGGGGATGGAGGCGGACCTTCAGCGGCACGAAAGCAATCGTCGAGCAGAAGGTGCTCACGACGCTCGGCGACGTCGAGCGTCGTTCAATTGCAAGAGAAGTGCAGAGATTCGCTGCGTTCCTCGGAACGCCAGTGGAGCTCGCGAAGCTCAACGTCGGGATTAGGTTCTAAACAGAGCTCGCCCGCCAGCTGTTGAGAACCGCCTCGACCGAGGACGACGCCTCACTCGTATCAGGTCCGGGTCGGGCGCCCGCTTCGAGAAGGAGTCTCGCCACACCCGCGTGATCGTGGTTGGTGTTGCCGAACTGAGAACCGTGACAGCACCAGCCGAGCGGTGTAGCGTTGTAACGCGCATCCCGAATAGCGACGAGCGACCGCGCGTCGCTTCGACGCAGAAGCACCGCGACCGTCTCCACCGAGCCCTCCCAAGCGGCGCAATGCAGTGCCGTGCCCCCGTCGTGTCCGGGAGTCCGGGGATCGAAGCCGATCTCGCTCATCAACGCTACGGCCCGCGCGTCGCCATTCCACGCCGCGTCGCTGATTGCCCTGTGATCGTCGGACGTCATCGACTCGATGATTCCGGGATGCTCACGCAACACCGTTCTCGCCTGCGCTTCGTCGCCGCGACGGCAAGCGAGATGGAGACGCTGGAGTGGAGACGCAAGGTCCAACATGGTTCGCAGGGTGTCCGGTTGCTCGAACTGCGCGGCGACGTCCAACGGCGAACGACTGTCACCAATCGTCCAGAAGTAAATGTGATAGCTGCTCGGCGGCCGCTCGCCATAGTCGCCCTGTCCGGTTCGTAGGTCGAGCAGCCTGGCGTTGGTCTGAAGCATCGCACGTATCCTGTCGACAAGTCCGAGGGCAGCCGCGAGAAAGATGTCCGCCGACGCCCCACGCTCGACGAGATAGCGCGCCAAGTCAAATCGACCCGCGCCCCGTTTGCGGTCGAGCATCCATTCTGCCGCTGTCGCGCGATGGTCCACGTCTCGCGCGTCGATGTCCGCGCCGGCATCGAGGAGCAGATCGATGACGGCGCGCGACTTTGCGAAATGGAGTGGCGTCTGTCCATCACCTCCGCGCTCGTGCGCGCGCGCCGGATCCTCGGCGATCATCCGAGCCAGGAGGTCGGGACGATCGAGGTGCGCGGCCGCACAAGCGTCGGGGATGGCGCCGGCTGCGATCAATCTCTCCGCGGCAGCACCGGTCGCAGAGTGGAGCGCGTGAAATCCGCCCGCCCACCAATTGCTGCGTCTGTTAGGGTCAGCGCCGAAGTCGAGAAGCACATCGACCATCGCTGGATCGCCAGCGAAGGCTACGATGGCCGGAGAATCGAAGGCGAACAACGGCTCGTTGATCCGTTTGCGGAGCTCCGGGCGCCTCTCGAAAAGTGTCCTCACGACATTTGCATCGCGCCGCCTGAACGCGTCTCGCATGCGTTCTTCAGGCGAAATTGTCGCCTCAGCGCGGGATTCGATGTGCTGCTTGAGCGCCCCCCAATTGCT
>JALYKM010000262.1 GCA_030774785.1 Gemmatimonadota bacterium
GACGATCAGGGCGAACGGCCAGCTTCAGAACGCGGAACAGTTCAGGCAAATGGTAGTCGCTTATCGCAACGGCGCTCCAGTCCACCTCGACGAGCTCGGCAACGTGTTGGACGACGTCGAGAACAACCGTGTCGCGAGCTGGTACAACGGCGACCGCGCCGTTGTCCTGGCGATCCAGAGACAACCCGGCACGAATACGGTCGCGGTAGCCGACGGTGTGAAGACGCTTCTCGCTTCTCTGCGCGACCAGATTCCGCCGAGTGTGGAGATTCACACTCTGTATGACCGCTCGGTCCCGATTCAGGAATCAGTGCGCGACGTGAAGTTCACGCTGATGCTCACACTGTTCCTGGTCGTGATGGTGATCTTCGTGTTCCTCCGGAACGTCTCTGCCACGATCATCCCGAGCCTGGCACTCCCGATGTCCCTAATCGGCACGTTCGCGGTGATGTACCTGTTCGGATATTCGCTCGACAATCTGTCTCTCATGGCCCTCACGCTGGCCGTCGGCTTTGTGGTCGACGATGCCATCGTCATGCTCGAGAACATCGTGCGGCACATGGAGATGGGAAAGGATCCAATGAAGGCCGCGTACGAGGGCTCGTCCGAGGTGGCCTTTACGATCCTGGCGATGACGGTGTCGCTGACGGCGGTGTTCATCCCGTTGTTGTTCATGGGTGGGATACTCGGCCGACTCTTTCATGAATTTGCCGTGACTATCGGAACGGCGATCCTCGTTTCCGGTTTCGTGTCTGTGACGCTGACGCCGATGCTCGCGAGCCGTTTCCTCAAGCCGCCATCTCACCAGCATGGGAGGCTCTACAACGCGTCCGAGCGGATTTACGAGCGAATCCTTGGACGCTATGAGTCGAGTCTTACCTGGGTCATGGTGCACCGCTTCTCGGCACTCATGTTCTCGCTCGCCGTCCTCGTCGGCACCGTGATCCTGTTCAAGCTTGTCCCCACCGGATTCATTCCGACGCAGGACACCGGGCAAATCGTCGCGACTACTGAAGCCGCGCAAGGAACTTCGTTCCCCGACATGGTTCAACACCAGCAACAGGTGGCGGCGATCGTCGCGCAGGACACGAACATCGCCGGCTTCATGTCGTCAGTCGGATCGGGAGGAGGAAGCGGCAATCAGGGACGGCTGATTCTGGGCCTCAAGCCGCACGACCAGCGCTTGAGCGCGGACGAGATCGTCAACGAATTACGGCCCAAGTTGTCGGGCATTCCCGGAATGAATGTGTTCATGCAGGTGCCTCCCGCGATTCAGATCGGCGCTCGTAACTCGAAGAGCCAATATCAATACACGCTGCAGAGCCCGGACATAGCGATGCTCGATTCAGCGGCAAAGAGAATGGAAGCGCGGATGCGCACCATTCCCCAGATCCAGGACGTTACGAGCGACCTTCAGATAGCCAACCCTCAGGTGAACGTGCAGATCGACCGCGATCGCGCTGCGTCACTCGGCGTCACCGCGCAACAAATCGAGAGCGCGCTGTACGATGCCTATGGATCGCGGCAAGTGTCCACGATCTATACGCCGAACAATCAGTACATGGTGGTGATGGAGCTGCGGCCGGAGTTCCAGCGTGACGTCAACGCGCTGCGCATGCTTTACGTGCGGGCGCAGTCGGGAGATCTCGTCCCACTCAGCGCGGTGGCGACTCTGACTCAGGATGTTGGTCCACTCTCGGTCACCCACCAGGGGCAGCTTCCATCCGTGACGATCTCGTTCAACACGCGGCCCGGAGTAGCGCTCGGACAAGCGACGGCCGCGGTGGAAGCGGCGGCAGTGATGACGGTGCCTTCGACGATCACCACGAACTTCTCGGGAACGGCGCAGGCGTTTCAGGCGAGGCAACAGGGACTGCTCGCACTCCTGATCCTGGCGATCTTCGTGATCTACATGGTGCTCGGCATTCTGTACGAGAGCTTCATTCACCCGGCGACGATCCTTACCGGACTTCCATTCGCTGCATTCGGCGCGCTGCTGGCGCTCCTGATTTTCCGCATGCCCCTCGACGTGTACGGATTCGTAGGCCTGATTCTCCTCGTGGGTATCGTGAAGAAGAACGCGATCATGATGATCGACTTCGCGCTCGAGGCGGAGCGGACGCAACACATCCCGCCCGCGAAGGCGATCGTTCAGGCGGCTACTGTGCGCTTCCGTCCCATCATGATGACGACGATGGCGGCGCTGATGGCGACTCTTCCCATCGCACTCGGTCAGGGAGCTGGTGCCGAATCGCGCCGCCCGCTCGGAGTGGCGGTCGTTGGAGGATTGGCATTCTCGCAGCTCGTGACGCTGTTCGTGACGCCGGTGTTCTACACCTATTTCGACGAGCTGCCGGAGCGGGTGCGCGCTCTGACGAAGAGGACCGTCGGAAGGATCCGCGGGCGGCAGAGTCCGACGCTAGCACCGAGCAAGCCTTAATCGCCGGTGCGATGAAACGCTTCCTTCTCTTCGTGCTGGCCTGCGTGCTGCCGGGACTCGGCGGTGCGGTCGGGTCAATCGCGGGTAACGCCTTCGGCAAGACTGGGCTTTGGACAGGCGGCGTTCTTGGCGGCCTCCTCGGCTCATTCCTTGTGGCGTGGCTCGCCGTG
>JALYKM010000263.1 GCA_030774785.1 Gemmatimonadota bacterium
TGGCGTGTCGGGCAACTAGCGCGTGATGGCTCGCGCGTCGAGGACGGAGTCTGGCTCTCGCTCACCCAGCGTCTGGCCAACAGGCTTGGTGTCACGCGTCCGCTCATTCTCCTCCGCGGCGAACGCCTCGCGGTGCCGGTCACTTGGGGAATCGTGTATCCCGCGGTTCTTCTGCCTCAGGACGCGGACACCTGGTCCGAGGAGCGGCGCCGCTTCGTTCTGGTTCACGAGATGGCGCACGTCAAGCGATTCGACGCGCTCACTCAGCTTCTTGCTCAGATCTCGGTTGCGGTGTTCTGGTTCGATCCGCTCGTGTGGATCGCCGCGCACCAGATGCGCGTCGAGCGCGAGCACGCGTGCGACGACTACGTCCTGCGCGACGGAACCGCTCCCTCGCTTTACGCCGGCGAGCTTCTGGAAATGGTCCGGTCCATCGGAACGCCGAGCCACGATCGCGCGGCACCGGCATTCGCGGCCCTGGCAATGGCCCGTCGCTCCGAGTTCGAGGGACGCATGTTGGCGATCCTCGATCCGCGTCTCGACAGGCATACATTAACTAGAAGAGGCACCCTCATGACCGCGCTCATAGTAGCACTTCTCACTCTGCCGCTCGCGGCGCTGCGGCCGTACCAGCAGCCGACGGCCAACAATGCAGAGACCGCGACGCTTCCTGAATCTTTCAGGGTTTCGATCAGCGAACCGCCGGCTTCGCCAGCTTCACCGACTCAGGCTGGTTCGGCGGCCTCACCATCAACTGCAGCGAACGCCGCGCAGCCCGCGAGTAAGATCTCGCAGCAATCCAAGTGGTCGTGTGACTCGTATCCGACAGGAACTTCCTCGAGCGGCGCGTCCACGCATATCAGCTCGCACAATGATGGTGACACCCAGATCATCGAGTTCCTCGTCACCACGCCGGGCCGCTGCACGGAAGCCGCTGTCTTGGGCAAGGCGGTGTTCTCGGCCGACGAAACTCACATAGCGCAGCTGGCACCCGGCGGGTTCGCCAGGTTCCGCGAGCGCACGCCTAGATTCGATCGAGCTGTCTCGGTTACTCCTGTCGGTGACGGCTCGCTGAGCTACTCCGCGATGATTGGCGGTCGGCCAACGCCGTTCGACGCAGCAATGCAAAGCTGGCTCTCGCACTTGCTGCCGGAAGTTTTGCGCGAGGCGGGCATCAACGTTCCCGCGCGCGTCGCACACCTTCGCGCGCAGGGCGGTGTTCCCCAAGTGCTTCAAGCGATCAGTCAGATCCACAGCGCCGGGTCGAAGAGGGCCCACTATGAGGAGTTGATCAAGAATGGCCCGACGCTGAGCGGCGCTGACGCTGAGAAAGTCGCGCAACAGGTTGGACGTGACTTTACCGGCTCGGGAGATTTGAGCGCCGTCCTGCAGATGCTCCCTCGGAGTGCCCTGCAGAACCCCGCTTCCCGACAGGCGATCAGCGGTGCGCTGGCGCAGATCCAGTCCAGTGGAGACAAAGCGAACACGCTCATGATTCTGGCGCCAAATGCCGACCGCGAAATGCTGCTGCTGCTCGCGCAAGCCGCGGAGAGCCTTACTTCCAGTGGCGACAAGGCGAATTTCCTGATCACGACTGCAGCTGAATACCTCACGCCTGCGAGTGAGCCACTACGGAACGCGTATTTCCGAGCGGTGGCGACCGTGCAGTCGAGTGGAGACATGGCGAACGTTCTGATCTCGGCGATGCCGTACGGTCACGCGAGTCCCGCGGTCGCGCTGCAGGTGATCGAGACGTCGAAAGGCGTGGCCTCCAGCGGTGATGCGGGCAATGTTCTGATCTCGCTCGTTTCGCAGCGCCTGCTGAATCCGAATACTCCTCGCGCAACACTGGCCGCGATCCAAAGGACGCTGACGATGGCGTCGAGCGGTGACAGGGCGAACGTTTTGATTTCGCTAACAGGCAAAGGCCTGCTGTCAAATGCCGAGGTCAAAGACGCCTTTATCAAGGCCGCACTCGCGCTCCCGTCAGACGGTGACAGGGCGAACGTGCTGGCCTCTGCGGCGAGGCAGTAAACCCATGAAGCCAATTACTGGCAAGAGTCCGGTCGTAAGTGCTGGAAAACTAGCATTTGGCCTGATTACGATACTCGTCATAGCTCCAACGGGAAGCGCGCAATCCATCCAGGCCCAGGAAAGTCCCCTCAGCGCTTCCGCGACGAAGACAGTTGCGACCGCGACTGCTTCCTCGGCCGAGCGTCCACCGATAATCGACGGGCGCGACGACGATCCGCTTTGGAAGTCGGCGACGCCCATCACGGGATTCCGCGTGCTCGATCCAAAGGAAGACGGTGACCCAACCTTTCAGACGGAGGCGAAAGTCGGATACGACGCGGAGAACATCTACGTCTTCGTTCGAATGTTCGACCCTCATCCCGACAGCATCGTGTCTCTTCTATCGCGGCGCGACGTGAAGACGCAGAGCGAGCAGCTGAAGATCATGATCGACTCCTACCACGATCGACGAACAGGGTACGAGTTCGCGGTGAATCCCGCCGGTGTGAAGCGCGATTACTACACCTACGACGACTCCCGCGAAGACATCAGCTGGGACGCGGTGTGGGATGTCGCAACTCGCATCGACTCGCTGGGCTGGACGGCGGAATTTCGGATTCCCCTCAGCCAGATCCGTTATCCCAGGGCAGCCGAGCAGACCTTTGGCCTGATGATCGTCCGTGACATCGCCCGCTTGAGTGAGCGAGACAGCTGGCCGCTTTTGCGCAGATCCGTACGAGGAATCGCATCGCAGTTCGGCGAGGTCACCGGTTTTCAGGGGCTCGGCTCTCCCCATCGATTGGAAGTCGCGCCGTACGTGATAACCAAGAACCGAAGCACGCCACAGCCGAGCGGCTTCGCCCGCACCCAGAAGCTGACATTGGGTGCCGACATCAAGTACGGTTTGACGTCCAACGTTACGCTCAACGCTACCATCAATCCCGATTTCGGACAGGTGGAAGCCGATCCCGCCCAGCTCAATCTCACTGCGTTCGAGACGTTTCTCGCCGAGCAGCGGCCGTTCTTTCTCGAGGGAACGGGAATATTCAGCTTTGCGGGAGATGCATCGCGTCTCTTCTACTCACGGCGAATTGGGCGCTCGCCGCAGCTCGCGGGCCTCGTCGGGGATCCGTTCGCCGACGTTCCCGCCGCGACTCCCATCCTGGGTGCAGCCAAACTCACCGGCCGACTATCGCGAGGCACGTCTCTTGGAACTGTGTTCGCCGTCACCGGACAACAATCGGTTGGCCCGACGCTGATCGAGCCCCGCACGTTCTACGGTGTTCTTCGCGCCTCCCAGGATTTCCGAAACGGGGAATCGGGAATCGGAACGATGTTTACGGTGGTCAACCGCGATCTCGATGATCCGTCCGCGCTCATTTTGCGGCGTCAGGCGCTGACTGGCGGCGTCGATGCCAGGCATCGCTTTGGCAGTGGGCGATATAGCCTCCAGGCATCGCTCGCGACCAGCGTCGTCCGCGGCACGGCGACTGCGATCGACAGGACTCAACGCAATGCGGTCCACTTTTACAACCGCCCGGACGCTGGCCTCTCGTACGATCCGACTCGGACCTCGCTTTCGGGGACAGATATCCAACTCAAGGCGGACAAAGTCGCCGGGACGTTCACCTACGGAGGATTGTACGAGCAGCTCTCGCCCGGATTCGAGACCAACGATCTCGGCTTCCTCTCGCAAGCGGATCAGCAGATCGCCCAGGTCTATGCAGCCCTGCAGAGCAGTCAGCCACGCGCATTCTGGCGCAACGCCTCCGCCCAGGCTTATCAGTACAACCAGTTCACGGCCAACGGCCTTCCCACGACCAACTGGACCGAGCTCGATCTGTTCGCGGAGTTCCAGAACCGCATGACGTTCGCGGCGAACATGTGGGTCGACAATCTCATGACGGCGTACTGCGATCGATGCGCCCGCGGTGGCCCCGCTGTTCGCTCCGCACCGGATGCGAATTTGCTCATCAACGTCGGCGGCGATCTGCGCCGCACCGTGGTTCCCACCTTCGCTGCGATCTATACGGTCGGCGACTACGGGAAATCGACGCTCTGGCGCGTGCGGCCGTATGTGACCATTCGCGCGCGCAGCAATCTGAGCTGGGAGTTGGGCACGCGGTATCAGCGGAATCGCAACGATACCCAGTGGTTCACGAATCTGGGAGTGATCGGTAGCGACACCACCCACTATCTGTTCGCGCATCTCGATCAGGAGCTTTTGAGCTTCACCAGCCGCCTCAACTACACTGCGACGACGACGGTGTCACTCCAGCTCTATGCCGAGCCGTTCCTCACGACAGGTCGCTACTTCAACGTGCGCGAGCTCGCAGCTCCGCGGTCAGCGAGCTATGACGCTCGCTACCGCCCGTACCCGCTTCCCACCGACAACGCGAGCTTCAACATCAAGGAGCTGCACGCGAGCGCGGTAGCGCGCTGGGAGTACAGGCCTGGTTCGACTGTCTTTCTGGTGTGGACGCAGGGGCGGGATCAGGATGATCGCAATGCCGGAAGCTTCGTGCCGACGCGGGACTTCAA
>JALYKM010000264.1 GCA_030774785.1 Gemmatimonadota bacterium
ACGGTACTACTCGTTGGGGAAACCGGTACCGGCAAGGAGCTGTTCGCCCGGGGAATCCACGCCGCAAGTCGGCGTGCCGCCGAGCCGTTCGTCGCGATCAACTGCGCTGCCATCCCCGAGACGCTGCTCGAGAGCGAGCTGTTCGGCCATGAGCCGGGATCGTTCACCGACGCGCGGGTCCTCAAGCGCGGCCTGTTCGAGGTCGCGGGAAACGGCACCATCTTCCTCGATGAAGTCGCGGAGCTTCCGCTGAAGCTTCAAGCGAAGCTGCTGCGCGTCGTCGAGGAGCGCCGCTTCCGCCGTCTCGGTGGCGCCGAAGAGCAGACGCTCAGCGCCCGCATCATCGCCGGCACCAACACCGCTCTCGAGCGCGCGGTTGCCGAAAAGCACTTCCGGGCGGACCTGTTCTACCGCCTCAACGTCGCGCGACTCGAGCTGCCCCCTCTGCGCGATCGCACGGGAGACGTGGCGCTGCTCGCGAAATATTTTCTCAACCGGCATTCGGAGGCGGAAGACGGGAAGAACCTCCGCTTCGCCACCGCGGCTCTACAGACTCTCGACCGCCACAGCTGGCCCGGCAACATCCGCGAGCTGAAAAACGTAATTGAGCGTGCTGTCGTTCTCTGCTCGGGAGAAACGATCGAGGCACACCACCTCTCGCTTCAGATGCGCTCCCTCGTCCCTCTCGCCGCCACTCCGTCGGGAACCAGAATCGTAATCCCTCCCGAGGGAAAGACTCTCCAGTCGATCGTCGATGAGGCGATTCGCGTCACGGTTGGCCTTACAGGTGGCAATCTCAGCGCCGCCGCGCGCATCCTCGGAATCTCCCGTCCGACGCTCGCGCGCAAGCTGCGGGACGAGACGCAAGTCAACCGGTCGATTCTCGCTTCGTCATGAGCCCTGTTCGGCCAACCGTTCAGATCAGGGCGGCGGAATCGCCTGAAGTCAAGGCGATCATGGACGAGGCGAAGAAGTGCGAGCGCGATGGCCGCTGGCCGGACGCGTGCAGGCTGTACGAAACGCTGATTCGAAATTCGGAGGTGCGAACTGCGACCAGGCTTGGCGCGCTGCGCTGGCTCGCTCGAGCTTATCTGGAGCAGGGAAACCGGCAGGCGGCGCTCGATGTGCTCGAAGCCGCGGTCGCCGCCGCGGAACAGTCGGGGTCTTCGACGGCTGTCGCCCAAGTGCTCAACATCGTCGGAATCGCGCACCAGACCGGCGGAGACCTCGACAACGCGCGAGCCATGTATGAGGCCGCGAGGGAGAAAGCCGAGTCGACCGGCGATGCCGAGCTGCTGGCGATGATCGACCAGAATCTGGGAAGTCTGGCCAGCATCCGCGGCGAGACGCGCGAGGCGCTCGAGTCATTCCGCCGCAGCCAGCTCGGCTACCAAACGCTCGGCATGCGCAATCACGAGGCGCAGCTCCTCAACAACCTGGGATTGACCTACGCCGACCTCGGCGAATTCGCCGAGGCCGAACAAGCTTACGCCGAAGCGGCGCGCGCCTTTGCGGGAGACAACGACCAGGCAAACCAGCTCACCGTAGCCATCAACCAGGTTCAGCTCTCGATCTCCGCGAGGCGTTTCGACGAGGCGGTCGAGCGGTCCAACCAGCTGCTGTCCATGGGCGGCGAACAAGATTCGGCTTGGCAGGGCGAAGTGTTCCGCCACGTCGGCGTCATCTCCCGCGAGCTCGGGAATCACGAGCAGTCAGCCGATTACCTCGCCAGAGCGGCCGCCTTCGCGGAACGGACCGGCGATCTGCTGCTGACCGCTGACGTCGCGGAGCAGACCGCCGAGCTGTACTGGGTCCAGAAGCGGCATCGGGACATGCTGATCAGCCTGAACAAGGCCTACGATCTCTATTCCCGCTTCAAGGCTCAGCACCGCGTGGCGCAGGTCGAGAAGCGGAACGCCGCTCTGGAGTCGCGCTTTATCGAGATCGCGCGCGACTGGGGAACGTCGGTCGAAAGCAAGGACCACTACACCCAGGGCCACTGCGAGCGCGTGGCTTTCTTTTCCACCGTGCTTGCGGACAGCGCCGGTTTCAACGCGCGCGAGCTGTTCTGGATTCGGATCGGCGCGCTGCTGCACGATATCGGGAAGATCATCGTTCCTGCCGAGGTGCTCAACAAGCCTGGCAAACTTGACGAGACGGAGTGGCTGCTGATGCGCAGGCATCCCGAGGCGGGACTCGATCTAGTCGCCGACATCGACTTTCCCGGCGACATCCGCTCGATAATCCGCAACCACCATGAACGATGGGACGGGACCGGATATCCGGACCGGATCGGCGGCGAGGAGATTCCTCTCGCGGCCCGGATTCTGTGTGTTGCCGATGTCTACGATGCTCTAACGACGACGAGAAGCTACAGGCCGGGCATGACGCACGCGCGCGCCGCGGAAATAATGCGCGATTCACCGGGACAGTTCGATCTCTCGCTGCTCGATCTCTTTCTGGACTGGGCGGGAACGGCTAATATTCCCGGCCGGCCGACGCCGGAGCGGGCCGCCATCTTCGCACTGAAAGAATCGCCATGAAGCGGCCTTGCATTCCCGCCGTCGCTGTCACCAGCGCCGCGGTGTGGCTTTTCTCAGCCTGCGGAGATACCACGGAAAACGCCTCCCGGCAGGTGCGAAATGGACCCATCGGCGGAACCATTGCCATTTCCGCTTCCGGCGATGCGGACAATCTGATTCCGCCGCTCACCTTCTCCATTCAGGGGAAGCAGATCACCGACCAGATCTTCGACAACCTCGCTGATGTTGGTGAGGCGCTGAACACGGTCGGCGACCGTGGGTTTTCACCCCGCCTCGCACGGAGCTGGAGCTGGAGCGCCGACTCGGCTGCGATCGACTTCCACATCGACCCGCGCGCACGCTGGCACGATGGGGTCCCGGTTCGCGCGGAGGATGTCCGCTTTACGATCGGGCTGCTGAAAACTCCGTCTCTCGGCTCGCCACTTTTGCCGAACGTTGAGGATGTCGACTCGGTAACACTGCCCGATTCGCTGACCGCGCGCGTCTGGTTGAAACGGCGGGGGCCTGACTCTTTCTTCAAGCTCGCGTCGCCGATTGCGATACTGCCGTCGCACCTGCTCAAGG
>JALYKM010000265.1 GCA_030774785.1 Gemmatimonadota bacterium
CGGTGATCATTCTCTCTTTGCGCCCTCCATGAGATCGTTTCCGCTGGGAGGGAAGTTATGCCGACGAAGTCGAAGTCACGGACTACCACTAAGCGCTTAATCCCTATTAGACCGCTCGTGCGCCGTCGGCTGCCGACCGAGATTCCAGCGGTCCACCCGGGCGAGATGCTTTTGGAGGAGTTCTTGAAGCCGTTAGGCATATCCCAGTCTGCCTTCGCCATTCGCCTCGGCGTGTCATTTCCCCGCCTCAATCAGATTATCCGCCAGAAGCGAGGCGTTACGCCGGACACCGCGCTCCGCTTCGCGCAGGTGACAGGAATGAGTGCTACGCGACCAGATGCGCTTTGTTACGGGTCGTCTCCGTTTTGCCGAGTTCCGCTGCGATATCCTATGGCTGAAGATCCGACTACTCCTACGGCTTGATTAAGCGCTCAGCGCCGTCTTTGTTTATCAACTTAAGCGTGCTCTCTCCGCCTTCGGCCAGCACTTGGATATAGGTTGGGCCCGACTCCCCGCCAATCACAAGTGCACCCCCCATCTGAGACGCACCTAATTTTACATTCGGGCTGCCCTCAGGACTGATCAAACGCAATAACACTGTTTCAGGATATGGCTTGCCCTTCCATATGACCTTAGGATCCTCTGGTAGCACCGCAAGGCTGGCTCGAATCTTCCCCCGCGCATCAACAATTTCGAGAGCGTGTCCGCGGAGGACGGCCGGGACATCGACTGTCGCAGCGCCAGCAAAATGAGGTTGGACCACCTGGTAGCCAAGGAGTCCCAGATTCACTGCTGTGAGGATAATGAGAAGTCTCTGAGTTTTCATGATCTTCCTCCTTGCGGTAGACATTCACCACTTAGATGCCGCCGACGGAGCTGGAGTTGAAACCATCGCTCGGCTTCATGTAGAAAGCTGATATGTGCCTGATCCTCTTTGGCGGTAAAGAACGCAATGACTCTAAACTTTGGCTCGCGGTTATTGGCGTTAAGGGCTGAACAGCAATAGATGAGCGCCGCAATGCCCAATGCTTTGAAGGCAGACATGGTGACGATTCTACTCACACTGTTCGGATGAGACAACGATGGCGCGTTAGGGCCTAACGCACGTTGCAGCTGACGTCTTCGTTGAATTGATATATGGCCAATGAAACGAGTCGCCAAGCGATCCCGTATTACGATCCATAAGCAGTGCAGGAAACATCACCACCTTTACCTCGCTGTTCCGAATGAGCTTCGCGGGCTATCTCGTAGAAGCCGTATGTGATATCGTGCCGGCGTGGATTTTTTACTTACTGCTGAGGCCCGTCCGCAGGGATCTCGCCTTGATCTCCGCGTTCTTTGGACTGGTATCCACCGCAACTTTCGCCATTGTCGAGCTCTTCTATTTTGCCGCGCCGTTCATATTGGGAGGCGCTGATTACCTGAAAACTTTTTCTCCCGATCAGCTGAATAGTCTCGCGATGCTCTCGCTCAAATTTTTCGGAGTTGGTGGTGGGTTATTCATGGTGTTCTACGGGGTGGGCTGGGCTATCCGCGGATACCTGATCGTTCGATCGGACTACCTTCCCAGGGTTTTGGGTGCACTTTTGGCGCTGGGCGGTCTGGGGTTTATCACTCGGAACTTTGCGCTTGGTCCTGGCGCCGGCGTACGCAGCCGATGTACTTCTTTTCCCTATGTTTCTCGGCGGAGTGTTATTGACCGGATGGTTGCTCGTGAGGGGCGTCGACGTTCCGAAGTGGGAAGCGAAAGCAGCGGCCATCCAGGCATCCATCTAGCAGAATACGGAGCATGATGACCTGCTTCAGAACGACCCCCGCACTATCGCTCGTGCTCTTCGCGGTCGCCGCTTGCGCCACTGGGAGTAGCGCCGAGCACGAGAAATCGGCGCAGGTAGCCATCGCTGCCGGCACGCGAACGAGCGGGACCGACACATCGGACAACGCCCAGCACGCCTATACCGCGGCTGACATCCACTTCATGGGCGGGATGATTGCCCACCACGGACAGGCAATCGTCATGGCGCGGTGGGCTCCTTCCCACGGTGCCAGCCCGTCTATTGGGACTCTCGCCGCACGGATCATCAACGCCCAGCAGGACGAGATCG
The DNA here is from genome assembly GCA_030774785.1 of Gemmatimonadota bacterium. Lineage (GTDB taxonomy): Bacteria > Gemmatimonadota > Gemmatimonadetes > Gemmatimonadales > Gemmatimonadaceae > UBA4720. The sequence goes on from JALYKM010000265.1 coordinate 2,106, forward strand.
CCGCGATGCGGAAGTGGCTCGTCGATCGCCACCAACCGGTGCCCGAAGCGGGTGCCCACGGCATGATGATGAAGATGAACGGCGTCGAGCACGAGATGCCAATGCCGGGCATGCTTAGTGAATCGCAGTTGAAGCAGCTCGACCAGGCCCGCGGCAAGGAGTTCGATCGGCTCTTTCTCACCTTCATGATTCAGCACCACCGCGGAGCGGTCACCATGGTGAAGGACCTGTTCGACACCTATGGGGCCGCCCAGGACATCACCGTCTTCAAGCTGGCGTCGGATGTAAACGCCGATCAAACGACCGAGATAGAGCGAATGCAGAGAATGCTCGCTTCGACGATATTTGAGCCGGCCACACAATAAACCTGTCGTCTTGAAACTCGGGACCACCCCCGTTCAGAGGAACTCACAATGAGCATCAGTCATCCGATCCGCCGCCGCCGTCCACACTCGATGGTGGATTGCTTTTTACCGGCAGCGCTGGCCGCGATCGTTTTTGCGACAGAGGGCTGCGCGTTTTTTCAATTCTCACCGGCGGCTTCTCCAGCTCCGACCGAGAGTCGTTCTGCCTCGGCTCCAAATCCGACCGGGAGTCTCTCTCGTTCGGCGCCGACTCCCGATCCGCGCATCGGACTGAAAGGCGGCGCCTACGACGCCGCGGAGGCGATCTGGAACCTCAAGGT
>JALYKM010000266.1 GCA_030774785.1 Gemmatimonadota bacterium
TGTTCTCCTGAAGCGTTAGTATATCGCCGCCGGCTTTCTAGGCCTTCAGCATGTCCCTAAGACGCGGCGCCTCGAATCGAGGCAACCCCCATGTAAGGGCAACCGGCGATCCAAGACCTTGGAGTCATGGTAAGCCGTTGCCCGGCAACAACTTATGGATTTGGTAGCGGCTCTTCAGCACGCTGAAACTGTTGCATTTTGCGGTTCGCATGGCAAGCTGCAACCGTTCGGATTTCCAATTGCGTCGGTACCCAGACCACGCCGCGGACGCGGACGAGCGAACAAGCATTCCATACAGAAAACTCCCTTTACCGATAAGCGCATGAACTTTCTGACGCCGAACAGGGATCGTGGGTTCACGAGCTGAATTGCGCTTTTGAGCGGTTTCTGCCTCGAGAGTTGCCCATCGATGGGTTCTTGAACGAGACAACGCTTGCGGTACTGTGAGAGCGACCAATAGCAGGAAGCTTGGATCAAGGTCGAAAATTCTTTCCCAATTTTCTCGCGAAATCGCGCTGTTCGTCTCGCACCTCCTTATACCGTTCGCGCGCGGCGTCACGAACGACAAAGTACCACGGCTCGCTGCACTGGGCGACGATCCCACGATGGGCAGGACTTGTGCACGCCAGTAGTATCCACGCGGTTAGTGCTACCGAGCTCATTACAAACATGACCAGACCCACCGCCAGTGGGAGATGAAGCACACGGACGACGTGACGTCTGACGAATCGCTCGTGAATGGTTGTCGCGAGTACAACGATCTCCAGTTGTGGTGGTGCGACGACCAACGTTGCGTCGGCCCGTGCAATGCCGACTAGCTCCGATAGCTCGGCAACTTCCGCACGACAGTCGGCGCATGCGGCGAGATGTTCAGTCACTGAGGTGCGCTCCGTAACGCTCAGCAGACCATCAACGAGATCGTTGATCTGGTCTTCAGTGAGATGCACTGACGATGTCGGCAACGGTGGCTCTCGCCGAATAAGGGGCACGATCATCGCTCGAGCACCGCTCGCATGAGTCGCCGAGCGCGATGTAACTGCGCCCGCACGGTACCAGGCGCGATTCCTAACAGCCTCGCGCACTCATCGTGCGAGTGACCCTCGACATCATGAAGGATGTAGACCTTCCTCGCTTTCGGAGGAAGGCGGCGCAGGGCGGACTCCAGTGCGAGTCGTCTGATTGGAATCGGAGTCGCTGGCGTTTGGGCCCTAAGATGCGGTGAGACGTCGGCTACCAATTGCTCACGTGCTCGAAGCCGCCGGTCCGAACGCATGCCATTCAATACGACGTTGACCGCCAGTCGCCACACCCATGCGCCTGGATCGGAATCCGGGCGCATTCGATCAAAATTCCGCCAGACGCGAATGAATACGTCTTGTGTCAGCTCGGTGGCTCTCACGGAATCTCCGCTCATTCGGAGACACAGCCCGTAGATCCTGTCCGCCTGTTCCCTATAGAGGCGAGTAAACCTCTCGGTGCGAACGACCTCCTCCGAATCTCCGGTCATCTCCACACAACACCGCTCACCCCGCTCTCGTTTGAACCGATAACCGGCAGACCCCAGGTTTCGAACCGCGCTGATCACCGTCGTAGAGCCCTCCATTCAAGCAGAACCTCGATTGCGGGTGTTGTAAGAGAGGACAACTATCTGATCCAACGGAATTGACCCCGGCTCGGTGTCAGTCCACTCAGATTGCGCTGACAATTGGAGTACCGATGAACGAGAGATCTGTATCAAGCGCGCTTCTAGCGGCAGCGGTTATGTGCGCACCAGGCTGCGCGAGCATGGCCCGCTACGACGGCCGCATCGAACCGGTGGAGTTTTCCAACGGGCCGGTAAGGCTTGCGGGAATCCTTGTCGAGCCGAAGGAGGGCGTTGGCCCATTCCCAGCTGTCGTCTTCGTCCATGGCTCAGGCCCATCAACCTATGATCGGCCTGCGTGGAAAGCACACGCGAACGTCCTGACGAGCCGTGGATTCGCTGTTCTGGTTTACGACAAACGTGGCAGCGCTCACTCCACGGGGAATCTCGCGACATCTGACTATGAAGATCTCGCGCAGGATGTCATCTCCGCCGTGCGTTACCTCAGACAACGGCGAGATATTTTGCCGGAGAAGATTGGACTGTTCGGAAGGAGCGAAGGTGGGTGGGTGGGCCCACTGGCTGCCTCAGAGCTGGGGAACATTGCGTTCGTTATCATGAGCTCCGGAGCAGCCGTCACCCCTTATGAGGAGACGTTGTACGCAGTCGCAGCCGAGCTCAGAGACGGGGGCGCACCAGGCCCGGTGATTGCCCGAGCGCTCGACGTACGGAAGCGTGTGTGGGACTATTACAGGAAAGCGGCAAAGGATCCGCGGCTTGCGAGTGGCGCGGCCAGAGATTCACTCAACGCAGCGCTCGCATCATTCGCAAAATACAAGCTGGATGAGATGCCTGCCGCCGTTGCGCCTTATGATTCTGCTGTGTATTCCGCCTCAGCGCGAATGCGTTTCTACGATCCGCTTCCGGCGCTCACGCGATTGAACGCCCCCCTTCTTGCCGTGCTCGGTGAGAACGACAAGAGCGTTGAGCCAAGAACGACGATCGCCGCGCTGGAAAAGCTGAAACGGGACGAGCACAAAGACATCACGATCAAAGTTTATTCCGGAACGGACCATACGCTCATATCGCGAAAGCAGATTCCGCCCGGATATGTGAGAGGCTACCTGGAGTTCGCGGCCGATTGGGCGGCAGCGCACGTTCGATAGTCACCTGAATCAGCCTCTAGTCACGTGAATTCAAGGGTGAAAAAAAAGCCTCTACAACGCAATCCGTTGTAGAGGCTTTAGTTAACTCAGTCGGGGCGACTGGATTTGAACCAGCGACCTCCTGCTCCCGAAGCAGGCGCGCTACCGGGCTACGCTACGCCCCGAGTGCAAAAAAATTGTTAGCTATGGAGACTCACATCTTAACAGATAAGCTCTGGCAATGGGAGCCTCAGCCCAGCGACGCTCAACTCCGACACCGCCTTAACTCTAACTTGGTCCTTCACGCGCGCAGCTGACTTCTCTCTCTCGCTTAGACGGCGTTCTCTCTCACGCAGGGTGGTGTCGTTGTAATGTTGCGCTCCAAGGGGAAACGGGTGAGTATTTCAACAGGCCGCCAACCTCAGGCGCGCTGTTCGACTCGTTCCTTCCCCCTCCCCGAGCGTCGGTATGCATTTCACCCATCGTGTGTTGCGCATTCGCACATTACTCACTGGACGTCAGCTCTTCTTCGCGTCTGCCCTCCTTGTCGTCGGTCTCGTCATCAGCCCAAGGGGAATGGTGGCGCAGGCTACCGCTACCCTGACCGGCCGCATCACCGATCGGCAGAACGGACAACCGCTCTTCGGTGCTCGCATCTCGGTGCCGGGCACGGCGCAAGGCACGGTCTCGCGCAGCGACGGCACGTATCGCCTCACACTTCCGGCAGGACCGCATCCGA
>JALYKM010000267.1 GCA_030774785.1 Gemmatimonadota bacterium
GTGAATCTCGTTCGCAGCAACACCTACGCGATCACCGTTTGCGATGGCGCACAGAGCGCTCCGCACTTTCCTGTGTCATTCGATTCACTGGGTGTCGATTTCTACGCTTTCAGCGGCCACAAGATGCTGGGACCGATGGGGCTCGGCGGATTGATCGGAAAACGGGAGATGCTCGAAACGATGCCGCCCTACCAGACAGGCGGCGACATGATCGAATTCGTGCACGACGATCGCACGACCTGGAACGTGCTGCCGCACAAATTCGAGGCGGGAACTCCGAATGCTGCCGATGCAGTGGGCCTCGCCGCGGCGGTGGAGTACCTCGACCGAATCGGCATGGCTCGCGTGCTGGAGCACGAGCGGTCGATGATGTCTGCCGCGCAGGGACGGCTGGCGGCGATCGATGGGCTGCAGATCTACGGACCACCACCCGCTGAGCGGAGTGGAGTCCTCAGCTTCACGATGTCGGACGTGCATCCCCACGATCTGGCGACGATTCTGGACGGCGAAGGCGTCTGCATTCGCGCCGGACATCACTGTGCGCAGCCACTGATGCGCCGCCTCAACGTCGCCGCGACGGCGCGCGCGTCGTTCTACGTCTACAACGACGAGCGCGATATCGACGCTCTCGTCGCCGGAATCATGAAGGCCAGAGAAATCTTCGGTTATGTACCGGCCTGAGAGATCGGCGGAGATCGCCGCGCTCTATCAGGAGATGATCCTCGATCATTACCGTCGGCCGCGCAATAAAGGCGCGCTCGAGAACCCGGATGCGAGCGCGGAGATGAAGAACCCACTGTGCGGAGACGAAATTACGCTGCAGGTTGCTTTCAGCGGGAATGGAGTCGGTGATCTCAGATTCTCCGGACGCGGCTGCTCGATCTCCCAGGCCTCGGCCTCGATGATGACGCAGCTGGTGAAGGGGAAAGGCGCCGAGGAGATCGCCGCCCTGAGAACTCGATTTCGCGACATGATGCTCGGCGACCCCAGTGCGGTGACCGACGAGAGGCTCGGATCACTTCGCGCCCTGTCCGGCGTGGCGAGGTTCCCGGCGCGCGTGACGTGCGCGCTGCTGGCATGGAACGCGTTGGAGAGCGCGCTGGCGGAGCGGGGCGCCTAACATACGCGACGTCGCTTTCCCAAATGAGAATGTTCGTTCGTCACCTCCTGTCGATTGCAGCACTGCCGTTCGTCGTTGCGGTGCTGGTTCCAGTGCGGCTGGCGCGAACGAACAACATCTCCGCGGCGCTCGGACCGACCGCGCCCCGCATCTTCGCTCAGATTGCTGGCTTGTTGCTGGTCGCGCTCGGGCTCTTTCTATTCGTGGCATCGCTACAGCGTTTCGCCAGCGAGGGGGAAGGAACGCTGGCGCCGTGGGATCCCCCGCGACGCCTGGTGCTCCGCGGGCCGTACCGCTACGTACGGAATCCGATGATTTCGGGGGTTCTGTTCGTCCTGTTCGGCGAGGCTCTCATTCTGCTCTCCAGGCCTCACCTGATGTGGGCGCTGATCTTTCTCGGGGCGAACTTCCTGTGGATTCCGCTTGTCGAAGAGTCCGGCCTCAGGCGCCGGTTCGGAGATTCCTACGTTGAGTATTGCCGCCACGTCCCTCGACTGGTTCCGCGACTCCGACCGTGGCAGCCTGAGGATCGCGGTGTCGATCGCGTTTCCTAGCCGTCGACACAGCTGCAACCTCTAGATTCCCACATGTCCGACCCCATTGTCACCGAACGTCTCGAGCTCATTCCGGCGACGCGGGACATGGTATTGTCCGCCATCGAAGGTGAAGAAGCCCTCGGTTCAAGTCTCAGTGCGTCGGTTCCGCTGACGTGGCCGCCCGAATTTCTCGATTCCGCATCTCTCGAGTTTGCACTGCACCGACTGGCGGAAGGCCCGGCGCAATCGGGGTGGTGGCTTTACTTTGTGGTCCTCCCTCACGGCCAGGCAGGCCGCACGTTGATCGGCAGCGCCGGGTACAAGGGGCCGCCGTCAGACGACGGCACGGTCGAGGTGGGTTATGGGATCGTGCGCGATCAGCACCGACACGGCTACGCCTCGGAGGCTGTCCGCGGGCTGCTCGCTCACGCCTTTGCTGCGCCCGCTGTGACGCGTGTCATCGCCGAGACGTTTCCGGAGCTCGCGGGGTCGATTGGCGTCCTTCGCAAGTGCGGCTTCCACTTCATCGGCGACGGCTCGGAGCCCGGCGTGATTCGCTTCGAGCTTACGCGAGGTGAGTACACGGTGCAGATGGCCTGACGGGTACGAGCCCGCCCGCCCACCCCAGGCTCTTTGGATAGAGCGCCGACGGACGGCCGCAAAACCTCTTTGGCATGGATTCCGCTCGGGAGCGCTCTGACCAATACAGCACCTGGCCACCCCGACAACCTCCCTCACCTACCTCCATGCCTGACTCGAACTCGCCGTCGCTCCTGCCACGTGACAACCTGCGAAGCCTGCTCGCCGCCGCGATCACGCTTCTCACGGTCGGCGGGTGGATCTACTCGCTCACCCGCTCCCCGCTACGCGATGCGCTTGCCGCCCAGACGCGACTCTGGTGGATCGAGCAGATCGTCGGCCTGGTCCTCGCGATCGTATGCATCGCGATCATTCTTCGGAAACGGGCCTTCCTCGCGCCCGCGTTCTGGCTGACCGTCTACTCGCTCGTGTTCGACGTCATGCGCTGGCTGTTCGAGTTTGCGGACGGGCAGGTCAGGATCCCGATTGCAATGTTCCTTTACGCGCTGTTTCTGTGGCGGCTTCGCCTTACCAAGCGAGAGCTAGCGGCATAACTATTTAGCGTGGGCAACAAACCGCTTGGTCAGCTCATCATCGCGCTTGGCCTGATCTTCATTGTCGTCGGACTGGTGACAATGCGGGGATGGCTTGGATGGTTCGGACATCTTCCGGGCGATATGCGGATCGAGCGCGAGAACATGCGGGTGTACGTGCCGATCGTTTCGATGTTGCTGATTTCGGTCCTGTTCAGCGTGCTGTCATACGTCATACGGCGCCTCTTCTGATACCCGGCCACATCGAGTCCGCGGCGTCAGCGCACGCACCCCGCTTTGCGCTGCTGTCGGGCTCGCGCTGTTTGCCGTCACAACGCTCGCCGATGAATCCGGGGCACAGGCGCGGTTTCAGCCGGCGTCTCCACAAAACGCACAGCTCCTCGCAGACTCGGCCGAGGTCTCGCGCCGTGCGCGCGATCTCCAGGCTCGGTTCGAGCGCCGACGTCGCCACATGCTGCCGAGGTTCTACACCGGGACCGCGGACCACTGCCTGATCGTAGGGCGCTTCTGCGAGTGGCATCCGAATCTGAAGGATTACGTGGTTCCCGAGGAAGGGAACGACATCCGTCGCGCTCGAGCGGAGCTGCTCCGCGAATTCGAGAAGGCATCAGCCACGCTTCCGGGTGACGACTGGATCGTCGGCCAGCGCGTACGCTACCTCGTCGAAACGCGCGATTCCGCGGCGATCGATGTCGCGCGCTCCTGTCGTGCCAGCAAATGGTGGTGCGAAGCGCTGCTCGGCCTCGCCCTTCACGTGGATGGAAACTTCGCGGGCGCGGACAGCGCGTTCTCGCTGGCGCTCGACGACATGCCGTCTCTCACGCGCTGCTACTGGACCAACCTGTCACCCCTGCTGGACGACGACATACGGGGAACGTACAGGAAGATGGTGTGTGCCCAGCGTGAAGTCGTCAACGCACGCATCTGGTGGGTCTCTGATCCACTCTATATGACGCCCGGCAATGAGCGGCGTACCGAGCACTTCTCGCGGGTGATGCACACCGCTCTGCAGAAGGATGCGGTGAACACCTACGGCTCGAGTTGGGGAGGTGATCTCGCCGAGCTGATTCTCCGCTTCGGATGGGCGGAGAAGTGGACGCAGCAGCCGTCGCCCAGCATGTATGCGGAGGTACAGCCCGCAATCACCGGTCACGAGCGCGAGCCGGGATTTCATTTCTTCCTCACCCAGCGACCACCCGACAGCGTGGCCCAGATCGTCGATTCGCTCTTCGACATCTACCAGTTCCCGCCGCGTGAGCAGTACTCCCCGGCCTATACGCGCGCCTTCGTGAGACTCGATGCCCAGGTCGCGCGGTTCCGCCGGAGCGATTCGACGCGCGTCGTCGCTGCATACGATGTGAGCGCCGACACGATCTTCGGCCGCAGAAAATTCGTCGCGGTGCTCATCGCGATGGGGGACGAGGCGGCAACGCCGTTCAGAAGCGAAGTCGCCGAGTCGCCGGCAAAGGGTGTCTTGACGGTGCTGACTCCATGGAAGTCGCAGCTGATCGGAGTAGAGCTGCTGGCGAGCGACAGTGCAGGCGCGGCGCGCTGGAGATCTGGATTCGCCGAGATTCCGCTCGACTCGGGTCGCATCAGTGTCTCCGACCTGCTCTTCGTCGATGGAGGTCCCTCTCTGCCCGCTGATCTGGACGATGCGATTGCGCGGGCGCACGGTGGAACGAAATTCCGTCGCGACACCAAGATCGGGTTGTTCTGGGAGCTTTACGGACAGACGCCGGCCGACAGCGCGCTCGCAATCTCGCTCACCATCACTCCGATCGACGAAGGATTGTTGCGGCGCACGTTCCGCGCGCTGCGCATTGCGCCCAAGCTGACTCCGCTCAACATCCGCTGGCAGGAGAACGGGGCATTGGGAGTCTTGTCAGCGAGATCGGTGCTGCTGGACCTCTCGCTCGTGCCAGCCGGGAAGTACGCGGTGAAGCTCGAGGTTGGGAACGATCCAATGGCGATTGCGTCGCGGATCATCCAGGTGAGATAGCGCGGGTCACTCTGACCTGCAGTTTGGAGACCTGGTGGGGTGTATGGAGTTCCCCGAATGAAAAAATGGTGGTAACGTAGTCGCTCACCTCCCAGGAGGATCGTATGGCAACGTACATCTCGATGCTGCGCTACACTCAACAGGGAATCAGCAGCGCCAAGAATGCTCCAGCGCGAATCGACGCGGCCAAAGAGGCGTATCGCAAGGCAGGCGGTGAGCTCAAGGCCATCTATCTAACCATGGGACAATACGACCTCGTAGTGATAGCCGAGATGCCAAACGACGAGACCGTCGCCAGCATGGCGTTGGTGCTGGGAGCTCAAGGCAACATTCGCAGCGAGACGATGCGAGCCTTCACCGAGACAGAGTTCCGAAAGATCGCGGGTTCGCTGCCGTAACAGCCGAAGAAGCCTTCGCTACGTGATAAATTCGTGCATAGTGATACACCGCGTGGGTCGCAGCCTTTCCGCCAAGCAGTAGGAGACTAGTTCTGAATACCTATCTCCTGCGTGGCGTGAGGGTTGGATGCATCGCCATGTGATAGGTTTGGCCGGTGATACACTGCATGGCTCGCAGGCATCATGCCTTCTTTGCTGTATAATTGACGTTAGGTTGGCGAAGAAAGGAGAGAGCGCGAAGCGCCTGATCTTCAATATGATCCGATTCTGGTATGAGATTGCGCCGTTCGTGTGCGTTTCACTTTTGGCGTGCGGTCACGGGCCCCCCGAGGGTTACGCGGAGATCGGGGACTTCGGATCTCCGCCTGGACGCGACGTAGCTGTCGCGCTTCGCGGTTTCTCGGTAATCCGACATGCAAACGGCTTAAACGCTTTGCCGGACGGAGGGATCTCAAAGACCATGGATGGCGGTGTCGAGATCAACCTATGCACTGCGGCCACGCCAAGATTCATCCAGATCGCGGTCATCCACGAGCCGCCAAAAGAATTGGCCCTCCAGCGCTCCACTCCTTTCATAGTAGCTTGGCGAGATACAGCCGTATTGGTGACGCGATACTCGGGAGGTGACACATTGATCCGGCTGCCTGGTAATGTTCGCGTCGGAACCGCGAGGAGAGAGAAATATGACCGCACGGTTGTGCCCGCGTGCCAGGCCGCTCTAAAATCACTCCAGAATTCGCAGCGAATGCCCGACGGATCTCCGATCATTGGTTTCTGAAATTGGATGCGAGCTCGCCGCAATCTAACGAACGTTGCAGCTGACAAGCACTTTTCGGATGCGACTTCGTCGCAATGGTTGTACTGTGCTTGCAGCTGAACTAAGGCGTTAGGCAGAGCAGGAGACCGCACACTATTTGCAGAGGAGTACCGATGATGACCATTAAGGATCGTAAGTTGTCGACCCGTATTAAACTCCAGTCTTGCGTGCGTCGCATTTTTCTGGTTTCGGCTGTTGCCTTGTTTGGGTCACTTCTCGGCTGTGCGGATCCTTTCGGGCCCAAAGAGGAAATCTTAACGCTCGATATCGCCGCCGCGCGTGTGGCGTGCCAAGGCGCTTTCCCTCAGGAGTGCTACGTCGTTCGCCAGCAGCCCGATACCGACTGGACTCTCTTCTACAACTCTATCGAGGGATTCGATTACCAAACCGGGTTCGAGTACACAATCAAAGTTGTGCGACGTTCCGTACGTAATCCGCCAGCCGATGGTTCAAGTTTCGCCTATCGTCTGCTGTCGATCCTCAGAAAAGTGCCGGCTTAAGAGCGGTAGTACCGGCTGGCCTCGAGGCCGATGCTCGCGGCACCGGGTATGTTACCCGAAGCAAGGATCCTCCTTGTTTACGCTAGCGCGCGAATGCGATCCTCTGCGCCTGCCTCCTATGAGGCGTCATCTGTCAAGTCTCCGAGAAAGACTGAATAGCGAGCACGATTAATAATGCGGCTCATCGCCGCTGCGGTTTCCCGAGCTTTGCCTTCCACCAAAACGACTGGCCGCTTCATCCGAACGTTCCGGGCATGAGGCCCGTGAACAACCTCCTATCCGTGTCGACCGAGGTCGAGCACCCGAA
>JALYKM010000268.1 GCA_030774785.1 Gemmatimonadota bacterium
AGAGTCGCGGCTGCTCTCAGCGGCCGCCACTTGCTCGAGAGAGCGCGCGCGACGAGCGTGGTGTCGAGCTGCCGCGTGTCGGTCATCGCAAGGAGCCGCGCGTAGAGATTTACTTCCCGCTCACCGATCGCGGGCGGAAGCCGTTGACCATTTGCGGGCACCGAGGCCGCGAACAAAAGCACAGCGAGCGACAGCTGCTTACGAAACCGCATTCTGAAGCACCTTGCGTAGAGTTTCAGGCAATGTCGTGAGTCGAGAGTCGCGCGTCAGCGAAGCGAGCTTTGTGGAGGCCGTAACGAGCTTCTCGCCGGTTTCCGCATTGGTGATCACATACTCGAACGTCAGCGTGCGCGACCTCACGTCGGTGATTCGGGTAGTGACACGGATCAGATTATCGTAGCGTGCAGCCGAGTGAAAGCGAAGGGTGGCCTCCACGACCGCGAGGGTCACGTTCTGCTTCTCCAGCTCCGCGTACGGAGTTCCAAGCGCGCGGATGAACTCAGTACGACCAATCTCGCACCAGATCAGATAGTTGGAGTGGTACACCACCTGCATCTGATCGGTCTCGGCGTAGCGGACCCGGAACTCGACGGTGTGAGCCGTCCCACGATTTGAATGGGATGTCATGTGTGAGGGAGAGGCGAAATTGTCCCTGCCGCATTGCTTTGTAAAGCCTGCGCGGACGCGCTAACTTGAGCAGTGCTCAACGCCCCCTGCTATATCGTATCGGACGCGCACTTGGGTGTGGCCAGCCCGCAGATCGAGCGCTCGTTCGTCTCGTTCCTTCGTGGACTCGCTGGAGAAGCGAAGTCGCTGGTGATCAACGGCGACCTGTTCGATTTCTGGTTCGAGTGGAAAACGGTGATTCCGCGAAGAAGCTTTCGCGCGCTCGCGGCACTCGCCGAGCTGCGCGACGCAGGGGTGGAGATACTGTGGGTCGCCGGTAATCACGACTGCTGGGGCGGCGAGATTCTGCGCGAAGATGTCGGCGTGACCTACATCGTCGGGCCCTGGGAAGGCTCGATTGCCGGGTGGAGAGTCCGCATCGAGCATGGCGACGGTTTGCGTGACCGCGAAGATCGCGGCTACCGGATGATACGCCCAATCATGCGGCATCCGCTTGCAATCAAAGCGTTTCGAATGCTTCATCCGGACTGGGCGAGCAGAGTCGCTCAGGGTAGCTCCAACGCGAGCCGGACCTATCGCGCCAAGGATGAAGGGCGAGGGCTTCGCGAATACGCGAAGCAGCAGCTCGCGAGCGCGAAGGATGTGGATCTACTCGTGTACGGGCACTCTCACATAGCCGCGCTCGAGCAGATGGAGAACGGCCGGACTTTCGGGAACGCTGGATCGTGGCTCGATGCGCCGACATTTCTCAAGCTGACCGACGAAGCCGTCGAGCTGCGTCGGTGGGACGGCTCAGCCCAGGGTACGTGTCTCGACTCGGTCAATCGCTGATCCAAGGAAGCGCTGGCCGAGACTCAGAAAGGTGTCGGGCGCGTCGGAGGAGATGAAGCGGTAACGGGCCTGGTTCGGCGACGTGTTCTCGATCCCATTTGCACTGAGCACTTCTGCGGTCTCGCGCGCCGTTTCGTAAGCGCTGTCGATGAGCCTGACTTCGCGACCGACGACGTTTCCGATCACTGTCTTAATGAGCGGATAGTGCGTGCAACCGAGGACGAGCGTATCGACTGCAGCGGACACGAGCGGAGCGAGATAATTGCGCGCGATGGCTCGCGTGGGCTCGGTGTCGATCCAGCCTTCCTCGACTAGTGGAACGAAGAGCGCGCACGCTTGAGCCGTCACTTCCGCATCGGGGAGGAGCTTCCTGATCTCCTTCTCGTAGGCGCCCGACTTGATCGTTCCCGCGGTTCCGATCACGCCGACACGCTTCGTCTTGGTCGCCGCTGCAGCTGCGCGCGCGCCCGGCTCGATCACTCCGACGATCGGCATGTCGTATTCTCTACGTAGCGCGGGGAGCGCGTGCGCCGTGGCAGTGTTGCAGGCGACGACCAGCGCTTTCACGCCTTCGCCCTTCAGATACGATGTGATCTCGCGGGCGTAGCGCAGCACGGTATCCGGGCTCTTTGGGCCGTAGGGCACCCGCGCGGTGTCGCCGAAGTAGATGATACTCTCGTGAGGAAGCTGGCGGATCATCTCGCGGACGACGGTGAGGCCTCCCATTCCGGAATCGAATACTCCGATCGGCGCCGGATTCGTCACCGTAGTCTGAAGCTCGCGTAGATGGCAGTGGATCGGGGATTCGCGACGACCCCGATGTTGGTGCGGAAATCCCAGAGATTCGCCGCCACGTAAGCGTCCGCGCCGGAAAAGAGGTGGTTGAAGACGATTGCCGCGATCCAGTCTTCATAGTGCGTCCGTCGCGCCTTGATGCGGTCGGCCGTGAAGCGGCTCGTCACCCAGGTTTCGGGAATCGGCAGGTTTGTCTTTGAATCGATCACCGCCTTACCGGTCGCTGGATCGATCTGATAAGTCGCAACAACGCTGTCCTGCGGCATTCCTTTCGCCTCGGCCAAATCGAGAGCGGCTTTGCGCGCCATGCCGATCGACCCGATCTCGATGACAGTGAAGAGCATGGCCGCGCGATCGCGGCCAAAGACAGTTTGCGCGTAGCCGGGGAGCAAGAGCGAAGTGAGGAACGCCCGGCGCGGGCTCAGCGGGGGGCGCGGAGTCGTGTCGCCAGTCGGAGGCCGCTGCGCCTTCGGCGCGCCAACACCGGCGCGCGCGCTATCCCGCTGCTGCGCTACAGCGGTAGGCACATTGAGTGATGCGATACAGAGGAACGCTGCGGCAAGTGAGGTGGCGGGAGAGTGTGGGAATCGAACCCACCCGACCCTACGAAGTAGGGTCACAGTGATTTTGAAGATCACGGAAGCCACCAGGCCCCATCCACCCCCACGCGTCTCACTGAACTTCGATCGCAACTTCTCCCCGTTCGATGACCTCGCCGATGACGACCGATCCGGCAACGCGTGAAAGATAGTTAGCGACCTCGCTTCGACTGATGCAAAGTAAAAGCCCGCCCGATGTCTGCGGATCCCAGAGGATGGCGCGGTCTTCTTCACTCCCCTTGTTCCAGCGAACGAGGTCCCTGAGGTATTCCGCGTTCCGCTTCGCACCGTCGGTTGTCGAGCCTGCTCTCACCGCTTCGCGCACTCCGGCAAAGACAGGAATCGAGTCCAGCTCCACGCTAAGCGTGACCTTGCTCGCGCGAGCGATGTGCGACATGTGTCCGAGGAGACCGAAGCCCGTGATGTCCGTAGCGCACCGCGCGCCGACCGCCAGTGCCGCTCGGCTCGCCGCTCCGTTAAGCGCCTTCATCGCATCCAGCATTGGACGTTGTGCTTCCGCGGAGAGTTGTCCGCGCTTCGCCGCGGTCGCGAGAATTCCATTACCGAGCGGCTTGGTGAGAATCAACTGGTCACCGGGCACCGCGCCGGCATTCGTCAGCAGAAAGTTTGGATGCGCGCGGCCCGTGACTGCCAGGCCGTACTTGAGCTCGGTATCGACAACCGTGTGTCCGCCGACAATGAGGGCTCCTGCCTCGTGAACCTTCTCCTGGCCTCCGGCAAGAATTTCCGTCAGCAGATCGAGGGGCAGGTCGCTGGTCGGAAACGCGACGATGTTGAGGGCGGTGAGTGGCTGCCCTCCCATCGCGTAAACATCGGATAGCGCGTTGGCGGCCGCGATCTGGCCGAAGTCGAACGGATCGTCGACGATCGGCGCGAAGAAATCCACCGTCTGGACCAGCGCGATGTCGTCGGACAGGCGAAACACCCCCGCGTCGTCGAACGTCTCTCGACCGACGAGCAATCGTGGATCTGTTTTGACAGGAAGCGCGGCCAGCGCGCGAGATAGGTCACCCGGACCCATTTTTGACGCTCAACCGGC
>JALYKM010000269.1 GCA_030774785.1 Gemmatimonadota bacterium
AGAGAGCGCATCCTCCCGCGTCTCATTCACGAAGAAATCAAAGAATCGTTCATCAACTACTCGATGAGCGTCATAGTCTCTCGCGCCCTGCCCGATGTGCGCGACGGACTCAAGCCGGTGCACCGCCCTCGCAACCGCTCGAGAGCCTGGCGCGCTGGTACCATCGATCAACGGTCCTTGGCATTGGGGTCAGGGCGCTTGGTCGCGGCGCCCAGGCGATCAGGATCTGCCGATGCAGGGTCAAAATAGTCGTCCCGGACATCGAGCCGAAGAGTATATGCGCTCTCAGGCGCGAACTCCTGCCGGATGAGAACTGCGGACTCGGGTTTAGCCGCGGCAAGCTTCGTTTCAACCAGACCAGCCAGCCGGGCGAGATCCTTCAGCGTGCCTCGAATCGATTGGCTGTCGAATCCCGCGCTTGGCCACGTCATTACTTCCAGAGATCCATAGGGCCCGTAATGCTGGAATCCTCCCTGCAACGCGTGCCCTGGATCGGCGACATACGCGAGCAAGAGATCGCGAAAGTGGAGCAGCCCGGCCCGGGAGCCCGTCAGCGTCCAGACTCTGTTCTCATCGTCCAACTCGCAAAAAAAGCCGAGTTTGCGCCACTGTTGCTTGATCTGCTCGGTTGTCAGTTGGGCCGGCGGGGACTTCTCGCCCGACGATCTGCGCCGATACAGGAAGAGACCAACCGCGAGCATTATCGCGACGAGCGTTAGAAAGCGCACACGAATCCTCCAGGCAGGTGCTAATCGATCTTCATAAAGGCGGCGGGCGTTTGCCTGACCGAACAATCGCAGCTAAGATATTCCCCGTTCGAGCACGTAACGAGTTGGCCACGCTTCCGGACCCCCGATGCGCAATCGTGCTACGAGGCTTTACCAGAATTTCAGGCTGCTCGCCCTCGCCTGCTTCGCGTTGCTCGCCATGGCTTCCCGAACGGATGCGCAGGGCCTTCGTGACAAGATATCGGAGCTTTTTATTTTCGGGCCCGGACAAGCCCCGCTCTTCCTCGCCGGATCAGGCGACCCCAACAATCCCGGATCTTTGCAGGCCCACGGCCTCCATTTCATACCTTCTTCGAACGCGGAGAACGCGTCGCTGATCTCTTTCATTACCGATGCCCTCGGAGCCAGCGTCGCCAACATACCGATCGGCTCGACCAGCGGCGGCGTGACATTCCGATTCGAGGGGGGCGCGCCGGTGGCCACATCCACGTCGGCGGGACCGATCTTCGCCGAGCGGGCACAAACGCTGGGGCGAGGTCGTGTACTGGCGGGCATAAGCAGAACGGGCTTTCGCTTCGCCACGTTACGCGGCGTGGACATGAACAACATCGATCTGACGTTCACTCATCAGAACGTCAACTTTCCAGGGTGTGATGCGCAGTTCGGGGGCGACTGCTCGCTGTACGGCGTGCCGGTTCTCGAAAACGACGCGATGGATTTCCATCTGTCGATGGATCTGAGCGTGCAAGTCACATCGATCTACGTCACTTACGGGGTTTCAGACCGATTCGATTTCGGATTGGTGGTGCCCGTAGTGCAAGCGGATTTTCGCGGCACGAGCGAGGCCCAAATCCGGCCGTTCGGGGGCACGTCCGCGGCGCATTATTTTGCCGGTACCCCGACTAATCCGGTTCTGACCGCCAGTCGTCAGAGTCTCGGCTCAGCGGCTGGTCTGGGTGATGTTGCGCTGCGAGCCAAGGTAAACCTGCGAGAGACGCCGGACGCGGCCTTCGCATTTCTGGTCGACGGCCGTTTTCCGACAGGGAGCGAAAAGGACCTCCTCGGCTCTGGCAAGTTTGCGGGCCGGGCACTGCTGATCTTCAATTCGCGCTTTGGTGATTTCTCGCCTCACCTGAACGCCGGCTATTTGCACCATGCCGGGGACCAACAGAACGATGCCGTGCTCGGGACTCTTGGATTCGATGATCGGATTGCCGAGGGTGTTACTCTCGCGGCGGATCTCGTAACGGAGCTACAGGTAGGGGACAGCAAGCTTCACCTGCCGGGCATTGTCACCTATGACGCACCGTTTCGGCGGACGTTGAATCCCACCAACATTCCCGATGTTCGGGACGATATTGTCAACGGCTCGTTCGGCTTCAAGATGACGCCTGCCCGCAGCACCACGCTGGTCCTGAACACACTCTTTCCATTGAATCGCGGTGGATTGAGGGCAAATCTCGTTTACACCGCCGGCATCGAGTACACGTTCTAGCTGCTCGTGGGGACGCGCCGGTCAGCGCGCTGATGCCAACCGCCACGCATTGCCATCGCGGTGAAACGTCGCGGCCAAGGTTACGGGCAGGCGCTGCTCCCTGTTTTCGGCGTTCACGTAGTCGAAGCTTCCCACAAGTCGGGCATCCGCCGACGCGCCTGAAGATTCGAGATTCGTTATTCGGAAAGTGACGTTGACGCTTCTTGCGTTCTGGAAGAACGCCTCGAAGTTCCGCTGCTGGTCCGATGTCAGGCCTGGATTGACACGACGGATGGCGCCTATATCTCTCGACTCGATCGCGCGAGCGTACGCTTCCACAGCGGGCGCGATGTCGGCGACAGTTGGCGCCGCCACAACGGGTGGCGTAGGTTCTTGTTTCGGCGGCGTGACGACCGGTGCCGCGGTTACAACTGGAGGCGGCGGCAATACCTCCTGCCGGATAGCGTTCGTCACCGGTGGGTCATTGCGCGGGGCAGGTGCGGCCGCGACGGGAAGTTGAGCCGGCTTGGACGCGGTTTTGGCGGTGCCACCGGCGCGCGCGTCACGCGCTGTAGCGGGAGGTTTTTCTTTCTTGACCGATCGCTGAGCCAAGGACGGCGGCTGCGTCGGGAGAGCGCCTGCACTCGCAGTGGCCGGGGGAGTCTCGGCAGGCACCACCTGCGGCGACGCGGGCGTGACTATTGGAGCTGGTCTGTTGGCCGCTTCCAGCTTTGCCGAATCTGACTGCGAGTATCGCGTCCAGGCAATCGCAATCAATGCGACGGCGGCGAGCGCTCCCGCCCCCGCAAAGGCGAGGTTTCTCATTTGCGTCTGCGTCTTCTTCCTGGACATCTCGATGGCGCTGGCAACCGAAGCGCTCAAGGAAACCGATGCCGGATACGAAGGCCCACTCAACTTGGATCGTACGTTGGTCAGGTCATTCGCCATGTCGAGCGCGCTGGCGTATCGATCCGAAGGCTCCTTCGCCATGGCCTTGAGGACGATGCGGTCGAGCGCGGGCGGTAGTCCGGGCACCAGCTCACTTACCGGTCGCGGCTTTTCAGTGATGATTTTGAAAAAGAGATTCTGGAGGGTGGGAGCGTCGAAAGGCTTCATCAGCGTGAGAATTTGAAACAGCACCCCACCCGTCGCGAAGATATCGGTAGCCGGACTGGTCTTTCCCTCTGTGATCTGCTCGGGAGCCATGTAGGTCGGCGTTCCAAGGATCGATCCAGTGCTGGTCATACTCGATGACGCTAGATGGGCAACGCCGAAGTCCATGATCTTCGCGCGCCCGTCCTCGCCAACGCGGATATTGGCCGGCTTGATGTCTCGATGTACGATGCCGCGCTTGTGAGCGAATGCGAGTCCGGTGAGAACGTCGATGATGATGTCGAGTCTCGCCTGCAGTGAAAGCGGCTCGCCCGATTCGATCAAATGCTCGAGATCTACGCCCTGCACGAACTCCATGGCGATGAAGAGGTGACCATCTGCCTCACCCAGGTCGTAGATGCAGACCACGTTCGGGTGCTGAAGAGATCCGGCCGCCTGCGCCTCGTGCAGAAAGCGCTTGCGAAGGTCGTCCTGCCGAGCGATCGAATCGTTCATCACCTTGATCGCGACGGTACGGTCGAGGACGGAATCCTGGGCCCTGTAGACGACGCCCATCGCGCCCTCGCCTACCAGCTCGAGGACGCGGTATTTCCCAATTGATGAAAAAATTTTGGCGTCGGCCATGGGGCAGGATGTGTTTAGCGCCGGCCGAACGAGCCGGACGGAGGGAATATTCAGCCCGCAACCCAATACGGCAACCAGTTTTACAGGTGCCAGCCCAATAGAGGGGGAAATCATCCGGAGGCCGACTCTCAATTCCGCCCTGCTTAATCGGCCACATCATAATCGCCGTTCATGTAAGCAGAGAATTGATCCAAACCATTGCTACTGCTGAGCTTGGCCTGCTCACAATTTTGCGAATCACCGCTGACACAAATGACTCGGTAACTGTCCGCACACCTAACCGCTTGCGCTATAGCCACTTACGGTCAGTCGCCAACATTGATTTAAACGGGTCGCGAAGCTACATTAAGGCTACTTCAAGCGGAGACTTTTTTGGCCTCCCGCCCCCGCCTCCGAACCCAGTAGCAACGACCGGATTTAATGACGGCTCCGAACAACAGAGAGCGCATCCTCCCGCGTCTCATTCACGAAGAAATCAAAGAATCGTTCATCAACTACTCGATGAGCGTCATAGTCTCTCGCGCCCTGCCCGATGTGCGCGA
>JALYKM010000270.1 GCA_030774785.1 Gemmatimonadota bacterium
TCTACGACGGGCATGTGCGCGCTTTCCGCGCCCAGCGGCTCGACACGAAGAACACTCACGGAACGGGGTGCACTTTATCGGCTGCAATCACCGCGCAGCTCGCCAGGGGTGAGTCTCTGCACGCCGCTGTACGGCGCGCGATCGACTACGTGCACAACGCCATCCGCAGTGCACCCGGGCTCGGCTCGGGTCACGGACCGTTGAACCACTTTGCCGAGGACAGCTGAAGACCTTTCTAATGCCGCTCGGGCTGGCAATACCGACGGAAGAGCGCTCGGGGGGGGCCACTATGACGAAGGGTTATACGGATGCTCCCGATCTTGGCGGATGCTCCGGATCGCTCCGAGTGGCGATACGGGTCCATTTGGCGGGGCAGGGATTTTTAGGAAGAGCCGCTCGGGATGCTTCAGACGCGCACGGAGCTGTACTAAGAAATAACAATAAAAGAAAATCCGGAGCATCCATTCCCATCCGGAGCATCCGTATAACCCTTCGTCATAGATCCCAGACGCAGGCGCGACAGTTGGCCGGACTTTCTTGGGCTTTCCGCGCCGGCGACTATCTGACGGCGGTTAGCTGAGGCGCGGCGGAGCGCGCGAGAAACTCCGTCACCAACGACTCGAACGCGGCGCTCACACGGTTGGTTGTTTCCAGTACTTCCGCATGACTGAGTGCCGCGCCGGTGACTCCCGCGGCGGCGTTAGTGATGCAGCTCACTCCCGCGACACGCATGCCCAGCGCTCTGGCCACGATCACTTCGGGCACGGTCGACATCCCAACCGCATCCGCGCCGAGGAGCCTCAACATCTTCACTTCGCTCGGCGTCTCGTACGAGGGGCCCAGCAGTCCCGCGTACACGCCTTCGCGAAGCTTGATGCCGAGCTTTTCCGCGGTCGTCCGCAGTACCCATCGAAGACCGGGATTGTACGCGTCGGTCATGTCCGGAAAGCGAATCTCTCCATCCTCCGCCTCGCCGATGAGAGGATTGGCGCCCATGAGATTGAGATGATCCGAGATCATCATCAGGTCTCCCACCGCCAGCTTGGATGAGATTCCGCCGGCCGCATTCGAGACGAAGAGATCGTGCGCCCCAAGTGCGTGGAACACGCGCACGGGAAACGCAGCAAGCGACGCGGGATGACCTTCATACATGTGGAATCGCCCGCTCAGAGCGACGATCTCGCGCCCGCCCAGGGACCCGAGGATGACGGCACCCTCGTGTCCGGCGACGGTGACCTCCGGAAAGCCGGGAATGTCGCCGAATGGAATGCGCACAGCATTCCCGATTGCTTTCGAGAGTCCACCCAGTCCGGAGCCGAGTATGATTCCTACTGTTGGCTGTTGTGAGTCGGCGTGCTTGCGAATCGCCTTGGCGGCCTCGACAGCCGACTCTTTGGAGTGCTCCCTTTTCATTCGCCCGACCCGATCAGCTCCTCGATTTTGTCCGACGCCTCCTCGATCAACATCATCCGCTCCTCCCACGGAAGAAATGCGCTCTCGAATCCGTTGAGCGCAATACCGGCGAGCTCATCCACCGTGAAGCCGAGATCCTCCGCTGCATGAACGTACTCATCGGTGAGCGTCGTCCCGCTCATCAGTCGATTGTCGGTGTTGAGCGTCACGTTCAGTCCACGATCGAAGTATTCGCGGAGCGGATGCGTTGCGTACGAGTCCGCGACCCTCGTCTGCACGTTGCTGGTCAGGCAGACTTCCAGCGCGATGCGCCGGTCGTTCACGTACTGCGTCAGGTCGGGGTCCTCGATCAACCTTGTCCCGTGGCCGATACGATTGGCGCCGCAGACATGCACCGCCTGCCCCACGGATTCGGCGCCGTCCCCCTCCCCGGCGTGTACCGTAACCGCGAGGTTGTGCTCGCGTGCGTACTTGAAGGCGGCGACGTGGCGGGCCGCTGGATTCCCCTTCTCTCCACCTGCCAGGTCGAACCCGACTACGCCGGCGCTCTTGAACTCGACCGCCATCTGAGCCATCTGGAGCGAGTCCTCCGGTGAGAAGTGCCGGAGAGCGCAGATGATGAACCGTCCGGTGATTCCGAAGTCCTTCTCCGCCCGGCGGAGTCCGCGCAGCGGAGCCTCCACGGCCTGCACCAGCGTGAGTCCCTGCACAACGTTCAGAATCGGCGCGTTCCTCACCTCGATGTAGCGGACGCCATCTTCTGCCGCGTCTTCCGCCAGCTCGTACGCGATTCGCTCGAGCGCTTCCTCGGATTGCATGACGGAAACGGTCACGTCGAACCGACGCAGGTAATCCTCCAGAGTGAGCGCGTCATCCACTCTCATGAATTCGGCCAGCTCCTCCGGCGTGTGCTTCGGCATTTGGATGCGTGCCTCGCGCGCGAGATCCAGGAGCGTCGCTGGCCGAACGGAGCCGTCGAGATGGCAGTGCAGATCCGCTTTGGGAAGCTCGCGGAGCTTGTTAGAGAAGATCGAGAGAGGCATTACAATGGGTTGAAGTCCGATTCGTCGCCGTCAGTTTGCCGAGCGCGAACGATGCGAAAGATTGCCCCGTTTTGCACGGGTGTGTCGTTGGCGGTGACGATTCCGCGGCTGTCGGTAATCATCCGCTCGCCCCTGCGCACGGCCGCAGCCTGTGTTTCGTCCAACGCTTCGACCGCCTGGAGCGCCGTGGCGGAGGCGTCTATGTCTACCGCGCGGGCATTGATGTACACGCGGACGGTCTCGCTCATCGCGTAACCGGCGCGATGCGGACCTCAGTGGGCGTAGCAATCGGTGCGGGCAGCGACCGGAGATAGTCGATCAGCGCGTCGAGATCAACGATGTTGAGAGTCTTGGACGCGGTGCCGCGGCCACCCGCGTTGTATCCTTCTCCGCCCGTGACGAGGAAGTCATTCAGGATCACGTTGTACCTCCGGGTATCCGACCACGGGGATCCGTCGGCCATCGTCACCGAGACGATGCGCGATCCGGCCGGCCTCGACGGATCGTACGTGATCGTGAGGCCACTGACGTGATCATTGACCGGCGTCTTACTGAGCATCGCCTCGAGCAGGCCCCGAAGCTGGGCGCCGGTCATCGTAAGGGAGTAAAGCGTGTTGCCGAATGGCTGAAGCTCGAACAATGATCCGTAGGTCGCGTCGCCGGCGCGTAAGTCTGTTCTGATTCCGCCGTTGTTCATGATGGCGACGTCGCCCTTCCCTGCCCAACGCTGGGCATCGGCGATGAGATTCCCAAGCGGGTATTGCGGGCCCTGACGCGCGAGCGTAACCGGAATTGTGGTTATGTGGCGATTGACCAGTGACGCCACGCGGGCGACTGCTCTCTGAACGATCGAGTCGATCGAAACGACAGGTTTGAGAGTATCCGAGGCGAGCTCTCGTACCTCGTGTCTCGATATTCCCGCTTCCGCAGCGCCGAGCGCTAGATCGAGCACGTCAATCGCCCGACCGCTCGAGCGAGCCTGCACGATGGGGATGCCGTTTATCACGGTGTTGACGAGAGAGTGTGTGTGGCCACTGATGATCGCATCCACCCTCGTAGTGACCTTCCGCGCCAGATCAATGATCTCTCCGTCGCAGCCGGAGCTCGGGTCCCGGCCGCAGAACGCGCCAGCGTGGGCGATCACCACTACCATGTTGGCGCCCCGCCTTATAAGCGCGCGCCCGATGCTGTCCACGATTGGCGCTGGATCGTCGAATCGGAGACCGACTACGTTGGCCGAGCGTGTTGTGGTCGGCGTGGCCACCGTCGAGATACCTATGATTCCGATCCGTGCGCGTCCACGAGTGACGATGGTGTCATTTCTGATCCATTTCACGTCGCGACCGTCGGTGTAGCGGACGTTGGCGCCAAAGATTCCGAATTTCGCTTGGCGCATCCGGGCGCGGAGGGTGTCGATTCCCCAATCGAATTCGTGATTGCCGAGCGCGGATGCCGCGTAGCCCATTCTATTGTAGTACTCGACCACCGGGCGCCCGTAGGCGAGGTTCGAGGCGAGGGTGCCCTGGAAGAGGTCGCCGGCGTCCAGAAGCAGAGTTTCGCACACTGGCGCGCATTCCTTTCGCGCTTGATCGATCGCCGCCGCGACGTATGCGGCACCGCCGCGTCGCACCCCATTCGCATCCGGCCTGGGCTCCAGCGCGCCGTGAAAGTCGTTGGTGGCGATGATGCGGAGAAACGGCTGCCGTCGGCAGCATTGAGGGGCTCGCCGTGTTTCCGTTGTCGGCGCCGCAAGAATTGCATCTGGGAAGCCGGAATCCCGAGCAGTCGTGGTCGCGCCACGGACCAGTTTCCAGTTAAGCGTGAAGTAATCCGCTTGCCTGATCACCCCCCGCTGCTTCACCTCGTCGATCAGAAGTTGCCGGATCTCCTGCTGCTTGTCGTACACGACCGGTGCCCCGCTCAACATGGCGAATCCGCCACCACCGGTCTGGCGATAGTTGTTGAGCGCCATCGTGAATGTGTTGGTGTCGCGCACCGGCGCGCCCTTGTAGTCGAGGCGCGTAACTCGCGACCCAATGGGGCGCGATACGTCGATCACGTAGTCCACGCCGGAGACGATGTCGAAGTTGTAGCCCGGAATCTGTGGATCGATCTCGAGCGGAGCCGTTGGCGAGGCGGGCGTGCGATAATACCTGCTGCTGAACTCGAGGTAATCCCGCAGCTGCTTGCCCGTGATGCGCGCAGCTCGCAGGGTGTTGTCGTAGGGATACAGCTGCGCGACCTGGGCGATTGTAATCGGCCCGGGACCGAGCACAACGTCGGTCGAGAACGCCGCTGTAGACGCGAGGTCCGAGCCCGCCGCTTTCCG
>JALYKM010000271.1 GCA_030774785.1 Gemmatimonadota bacterium
GCCCACATGGTGCGGTAGTTGTCGAGCGTAATGTCGTGCGGGATGAGCGCCAGCGAGCCGACCTCGGCTGGAGGCTTGAGGGTACTCGACGCCATCCAGAGGAACGGATAGATGAAAGTGATGGCGGCGACCGTGAGACCTGCGTAGAGCCCAATCCGTCGGAGCATCTTCATAGCGCTTCGGCCCTGCCAATGACGCGGCGCTGAATGAGGACGACGATTCCGATGATCAGGGCCAGCGCGACACCAATCGTCGCCGCGTAGCCCATCTTCTGGTACGCAAACGCGTTGTTGTACAGGTAAAGCACCACGGAGTAAGTACGCCGGAGCGGGCCACCTCCGGTCATCACGTACGGCTCGATGAACAGCTGGAACCCGTTGATGGTCGAGAGCGTGACCACGAGGATTGTCTGGGGCAGAAGCGAAGGCAGCGTCAGGTACCGGAAGCGCTGCCACGCGGACGCGCCTTCGATCTCGATCGCTTCCTGGCAGCTCCGCGGGATGTACTGCAATCCGGCCAGGTAGATGATCACGTAGAAGCCGACGTTCTTCCAGGTGACCATCACCGCGATCGCGGGCATGGCAGTTCGTGGATCGGTGAGCCAGGGAACGGGCGACAGTCCAATCTTCACGAAGAGGTGGTTGATCAGTCCGACGTCGGTAGCGTAGAGGTTACTCCAGAGAATCGCGACGACGGCGCCCGAAATGACGACGGGCAGGAAGAACGCCGCGCGCCAGAAGGAACGACCCGCGAGCTGGCGGTTGAGAGCGAGTGCGAGCGCAAGTGCCGTTACAATCTGGAGCGGCACGTGGATACTGAGAAAGACGAACGTGTTGGCGACAGCGCGCCAGAAGCGCCCATCGTGGAGGAGGAGCCGCACATTGTCGGCACCGGCGAACGACGGCGCCGTGACGAGATCCCACTGCAGGAAGATCAGCACGAGAGCGAACACGATCGGGTACACCGCGAATAGGAGCAGAAAGACCGCGTACGGCGTGGCCATCAACGAACCAGATTTCTGCTCAGCGCGCATTCACGATGTTCCTTGCTTCGGCTGCCGCTTTCTTCAAAGATTCCTTTACCGAAGCCGTCTGGTAGATGGCCGACTCCTCGTACGCTTCCGACAGAAGATCGAAAATTTCGACCACGTCGGGGTCGATATCGAGGTCGCGCGATCGCTCGACGTAATTGGCGTACGTCGACAATGTAGGCCAACGCGCCAGCGAAACCGTGAACCGCGGATCGTAGGCGAGACCGCGCCGGTACGGCAGCTGGCTCGCCTCCTCGATCAGCAGGCGGTCAGCGGCGGGCGACGTGAGGTAAGCGACGAAGCGCGCCGCTGCGTCGGGGTGCCGAGTCGTGGAAAAGATCGCGATGCTCCGCAAATCCGCGAAGGCGAATTGGTTGGCCGGATCCGTCCCATCCGCAGCTGGCACAGGGGTGACGTCGTAATGCAGACCGCGAATCTTGAGCTCGTTCAGCTCCTTCAGGAACCACGGCCCGATGATCTTCATCGCGACCGTTCCGTCCATGAACGGATCGCGTCCGAGCGCGAAGTTCGAGCGAGGCAGGACCCCTTCCGCAAATCCGCGCCGTAACACCTCGAGTGCCGCGACCGCTGCGTCATTCTCGAAGACGATCTTCCCGTTGGTTATCAGCGTCTTTCCGCCGGAGCTGGCGAGATACAGCGGATAGAAATCATAGAAGCGCTCGTGCCAGGTCGTCTTGAGCGTCGCCCACATCGCCCATCGGTCGAGACGGCCGTCACCGTCGGTATCACGGGCGAGCTTGTGCCACGCGTTGAGCAACTCGCTGTGGGTGCGCGGCGGCTCGATCCCCGCGGCCTTGAACAGATCGACGTTGTACATCAACATCTCGGGATTCGTTTTCCAGGGAAACGCGTAGATCCCGCCGTCGGGCAAACGGAGCGATGTGAGCATCGCCGGATTCGTGCGCTCCCTGAGGCGCGCAGCGGTAGCGACGCGATTGTCCAGACGCACGACGCCTTTGGCCCGAACCAGCCGCGCCAGCAGGGCGGAGGAGACGTTCGAGCTGACATCCGGAGTTGCCTTGGCGACAATCGCGGCGAGTAGAACTTCTTCGGAAGAACGACCGGCCGGCAATGGCTGCACGCGCACCTGAACGCCGGGGTTCTCCAAGTTCCACTGCGCCGTTAGCCGCATGGCGAGTCGGGTTTCAGGGGGATTTGCGGCGGGCCAGTAGGTCAGCGTGATTGGAGCCGTGACCTTTCGCGATTCCGTGATTGGAGCCGTGGCCTTTCCTGATTCCCCGCTGTCCGGATCGCCACGGATCTCATCGCCTCGAGCGATCTCCAGGCCTGACCCCCCTCGACGCAGAACCACACGCTCGCCGCCGGGCCCGACGTACTCGCGCTGATTCGGAACAGTCGCCAGCGACGTCGAGAGCTCCCCAACCGGCCGATAGTGCAGGTACTCCGCCGCATCCGGATTGCCGGTGACCGCTTGAAGCGCCAGCAGCGCCTCGATCGTTGACTCGGCTCCGGAATTCCGGTTCACCTGGGCTGATGACGGACCGTCTATCCCGTCGAAGGTCCGACCACTCTTCTCGTCGTACACACTGACGCCCGCGGAGTTGGCGCCCAGGAACCAGCTGGCGGCCAGTCCAGCAAACACCGCGTAGCGCCGCTCACCCGTCGCCTCTGCCA
>JALYKM010000272.1 GCA_030774785.1 Gemmatimonadota bacterium
TTCGCGTCGATGCCAAGACAGCGGCAACGACGGAGGTGGCAGCGGCCGACGAAACAAATCATGACGGCTGGATTACGGTCGCGACGCCGAACGTCTCGATCAATCTGCTCGACCTTCAGAACGGTAAGACGCTCGATCTCGGGGGGACCGCTCTTCCTATCGGTACTTATCGGAGCTTCCGTCTCATTCTCGACACCAGCAAATCGAGCATCACTCTGAAAGACGGCAGCAAGCCGCCGATATTCTTTCCGAGCGCGGGCCAAACAGGAATCAAGGTCAATCTCGACGAGCCTATCCAGGTGACGGAGGACGGATCGACGCTGATACTCGACTTCGACATCGGGCGCAGCTTCGTGATGCGTGGCAACACCGCCGCGAACGGCTTCAACTTCAAGCCGGTGATCAACGCCGTCGCGCAACTCACAGGCAGTGTGAGCGGATCGGTCCACGCGAACAGCACGACGGGCGCCGTCGTTCCAAACGTGGCGGTGGAATTGCTGCCGGCCGGTTCAGCGCTGGACTATTCCGGGGACATCCTCCGCAGCGCGACGACAGATGCGGATGGAAAGTTCACGATCGCGTTCCTGCAAGCGGGCACCTATGTGCTGCGCGCAACGCCTCCAACGGCGTCGGGATTCAAGCCCGCGCTCTTGCCAGGCGGGTTGACGATTACCGCTGGACACGCGACGACTGACCAGATCATCGTCGTAGCGCCCTAACAGCGCTGAGGAGCCAGATCGCAGCAAAAAAGCCCGAGGCGAAAATCCCTCGGGCTTTTTTGCGTACATCCGTTCTTGCTCGGCGGGAGGTGGAATGGTTGCCCCGCAAGGCCTGTCGTCTGGTACGCTCCGTGCCTAAAATCCAGTTACTGAATCCCATGGACGGCTAAATGTCCCTTCGCAATCTGTTTCCTGAATCGATCTTCGGCCGCAAGCTGAATCCCAACGCCGAGCGGCGGCTACGTCTTTCGCAGGCGCGCGCCGAGGAGACGATCATTCGCGGCCATGTCGATAACGCTCTCATGTTCGTCGATACGCTGGCGGAGGATCTTTCCTTCGACCGCGCGATCGACACGTACATCCGGGTGATGGGCATCCCCGAGCCGCTCGCGAGCACAGTCGCCACTCGTGCGCTGGTGCACCTTGGCCGGGATCTGGTGCCGTTCCG
This sequence comes from Gemmatimonadota bacterium, assembly GCA_030774785.1. GTDB lineage: Bacteria > Gemmatimonadota > Gemmatimonadetes > Gemmatimonadales > Gemmatimonadaceae > UBA4720. The sequence continues at coordinate 1,168 of JALYKM010000272.1, forward strand.
CCGTCGCATGCATCGAGAGGGCGAGGATGTCGTCGCCGAGAAGCCGCAGCTGAGGCTGGATGATGCGGCCCGCGCTCAGGATATCAAGCGGGGGGCGTAGGCTGGGCACTCGCGGCGTATGGTACTGCAACTGAACGAGTTGGGAGCTGCCAGAAGCACAGCTGATAGCTGACAATTCGGTCAGTTGCCCTTCCTCAAGCTCCATCGGTAGTCCGGACCTTCGTCTCCCGAAGATCCGCGACGCTCACCAAAAAAATGACCGTCACAATGACCGCTGACGTGACGCACCATATGCATATCGCGTCGATGACGGCCAGCTCCAGGTAAGTGAGCCACGCCGAGAAGAGCACACCGATCGCTGCTTCCGCCGCCAGCACGATGGAAATGAGCGGCTCGTTTTCCAGCCGCGGCATTGTGCCGGCCAGCGCCAGGACGAAGACGTCGATGTAGAAGAAGAGGCCCCACGCCGCGACGGGCAGGCCGAGGAAGGTCGACCACCGGCTGGTATTGACCGTCTCGCATGAGCCGATGCTGCAGCTCAACTCGCCGATCAGGCCGAGCTTGTAGAGGGTGAGGTAGATGCTGATGAAGATCCCGGCCAGCGCCAGAGCGGCCACGATCATTCGCTTGGTCACTTCTTCTTTGTCGTTACCGCCGGGGCCGTCACGACTGGCGTGGTCGTGGCTTTGGCGATCGAATCGACAATCTTCTTCAGCTCGTCATACGAGCCCATGCCCCGATACACCTTGTTGCCGATGACGAATGACGGCGTTGAAGCCACACCACGCCTAAGCCCGTCGGCGAGATTGGCGCTGATGCGCTTCTGGTACTTCCTGGCGTCGTAGCAGCTCTCCCACTTGGAGACATCCACGCCGGCTTCAGTCGCGTAGCGCTTGAAGAACGGCTTGGGGCTGGCGGTTGCCTCGCCATTCCACTCGTCCTGAGCCTGGAAGAGACGGTCGTGCATGGGCCAGAACTTTCCCTGCTCGTCCGCGCACGCCGCCGCGTTGGACGCCGCGAGCGTATTGCGGTGCTGCGTGAGAGGAAAGTCGTAATAGGTGATGCTGGCGAGGCCGGCATCGATGATCCGCGTCCGCACGTCGGGCTCGGTGATAGTCGCGAACGCTGCGCAGCCCGGGCACTCGAAGTCGGCGTACTCGAGAATCTTCACCGGGGCATCGACCTTGCCCAGCGTGTAGCCTTGCGCAGGGCCGGCGTTGGTCGTGTCAGCCACGTTCTGAACCTCGGTCGGACCCGCCTTTGGCTTGGTGACTACGTAACCGAGCGCCGCAACACCGACCAGCGCGATGGCCCCGAGGAGCCATAAGAACGCCTTTGGCCGACTTGATGCATTGCGGGCCTCCCTGACAACTTTCTTGCGGGGTACGTTCCTGTCTCTCGGCTGTTCGCTCTTAGGGGGCATCTTGCGTTGTTGGATTCGTGTGTGTGTTACGGCTGGGTACCGATTGTGACGCGAAAGCTATGAGAGGGGTATAGAGATGCAAGCTGATATCCTGAGAGCTCCCGTTGGACCGGGAGCGATACACGTGGAGCGATACGGCCATGGAGGAACCGCAGTTATCCTCCTGCACGGATTCGGCACGTGCAACTTTCTCTGGCGCGCCATCGCGCCGGCCATCACGGCCGCCGGACACACAGCCTATTCGGTGGATCTCCTCGGACACGGTCAGTCGGACCGGCCGATCGATGCCGACTTCGGAATAGCGGCGCAGGCGGAGTACCTCGATGCGGCGATGACGGTGCTGCGCGTCTCGCGCGCGGTTATCGTGGGAGTCGACCTCGGGGGTGACGTCGCGATGAAGCTCGCAGCGAATCGCCCCGAGCGCGTCGAGAAGCTCGTCCTGATCAATACACCGGCCTTCGAGGAGCTTCCGGCCAAGGACATCACCCAGATGCAGCGTCGCACCGCGAGGTTCGCGTTCAGCCTGACTCGCGGGGTGATGGGAGCGGCGCCGCTGCTCGAAGGCGTGCTCAAGGGGAGCGTAGCCAATCCCGAGCACATGCCGATGAAGCTCGTGGCGCGCTATCTTGCGCCCTTCGTCGGGAAAGATGGTGCGAATCATCTACTCACCCTCGCCAGCGCGGTACACCGAGGGGACCTGGACGAGGACGAGTACCCCGAGATCCACGCTCCGACGCTCATCATCTGGGGAGACGAGGACAGGTGGGTCGATCCAAAGCTCGCCGACAGGCTCGTCAATGCCATTCCCGATGCCAGGCTCATCCGGCTCGCGGGGGTAGCGCGGCTGATTCCCGAGGAAAACCCCGAGCATCTCTCGGAATTGCTGCTCGATTTCATCAAGAGACGCGCTGCGGCATGAACCTTTCTCCTATGAAATGGTGTCTAAGATCAGTAGATTGAAGAAGACGATTTCATAGACGTTTTACTCCAACCGAATTGATGAACACTCAGAAAAACAGATTCCGGAAGGAGCCGATCCGGGCCGCATCTCCCTTCGCGGAGGCTCGGGACGAGCTGTTCCAGCAGATCATGCGCTGTGGCGTAGTTGGCTCGGCGCCCGAGGACCGGAAGGATTGGTTCGACAACACGATGGATTACCTGGCGGAGCGCTACCACGAGCTGGCGCCGTCGGAGATCGATGAGCTCAGGGTGCTGGGGGAGAGGTTCGCTCAGCCGCCCAAGGCTCGAAAGGCAGTTTGATCGTTTGATCGAGAGAGGGGCGCCGGAAGGCGCCCTTCTTTTTGAACTGCAACTGAGAACTACGAGTTGAACTGCAACTGAGAACTACGAGGCTGCCCGCTGTCAGCGAACGGCAGCTATAAGCTGCTAGCTGCAAACGTCGGGACGCCACTAGGTAGCGTGATGGCAAAGGCAGTTGCCTATACCGTGACCCGCGCCGGTAACGTCCCGACGTAGTGAAGCTGGTGGCCGGCAGCCTCAAGCTGGCAGCGGGCAGCCTGGCAGTTCTCCGTTGCAGTTGCAGTTACCGCCGCGCATTGACCCCTCGCCGCAGTACCAACCCAACCCGCCCCCCTCCCCCCAACCCAACCTCCACCGCTGGCACCCACCCCGACCTCTCGCCAAGCGGCAATGGCCCCTCTACGCCGAGAAAGACAAGTAGATACGCTCGAGACCCGCCGTCGAGCTTCGACCGGTAGCGGCCCGATAAGCCGGCGCCTCCATACGGCGCCCAGCGGCTTTGCCGGAATGGATCCAGGCTGAATCTGGAAATGAGATCGGTCCGCCCTTCGACTCCGTGTCGCCCAGCGCCGATTCCGGCGACGAGGCCTGATCGAACGTAGATGCCGGCCGGAACGGTGAATCCATACGCGGCCTCGACGGCGCTGCTCCGGGCGAAGATGGCATCGAGTCGAGCTTCGCTCTGGAATTTCTGTTGAACGATTTGGGCGCCGGAGAGGGTGGGCAGCGTCGCCGCGAGACCCACAGTGGCCAGCAGCATCACTCTTTTGGTGCGCATCGAATCGAATCCCCGCGCCGAGCGCCTAACGCGTCCGCGCGCGCCAAAGCGCGATGGTGTAGTCGACGATCGAGGCCAGCGAGATGATTCCGATGATCAGGATGAGAGCATCCGTGAGCTCCGGCATTACGATGATCGCCACGAGCGCGATCATCTGCGCGACGGTGACGATCTTGCCAAGCATTCGCGCCCTGAAGACGGCGGGTCGGAGCGTTGGAATAATTTTGGCGACTATGAACCCTGCAGCCGTCGCCAGATCGCGCGTCAGGAAGATGAAATACTGGCCGGTGGTGAGGAGGCCTTCAACAAGGTAGGTCGAAATCGCAACGAAGACGAAGACGCGGTCAGCGAGCGGATCGAGGAGGGCGCCGGCGGTGCTCTCGGACTTTTCGTGGCGCGCGAGCCAGCCGTCAATGAAATCAGTGAAGCCGGCTACCGCGATCAGCGCGATTCTATCCCATGGCTCGGAGACGAGCACGAACGCGAGCGCGAGCACCACGCGCGACAGCGAAACTGTATTTGGAAGAGTGAACAGCGCGCTGCGATTCATGCGACCGAAAAGTACGACCGGGTGTGAGCGCTTGCCAGCGCGCGCGGGCGCGTCTAGCTTCGCTCGATGACCTCGCACAGGCTGCTCGGGGCACTCTACGTCGCCCTCTCGGTCGCGATGATCGCGTGGGACATCCTGATGGCGGGTCGAATCGCAAACCTGCGACGCACGCCGCGCGCGTTTCAGGCGATAACGGGCATCGCCGGCCTGCTGCTCGTCCCAGCGCTCGTCGTCGCGTACACTGCTCAGTCACTGCTCTATGGGAGGGCCATCCACCTCGTGGCGTGGCTATGGCCGTTCACGACGATCCTGTTCGTGATCCAGAGCATCTATGCCCTCACGCGGCGGCTCGTGACGCCTCTGCTGGGCTTTCCGCTGCTCGTGTACAATCTGATCATCGCGACGGCGGCGTTGACGAAGTTCATGATCAGTCGCGGGGAAACGCCGGCGGAGTTCGCGCTCGCTCTCAACGCGGCGCAGGCGAGCATGCTCGGCACGTTTTTCGGGACTCCCGCGCTCTGGAATCCGATCTATCTCCAGGTTCCGATATTCGCGCCGTCGCTTCCAGCGCGCTGGGGATTCACTCGGCTCGCGCGCGTGGTGCTCGCGGGAGCGGCGATAGCGATGACCGCGCTGGTCGTGATCGAGCTGCCGGGCGCGGTCGCCGGAATCAAGAGCTACGCGCCACACGACAAGGACCAGCTCCAGGAACACCCCGAGGGAGATTTCCGGATCGGGTTGAAGATTTTTCCAGATCTGAGAAGTGGCCCTCCGCCGCTCGCGATCGATTACGACCTCACGCTCGCGGATACGCTCGGCGTCGGGGCGATAAGCGTGGTCATCGATCCGGAAGCCGCGCGCGGCGTCGCACTCGATTCACTCGCGCGCTCGATCGATCAGGCTCGGTCCGATAGCACACTCCTCATCGTTGCGCTTGGCTACCCAAAAAAAGGTGAGGAGGAGATCACGCGATCACGTGAGGCGTACACGCTCGCGCGCCTGAAGGATGTCGATCGCATCGCCAGACGGCTGAAACCCGACTACCTGATTCCCGCCGTCAATCCGCTCGACGAAGGCTCGCGCATCCTCGGCGAGCAGACTCCCCAGTACTGGATCGATTATTTCACGCGAGCGGCGCGGGTTGCCCACTACATCTACCCGCGCATAAAGGTCGGCATTCCGATGAGCAGTTACGGGACTCGTGACAGCACGCTTTACGCATGGGCGGCGCGACGAGGATCGCCGATCGATGTCATCGGATTCTCGCTGCTCGCTGGATTCGATGGCTCCCGATCTCTCGACACCCACCTGCGTGTCGCGCAGCGCTGGATGCGGCAGTTTCCGAATCCGAAAGAGCACTGGGTTTTTGCCGCTGGTGGATACCCTCTCGTCCACGGCGAAAAGAATCAAGAGCGCACGATCTGGGGAGTGCTGGCGTGGGCAACGGCGGAGACGGCGATCAAGGGACTCGTTGTCTACGAGGGCGGTGATTACAACACGTTGCGCGGGTTGCGGGCGGCTGGAGGCCGGCTGAGGCCGGCGACGGCTGCGATCCTCAAAGCCGAGAAAGGGCTGAGGTCGGGCGCGCAGTAAA
>JALYKM010000273.1 GCA_030774785.1 Gemmatimonadota bacterium
CGAGCCGGAGCTTCCCGCACTGGACGAAGGGTTACTGGCGGGACCAAAGCCTATCACTGAAGCCGCGAACTACCTGGCGGCGCTGGCACGACGGCTCAAGTAGGCTAGGCTCGCGCGATTAGTAACTGCGCTGAACAGGCTGCCCGCTGCCAGAGGCACGGCTATCATCTGTTAGCGGCAAACGCTGCGACCCCAGTAGTGGCGCGATGACGGCAGTTACCCGTACCCGTTGCCCGTGATCCGTTGCCCGTAACCCGTTGCCCGTTGCCCGTTGCCCGTGTCCAGACCCGCGATGGAAACGTCCCGACGTAGTGAGGCTAAAAGCTACCATCTGTGCTTCTGGCAGCGGGCAGCGTGTTCAGTTGCCGTTCAAACGGCGCGTTCGACTCCTAGAAGCAAAGGCGGCGGTATCAGTTTCTCCCTCGACGCCGCATAATTCTACGTCGAATGACCGTGACCACGCGAAGGGAGGACCTTCCCCTCCACGAGGACGTCCGCTGGCTGGCCGGCGCGCTCGGACGCGTCATCCAGCGACTGGAAGGAAAGGAAGCGTTCGAGATCGTCGAGCGCTTTCGCTCAGCATCGCGTGCCCGTCGTCACGGCGAGCCGGGAGCCCCTTCCCTCGACGATCTGCTACGCGAAGTCGACGCTCTCACAATCGAGCAGTGCGCGGTCGCAGCGCGCGCTTTCACGCTCTTCTTTCTGTTGATCAACACCGCCGAGCAGACTCATCGCGTCCGGCGTCGGAACGCGTACCTCGGCAAAGGGGTCACGGATCCACAGCCGGCCTCGGCCCGCTGGACGATGCGCCAGCTGCGTAAGCTCGGAGCAACGCCCGACGCGATCGAGCAGGCGATGCTCACGCTCGACATCCGCCCGGTTCTCACCGCGCACCCCACCGAATCCACCCGGAGCACCTTGCTCGGCCTCCAGGCGCGTGTCGCGGACGATCTCCTCGCGCGCGAATCGGCGCCAGCGGACGAAGTACGTCTGATCGAGCAAGCGCTCGAGGGCGAAGTCGAGCTTCTCTGGCTTACCAGTGAGGTGCGCCAGGACCGGCCCTCGGTCCTCGACGAAGTGAGCTCCGCGTTATGGTATCTCGAGACTCGCCTTCTCGACGCCGGCGCGCACATGCAATCGGCCCTTGCCATTGCGTTCGAGGAAGAATTCAGCCGGTCGGCCGATTCTTTCCGGCTCGCCGTGCCGCTGCGATTCGGAACCTGGGTGGGCGGTGACCGGGACGGAAATCCCTACGTCACGCCCGAGATCACCGTCGCGACAGCGCGTCGGGCGAGCCACGTGATTCTCGGGCGTTACGGGACAGCGTTGGATGATCTCACGCGTCGACTGTCGCTCTCGGCGGAGATCGCGCCACCGACGACGGCGCTCGTGGACTCGCTCGACCGCGACCGGATGCTGCTGCCTCTAGTCTGGAAGAAAAATCGGAAGCGGAACGCCGACGAGCCCCTCCGACTCAAGCTGAGCTTCATGGCGGCGCGGATCGAGGCGACCCGCAGGCTCGTGGCGTCGCGGGATGCGGGACGCGCCAGAAAGGAGCCAGCCGCGTATCCCGATGTGCAGACTTTCGAGAAGGATCTGCTTCTCGTTCGCGACTACCTCCTCGCGTCCGGCGCGGTGCAGGCCTGTCGAACCACGCTCGATCCGTTGTACGCGACAGTGCGAGCCCACGGTTTTCACGGGTTCATGATGGACGTGCGCGACCACTCCGAGGTACACTCCGCTGCGGTAAAGGAGCTATTGTCGCAGAACGGCGGTGACGCTGACGGTGAGCTCCTCCGCTCGGTGCTCGCGCGCAAAAGAGGGCCAAGCCGAAGAAGTCGGAAGCTCTCGGCGGAGACGCGCCAGGTGATCGAGACGTTCGGCGCGATTCGCACGATCCAGGATGAAGCGGGGCAGTCAGCCGCTTGCACCTACATCGTTTCGATGACGAGATCGACTGAGGATGTTTTACGGGTGCTGGTGTTGGCGCGCGAGATGGAGCTGGTAGATCTCGCCCGCAAGAAGGGAATCTCCCGACTGGATGTGGTCCCGCTGTTCGAGACGCTGGAAGATCTCGAGCAGGCGTCGGTGGTGATGCGCGCGCTGCTCGACGATCCTGTCTACGCGCGCCAGCTCGACGCGCGCGGACGGCGGCAGGAAGTGATGATCGGCTACTCCGATTCGGGCAAGGACGCCGGGATGATCGCATCGTCCTGGGCACTTTACCGCGCGCAGGAGTCGCTGTCCGATCTGTTTCGCGAAGCGGGCGTCGAGTTCCGCCTTTTTCATGGCAGGGGAGGCAGTGTGGGACGGGGGGGAGGGTCACCTGTGTACCGCGCGATCGCAGCGCTACCTCCCGGAACGACGAATGGACGCATCAAGATCACCGAGCAGGGCGAGATCATCTCGCAGCAGTTCGGTCTCCTGCCAGTGGCCGAGCGCACACTGGAGGTGACGGCGGCGGGAGTTCTGCTCCACGAGTTTAGCGACTGGCGTCGGAAGGTGAGCGCGAAGGAGGTCGTCGATTTCACCGATGTCATGGACGCACTCTCGGCGCGCTCGCGCGACGTTTACCACAAGCTCGTGCACGAGGGCGACGCGCTCTTCCATCTCTTTCGGGTGGCGACGCCGATCGACGAGCTGGCCAACGCACGATTCGGGTCCCGCCCCGCGTATCGTCCGGGCGCGAAATCCGGGATCGAGGGAATCCGCGCCATCCCGTGGGGATTCGGCTGGACGCAGATCCGGCTGATGCTCACCGGCTGGCTCGGAATCGGAACCGCGCTCGGCGAAGCAGTCTCGACCCGCGACGGGCTGCGGCGTTTGCAGCGAATGGCCAGCTGCTGGCCATTCTTCGACGATCTTCTCGGGAAGGCCGAGATGGTGTGCGCCAAGACAGACGTCGAGATCGCGCGGACTTACGTGCGGCATCTCGGTGGAGATGTGAATCTGCTCGAGCAGCTGGTACGGGAATACGAGCGCGCGGTGGAGGCGCTGCTCCTCATTCGCGGCCACCGTCGCCTGCTCGACGACACGCCGGTCCTGCAGTCGGCGATTGGGCTGAGAAATCCCTACGTGGATCCGTTGTCGCTGTTGCAGATCTCATTGCTGCGCAGAAAGCGTCGGCAGCCAACCGAAAGCAAAAAGCCAAACGGACAAATCGACGACGCTCTGGCGACTACGCTCAGCGGGATCGCGCAGGCGCTGCGCAACACCGGTTGACGCGCGCGAATGAACGCAGCTCTTGCCCTAGGCGAGCAGCTCCTGCTCTCGATCCTTGACCGTCCGATAGCACTCGCACGCAGCCCTTTCCAACCCCTTCTTGTCGAGGATCGTGATCCTGCCGTAGCGATGAACTATGAGCTTCAGCCGCTCCAGCTCGCCGATCGCAACCGTCACACCGGGCCGGCGTACGGCGAGCATTTGAGAGAGAAATTCGTGAGTCAGGTCGAACTCACTAGTGCCGACGGCATCCGACGAAATGAGAAGCCAGCGGGCGCAGCGCTGCTCGATGAGATGCATGCTGTTGCAAGCGGCTGATTGTGCCACCACCTCGTGAGCGAACTGGGCGTATCGGTGGAGAAGCAAGTCCAGCTGGGGCGCGTCGTTCAGCAGCGTCGTAAATGATTCTGACGATAGCCGTAAGAACTCACCATCGATCTGGCACATCGTCATCGTCCGCGCGGTATTGACTCCGTGAAACACGGGGAGTCCGCTGAAGCCTTCGCGCCCGACCGTCATCGACTCGAGAGAAGTTCCATCCTTGAGCTCGGTGACGAGCGATATCATGCCCGTCAGCGGGAAATAGACGTCCGTGATCTTCTGGCCGCTCGCGAAGAGCACGTCGCGCAGGTCGCACTCCACGCGCGTCGACAGCTGCAGAAGCGCGGCTAGCTCTATCGGGGGGAGCTTCGAGAGGAGGTTGTTTCTTGCGGCGTCGAGGGTGAGGCTTTGTTCGGGATTGTCCCCGTTCCCACCCGGTGAACCAGATGTTGCATCCATCGCGATCTCTTGTTGGCGTGACGTCAGAAGGTCGCAGACTAGAGGATTGCCCGTTGCGATCTGGTTTTGAGGTGCGTTCTCACGCTACCCTATGTAGGACTCCATGCAAGCGAAAAGGTTTCTGCCTAAAAAGGGCCAAAACGACGAAGGCGGCCCCAATTGTGCGATGACGTACTTTGTCCCTTCAGCAACGGCAGTTTTTTTGGAATCAAACGCGCAAATCTTCAGCGACTCCGGCCTGGCCGAAATCCATTCTCTCCGTGAGAAAGCAGTGCGCGAAGACATAGCTCGGCGTCTCGGCCAAGTCTGCTCCAATTTTCCAGAGGATGACTTCGAGGATCTCGTCGCCGAGATGGCCGCGCGCCAGGTAAAGTGCGAGCGACGGCCGATGTGGTAGCGGCCGCTCAGGCCCCGCCGGCAGCTAGCTCCTGACCGCCCGCCTTCTTGGCGGTGCCTCCCGGCGCGGGAACACGAAAAAACTCCTCGATGGACGCGCTCACGAGTCGCGCCAGAAGATCGTTGCGCTCGGGACCGGGCGGGACGCCTACATCGTTGGCGGCATCAGCGAGCGCGAGCTTGAAGGCGATGAGGAAATCCTCGGGCTCGAAGCTCATTCTCTCGGCAACCGAGCAGATCTGGCGCAAGACCATGCGCTGCTCGGGGGTGACGGTTTTCCCCGTCGCTCCATCGCTCAACGCACTCCTCAGCAGCTCCTGATGCGATGGAGGAAGTGTCCACCGCGGAGACTCAGAACTAGGTCCGCTCAAATTCGTCAGCACTTACCTCTCCTCCCCCGAACGGTCCGGTTAGGGTTTACATCCGCTATTGTAAACGTTTGCGAAAATCGCGCAAGTGTTTAATTGACAAGACCTTGCGCGAGGGGATTGTACGGTGCTGTACGAATCTCAGCCGCCCCCAACCATTTCTGGCGTTTGGGTGTCAACAGAGGGCACGAATACCCCTCAGGAGGAGAAACATATGAACAGCCTATATCCCAGCGCCCTCGTCGTTTCCCTTGCCGGTGCTCTCACTCCGCTCACCGCCGCCTCGGCACAGCAGACTCTCCCGTCTGCGTCGGCACAGACGAGGACGCGAGCGATTGCCGCGTCGTTTAACAAAAACAAACACGTGGTCAAGGAAAAACGCGGCGTACGGATGGAGAAGTACAAGGAGGTACGGAGCGAGCCCGTCGTCAAAGCGAATCCACAGGATTACTCGGGCACCTACGAGGTTCCGGACCTGGGCTTCGCCTTCCAGCTGCGCGTCGACCGGAATGGCAATGTGGAAGGAACGGGCTACGAGCCCGCGGGGCCGGACCTCACGGTGAGGCGGAGATTCACGCTCAGAAACGGGAAGATCGACGGAGCGCTGCTCACCGCGACGCAAGTCTACGCGAACGGAACCCAGGACCGTTTCGAGGGCGTGTTCATGAACCGGACTGCGTTCGACAGCCCCACGGACAAGGGTGTGACCGTGTTCGGGTTGGGCGTCGTTGGCAAGGAAGTGGGAGTCGCGGGCCTCACGATCAACAGGTTTTTCTACGAGTTGAAGCAGTAGCTGGGCGCTCCTTTTGCTCGATCGTCGCGAAAAAAAATAGGAGGTGCCCCTGCGGGCTCCTCCTATTTTTCACAATCTAAGAGCGATGGTCAGGCAATAGTCGACAGCGAGTCGTATTGGAACGTCTCGACCGTCGGTTTTCCGGACATTACAGGCCGAAGCGCCTTGTCCACTTGCGGATAGGTCGTGGATTCGTACTTACGTGCTGAATCCATGTCGTTCCAGACACTGATGGCGAGAACGTGTTGGTCCTTCACCAGCAACAGCTCGTCCTTGAAGCCATCCTGCTTCTTCAGGATCGGAAGCACTTCGTTTCTGAAAAGCGTATGGAATTCTTCGTTCTTATTCGTCGCAATATCGAATCGAACGCTGCGTGCGATCTGTCCCTTGTCGTTGATCTTCTGCATTTGAAATATCTCCACGACCCCGTCGGAATTTGCCGGGCCCCCGCGTGCGAGGATCTACCGTAGGAGCCAACGCCGAGAGGACCAACTCTGGCGCTAAATCTGGTTCAAATTGTATCATGGAGTATAACACATCCAGAGGACCTAAATGTAGATGTCACAACATTTTACGCTAAGTCGCGCGGGCCACGGCGCTTACCTGATGAGGTCGATTTCCCCGATCGGCGTGAGGCGGTTCTAACGCCGGGGAAGGCTCAGCTTGGAACTGATCAAATCAATTCCTGGCTTCCACGAGATTTTCAGATAATATGAGGGCGGGACCCGAACCAAGGAGATACTGTGACTACCGCCGCTCCCACGGCCACCACCGTCGTCGCAGACGAGCTCGTCGTCTTCTGCCGTGCCGGACGCAACATGGACGCGATCAACACGCTCTACTCGCCGGACATCGTCAGCATCGAATCAATGGGCAGCGAGCAGATGCCCCGCGAAATGAAAGGGATCGACGCGATTCGCCAGAAGAACAAATGGTGGAGTGAAAACAACGAGGTGCATTCGTCGAATGTGGAAGGGCCATTCGTTGGCGAGGACAAGTTCGCTGTCTATTACAACTACGACGTCACGTTCAAGCCGATGGCCAAGCGTGATTCCATGGAGGAAATGGCTCTCTATACGGTGAAAGACGGCAAGATCGTACGGGAGCAGTTCTTCTACAGAACGACAAGCCCCTGACCGCCCCTGTCTCGAGTCTCGCCGGACCTGACGCGATCGTTGCCATCGGCGCGACGATCGCGTTCGCCGTTCCGCACGTTCCCTCCTCGTCCCAGCGCGAGGCCATCGAGGCTTCCTCCGAGCCAGTGCTCGTTCTTGCCGGCCCAGGGGCCGGCAAGACATTCTGCCTGATCGAGCGGATTCGATTCCTCGTCGAGCAGCGCGGGCTCGATCCGGAACGCATCTGCGTCTTCACGTTCACCAACAAGGCCGCGGGCGAAATTGCCTCACGTCTCGAGCGACAGCTGCGCTCGCGCGCCGAGCGCGTCAAGCGCGGGACGATTCACGCCTTCTGCGCCGAGCTGCTGCGCGAGTTCGGAACCCACGTCGGACTGGAGCCTGGCTTCGGCATCGCCGACGACGACTACCAACGTTGCGTCCTGCGCAGGCTTCAGGTCCCGCCGGCCTGGCATGGCAATCTCCTCACGCGATTCGCGGCGTACCGCTTTCGCGGCGATGCACTGCGGCCAGACGATCGGATGCTGTTCACCCGCTACCAGGAATTCCTGGACAAGCGAAAGCTGGTCGACTTCGACATGCTCGTACTGAAAACCGGACAGCTGCTTCGGAATGATTCCGTCGGCGCGACGGTGCGGCGGCGCTGGGACTGCGTTCTCGTGGACGAGTTCCAGGATCTGAATCCGGTTCAGTACGCGATCATCCGCGAGCTGGCGCGCGAGCACCGGAACGTCTTCGCCGTCGGCGACGATGAGCAGTCGATCTACTCGTGGGCGGGCGCGGACCCGCAGGTCTTTCTTTCCTACGCCAACGATTTCGAAATAAAGACTATGGCGCAGCTCAAGGAGAACCGTCGCTGCCCGCGCGAAATCGTCGCGCTCTCGCGGCGTCTCGTCATGATCAACACGCCGATCTTCACGGATCGCAGGCACGCCGAGTCCGAGCGCGAGTGCATGTTCCCGATCACGGTTCTCACGTTCGCGACCGAAGACGCCGAAATCGCGTGGATCATCGATGACATCAGGCGCGATCGCGACGAGCACGGCCTCGATTGGGGAGAGTTCGCGCTGCTCTACCGGCGTCACGAGATTGGCGATGGGGCCGAGGCCTGCTTTCTCACCTCTGGAATTCCGTGTCGTCTCGCCAACGGACGCGCGCTCGCGGAAGATCCCGTCGTCAGCTATGTCATCGCAGCGCTCCGGGTGATCGCCAGCCCGGACGATCCGATTCACAAGGAAAGCTTTCTACAGGTCGTTCTTCCCAGCCCACTGTTTGACGGCGCCCGTGCGAAGGCAGAGGAGGGCCGGCAGCAACTTCTTCCTTACCTCGAGCAGCTGGCTCGCGAGCTGCCGCGCGAGCACGGCGACTCGCGGAAGATCTGGCGCGGCTTCTACGCACTGCGGAATCTCGTCGCGCTTGGGGCTCGTCACACTACCCTCACGTCGCTCGTCGAAGAGCTTCTGTCGCAGCGCGTAGGCGAGTACCGTACCGTGCTCGAGGAGCATCACGACGAGCTCACCGATCCGGCCGAGGATGACGACATCCAGAGACTCGCCGACAAGCTCGCGGCAGCGATCGAGAGCGGGCACACGGTTTGGATCCCGCGGCTCGGCGGAGCCGAGATCGCGCTCAAGGGAGTGCTCGCAGGCATCGGACTCCGCCGCGTAGTGCTCGGCGGAGCCTGTCCGGAGGACGCGGTATCCCTCGTTTCCGCCAGTGCTTCATCTCTGGGAATTGCGCTCGCGCTCTTCAAGGCCGCGCAGCTGGCTCGCACGCGAAGCTTCGCGAATCATTTCCGCGATTTCACCGCGGTCGACATCGAGAGCACGGACAAGGACATCGTGCGCTCGGAAATCGTTGAGATCGCCGCGGTGCGCGTGCGCGACGGAAAGCTCGCCGGCGACTTTCACTCGCTGGTGAGGCCACGGGTGCCGATCGCCGCGGGGGCAAAAAGAACCCACGGCATCGACGAGCGCGACGTCGCCACGGCACCGTTCTTCGAGAGCGTGTGGCCGGAGTTCCGCGCATTCTGCGGCAGCGACGTAGTCGTCGCGCACAACGGCTACCATTTCGATTTTCCGATTCTGCGGCGGATGTCTGAGTCGCTCGCCGGGGATGACCTCTGCACCTACGACACCCTCCTGCTCGCCCGCGAGCTACACGCCGGCAGCGCGAAGCTCGTCGATCTCGCGCGCGTGTATGGCATCGACCCGGGAGAGTCCCACCGTGCGCTCGATGACACGCGGACACTCGCGAGCCTTTTCCTTGCCCTCGGCGAGGCGAAGGTTGCGCGCGCGCGCAAGACCGCACTCGTCAATCTCCTCGACCACCTCGGTGTCGCGCTCGCGCTGAGTGATGAAGAATCGCTGTGTCCCGAGGCGCAGCTGCTGCTGCGGCTCGCGCGGCCGTACGCGCTCGGCCGCTACAGCGAGTGCCTGGAGTTCTATCGTGTGGAGCGCGAGGATGCGGACGACCGGTCGCTTCCCACGCTCGACGAGCTGATCGGTCGGCTTGGCGGGGAGGAGCTAATGCTGCGATTCCGCGCCGAGAAGAGCGCCGAGCAGCGGTATCCCGCCGCGATGCACAGGCTCAGGCCACT